>JBKBIZ010000047.1:0-21758 GCA_046293975.1 Hyphomonas sp. | reverse complement strand
CGCGGCGCCCGCCGCGCACCGGCTCCACTCGGGGCCACCCGAACTGCTCCGAACCCGGATGGCTCCCGCCAGTCCGGCCAAACAAATTTGCGTACCGCTCAAGGCCCGACACCCCCACGAGCAAGGCGAAGGCGCAGCGGCTCCGCGTCGCAGACGCGGAAACAGCCGCGAGCAATTTAAACTAAGTCACCGACCCGTAAACTGCCCCGGTATCCTTGAACCAGCGCTGCCAGAAAGCCTTCACCTCGCCCAGCGGCAGCGCATATTCCTGACGCGGAACAATACGGGCGACCACCTCAACGCCCTCAAGGCCGGGCCGCATGTCCATCAGGCTCGATCCCTCAAAGGCCTCCCAGGCTGTGCCCGTCTTGTACATCGAGAATTCCTTGGAATGCTGCATCAGGTCAGACACCAGAATCAGCCGCCGCGCCGGCACATTGCCTTGAAAATCCGGCCGGTCGCCGAGGGTGAACATAGCCTCCATCAGCGGCGAACTGGGCGCCACAGTGTCTATCAGCACCGTTTCGGCGCTGGCCATCAGGGGCTTGTGGAATTTCGACTGCCAGGCCTGCTCGATCATCTTCGGGTTCTGGAACAGCGGATTGGCCGCTGCGGCGCTACCCGGCGAACACGCCGACCACACGGTCACCGGATCATAAGGCGAGGCCGCATTCGGCACGCTCAATGTCAGCCGTCCATATTTGGACAGCGCCCGCGCCTCATCCTCCAGCAAGGCCCGCACCCAGTCCACATCTGTGGCATTGAACGGGTCAGACTGGTCGACCAGAACAATCGTGTGAGATGGGTCGTGCCGGTCCAGCCTGCACCCCGTCTTCTCATCCGTTGCCGGGGGCTGGTTCATGGCCGCGGCAGCAAACAATCCGAATACGGATGTCAGCATCAGCGCAATCGCGCCGCGCCAGAACCAGGGGCCCCTTTCCTTGCGTCGTGGCATGGTTCAGCCTCCTCAACCGGCCTTCTTGGCGTCGCCGGTCTTGGCGTCGCGCACTCTGGCAATCTCCTCGACCACCTTCTTCTCGACCGAAGAAAGCCCCTGCTGCACATGCTGGATATGCATCTCCAGCCATTCGCGCGTCAGGTTCAGCGCCGTGATGTTCTGCTCGATCGTCTTGATCGCTGTATTTGCCTGAGAACGCTCCTTGGCCAGATCAAAGGGCGGCAGCTGCGGCGTCAGGATCTCGTCGAAATAGACCGGGCAGGCTGCCTGCTCGCCAAGCTTGTCGCGCAGCTGGTTCCTCTGGCGGCGATGCGCCTGGCGATAGGCCACCTTCAGCCCGCGCTCCTGGTCAGCCGCCTTGGCCGCAACCGCCACGGCAATATCGCGGCGCGCCTCGATCACATTCATCGCTTTCTCAATCTCGCGCTTGGCCTGCGAGTGCCGCGAGAGCTGCGTCTCGAACCAGAGCCGGCTGGCGGAGAAATAATCAGACAGGTCGCTGCGCAGATCCTCGCGCAACTGCTGGCGCCGCTCATACGCATTGCGCTCCTTCCGCCATACCCGGCCATAACCTGGATACTTGTCTGAGATGCGGTCATACCCTTCATAAACGGCGATGGCAAAAACCGTCAGCCCAAGGATCAGGAGCGCCAGCGCCACAAAGCTGTCAAACCCGACGATGTTGGGAAACATGCCCGCAATCACGCTGCCCGGCGCAATCTCGAACATCGAGAACTCCGCCATCCGCCCGGCGGCCTCAGCCTCGACGAGACCATGCTCCACCGCGTCGCGGTAATGGGCCACAAAGAAGTTCAGGAAGATGCCGCACAGGATCGAAATGCCAGCCACCACACCGCCCATGATCTTCGCCGGCAATGCCGGGTGGTTAAGATAGCGCAGCCCGAAAAATCCCGCTGTTACGCCGAACAGTACATTCACCGCAGACACACCGAACGCGATCATAAGCCCGCCGAGAAGCCCCGAAGCCTGCGCATCCTTGAACAGCAGCGCGTTGAAAGCGCCCTCCACCAGCATCACGAACATGAGGATGGCGAGTGTCTGCTCCACATTCCTCTTGATGTCGGGTGTGCGCTCGCCGATCTGCTCGCCATGACGCTGCCGGAAGCTCTGCAACTCGATGATCGCCGCCGAATGGCTTGTCCGGGCGTCTTCGGTATCATCCACCTCGTAATGGCGGAACTCATGCTCCTCCGCCTTGATCGCCTCGCGCAGCTGGTCAGGGTGAATGTCGCAGGGCGTCTGATCCTGAATATAATTGCGCACGCTGGCGGCTGTGGAAGACATCCACGTCCCCAGCCCGCGGCGCACCTCTTCGGCACGCTCAGCGATCAGCTGCTCGCGCTCGCTCCACTGGTCCTGCGTCATCGCTTCGGAGACAGGGATGGCATCAGCCGCGTCGCGGCGCGCCTCCTTGCGGGTCATTCCACGGCTCAGCCCGAGATCGCCCTTTGCCCGCGTTCCCCTCAGTCCGTGAGCGGAAAGTTCATTTCGGTCCTCAAAGGATTTCACCTTCTTCTCGAAGCCGGTATCCGTGCCCCAGCGCACAGTTTTCTTGTTCATCGCGAACCTCTCGCCTGCGAAAATCCTAATAGTTCAGCCCACCCAAAGCGTGGGCGGGGAGGCTTAACAAGGTTCTAAGCAAGAGGGTGTCTGGCGAAAACGTAATGTTTGCTGACGGATGAATTACCAGAACGCCGAATCGTATGATCTCAAGGCATTAGGCAAAGGTGAGAGCGCAGCTGTGATAATCCCGCCACAACCGCGCGATAACATCCCGCTAACACTTGTGGCGAAACCCGGCTCAGGCGGCGATCTTCGCCTTCAGGAGTGTGAGAAGCTCCGTGCCCGATTGATAGGGCACCAGAATGTCACCACTGGTGAGATAAGAGACCGGAACACCGAGCCGTTTGGCCTCATCCTCGAAGCCACCTTTCCAGGTATCGGTTGTCTCCATCCCCGATATCGCAAGGCACGGCACATCCGCGAACAGGCCATCCTTCAGGAACGGATCCCCTTTGAGCGAGGGCTGGAGCTCCTGTTGCCATGTCTCCGGGCTGATCGCGCTGGCTACTTGCCAGGCTTCGGCCATCTCGCGCGGATAGGTCTTTACATAGGCAACATCGCCCGGGCTCTTCTGAAAGCAGGTCTGGTAAAACCATTGGCTGCCGAACTGGCGCCCTGCCTGACGGATCGCGCCAAGCGAGATGCGTGCCCCGGCCCGGCTCTCGGTCGTCTGCATCAGCAGCCGCCCAAACCAGGCTGGGCGGAACTCGCCCATCACGTCGCGATTGAACACGCAGTTGGCAAAGACGCTGAACGTTACCCGGCGCGACTTGATCGCGAGACGCGCGCCCACAGGATTGGCCGAGCCGACCGACACCACGATAATGTTCTGAAGTCCGGATTCTTCAAAGAACGCCTCGATCAGAGCCGCCTGCTGATCAATACTGCCCCCCTCGGTGGAGGCGCCAAAACCAGGCCGGCGGATGCTGAAAACGCCGAACCCGGAATTGGCCGCATCAATACAGAAGCCCCAGGGCGGAGACGTAGGGTATTCAATGGAGGTTAGGAATACGAGCGGTCGCAGATGATCGCCGCCAAATTGCATATATTCCAGAAGCTGACTGTTCCCGCCAATCCGCGCTGTCTGCCAGAAACGGAGAACACGTTTCTTATCCCCGATCTGGTCGAGGTGGTTTGCCCGCGCAGGCTTAGGCTGGTTACCGGGCAAATCCATTGGCGTTTTACATACCGGAAGGAGGTTTCGTGGGGAATGCTTGAGTCGTGTCGAAAACGCAACAATTTCTCATGAAACTGTTATGTGCAGCACTGACCGAGAGCCATCGCTACCATTGCGGGTACAATCTTGCCGCAACACCCGTATTAAGAAGCTATCCTGTAGCAGCTGCTACAGAGTCACAGGTGATTCCCAGCCGTCATATTGGCCCCCGGCCTCCCGCACATGCCGGCTGATGGCCAGAGAATGGCCGGAAATGTCATTCAGCCGCAGCGTTCCCTGATGGGTCATCCGCACCAGCCAGAGCGGCTCTCCGCCCTCTGATGGCCCGGCGGATATGTCCTGATACCCGTTCTCCCTCGCCCATCCGGTAAAAGTCCGGGCGGCCGTCTCATCGCGGAAATACACCCAATGACCGATTTCCCGGGGCGTCTCCGGGTTGTCGCCCCGGTCGCGCAGCGCAGCCTGAACCTCCATATCGACCATCACCTGGCGGTCGTCCTCGGAAGGATAAAGATCCTGCCAGTAGACCGTCTTGCCGGGGTCTTCCTCCACATGGATCTCGGGCGCGTAGCCCCCAGCGGCTGCCGCCGCCTGCAAGGCCGCTTCCATCTCGCGCGGATGAGGCGGGATCAGCCCCAGTATCCAGCGCGCGCCATTATTGGTCACCCGTCCAAGATATTCTCCGCCCCCGGCCTGGATGATCCCGGCCAGCTGCTCGTCCAGCTGGCCGAGCGCGGCGGCTTCCTCCTTGGTGGTCAGGCCATCGGCGCGCGGCGCTTTCAGCGGCACGCGGATTTTCAGCGCATGCGCCAGAGGCAGATCGTTGATCCGTCCCGCAATCCCGTCATTGAACACGATTGAGGCGGTATGGCCGCCCATATCCGCGAAATACACTCTCCAGACGTCTTCGGACATCACCCGTTTCCTCCCTGACGCAGCCGGTGTTCCGGTCTGCGCGTTGTCCTGACGAGAAACGTCAATTGTCTAGTCGAATTATCCCTCTGTATGGGATCGTTTGAGCCAAGCTGCAAAAGCCAAGCAGGCAGATAGCATAAACCTTGCCTCCGCCTCGGTCACTTCTTGCGCTTCGTCAGACATTGCGTGACGCATGCCGCTCGGACTGTTTGTCCAACCGTAGATCTTTTCAAGACCCGCCTTCAGTGTGGAATGCAGCGGATTGCTTTTATCCAAACGCTTTAAGCCCTCACCGAACGTCACTGTAGATTTCCCAGACAACGACTTAATGGTACTTTCTACTCCACAGATGCTTTCAGTAACACTACCTCGGTAGTGCGCACCCTTAAGGTGTTCTACTGCCTGCAAAAAGTGCTTCCGCGCGTTGGGGTGATTCTGAAGTTCAGCGTAGTCTGACTGATTGGCATCGGCCTCGGCCTCGTCGACGATCGGCAGCAAAGTAACATCACCATCGTCATAGGAACCGACAAACCGAAACCCTATGAGCTCTGTAGCAAGCAACCGCTGGATCTCATTAAAATCATCCTTAGAAAGGATTTTTTTCCTACAAAGAAATTGTAGCAAGTCTAGTAGATGAGGACCAGATGAAATCTTCTTTTTTACAAACTCTTTGAATCCCAACTCTGAAGAAATACTATCTGGATACAGACCAAAATAGTCTTTCCAAACAAGTACCGTCGCATTGCTAGGAATTCTCCCATGCCTGTGACCAGAATAAACGAACCCAATATTCACAATTATCAACCCATAGGCGTTCGCCCTGAATTGAGGCGTAACTTCCGCTCCAGAAAGCATTCGCGGTAAAGGTTCTATCCCTTGAGCTTGCAAAAAGCTCAGACTCTTCCGCCGCTCAAATTCTTCATCGCTCATAGCGGAATATTATCGTGCTTCTTCCAGGGGTTGGTCAGTGACTTTCCCTTCAGCGTGCGGAGCGAGTTGGCGATCCGTTTGCGGGTGTTGTGGGGCATGATGATGTCGTCGATATAGCCCTTCTTCGCGGCCACATAGGGGTTGGCGAAGTTGGTCTCGTATTCCTTGGTGCGGGCGGCGAGCTTTTCCGGGTCGCCCGCTTCCTTGCGGAAGATGATCTCGACGGCGCCCTTGGCACCCATCACGGCGATCTCGGCGGTCGGCCAGGCATAGTTCACGTCGCCGCGCAGGTGTTTGGAACTCATCACGTCATAGGCGCCGCCATAGGCCTTCCGGGTAATGACGGTCACTTTGGGCACGGTGGCTTCGGCATAGGCAAACAGCAGCTTGGCGCCATGCTTGATCAGGCCGCCATATTCCTGCTTGGTGCCCGGCATGAAGCCCGGCACGTCCACGAAGGTGACGAGGGGAATATTGAAACAGTCGCAGAAGCGCACGAACCGCGCGGCCTTGCGGGAGGCGTCAATGTCGAGCACGCCGGCCAGCGTCATCGGCTGGTTGGCCACCACGCCAACGGTCGAGCCTTCGATACGGCCAAACCCGCAGATGATGTTGCCGCCAAATTGCGGGCTGATCTCGAAGAAATCGCCTTCATCGACCACTTTGGTGATCAGCTCTTTCATGTCGTAGGGCGTGTTCGGATTGGGCGGCACCAGCGTATCGAGACTTGCCTCGACGCGGTCGAACGCATCATGCACCGGGCGCACCGGGGGTTTGTCGCGGTTTGAGGCCGGCAGATAGTCGATCAGACGGCGGATCTGTATCAGCGCCTCGATGTCGTTCTCGAATGCCCCGTCCACAACGCCGGACTTCTTGGCATGGACCGAAGCCCCGCCGAGCGTTTCGTGTGTCACTTCCTCATTGGTCACGGTCTTCACGACATCCGGACCGGTCACATACATGTAAGAGGTGTCCTTCACCATGAAGATGAAGTCGGTCAGCGCGGGCGAATAGACGTCGCCGCCAGCGCACGGGCCCATGATCACGGAGATCTGCGGGATGACGCCGGAAGAGAGCACGTTCTCCATGAAGATGTCGGCATAGCCGGCGAGCGAATCAACGCCCTCCTGGATGCGCGCGCCGCCGGCATCAAAGATGCCGATGACGGGCGCGCCATTACGGGCAGCGGCCTGCTGAACCTTGATGATCTTCTCGGCATGGGCGCGGCTGAGCGATCCGCCGAAAACCGTGAAATCCTTGGAGAACACATAGATGAGGCGGCCATTGATCGTGCCGTGACCGGTCACCACACCGTCGCCGGGGATTTTCTGGTCTTCCATGCCGAAATCCGAGCAGCGATGCTCGACGAACATGTCGTATTCTTCAAAGCTGCCCTCATCGAGGAGCACCTGGATGCGCTCACGCGCGGTCAGCTTGCCCTTGGCATGCTGGCTGTCGATGCGGGTCTGGCCGCCGCCGATGCGGGCGTCTGCCCGTTTCTGCTCCAGAGCCTCGATGAGATCCTGCATGCCGCGCTGCTCCTTCAATCCGTCAGATTTTGCTGCTTCTGCGTGACTGAATAGCCCCTCCGCGCAGCTTGGCAAGCTCGCGCAAGGTCAACAAAGCTATGCGCCCCCGGGGGTCCAGCCCCGGGGCGCTCTGCTGAAAGGATGGGTTACGTTAGGTTACCAGCGCCGGCCCGGAGGCGGGCCTTTGCCATTGCCCCGGTTGTGCGGAATACCGGAAACCGTTGAAACACGGCCCTGGCGCACGTCGCAGCTCACGCGGGTCTCGATGTCCCGGCGCTTGGTTTCAAACTCCACCTCGTTGAAGGTGACCTGAAACCCGTTGGGGCCAAGCTGGCGCGCCCAAAGGTCATCATCGAAGTCGACGTCGCGGAAACCGGCCCGGCGGGCTTCAGTGCGGATCGCAGACCGGCAGGCCTGGACCGCGTCGCGGCGCAGCTGGCTGACCTGACGCTCGGTCTGGCCCCATTCGTTGAGGCCATTATAGCGCGGGCTGCGGAAGTCGTTGCGCTGGTCATAGCGCGCGCCCGTGCTGAGGGTGACCTGAGCGCCCAGCAGCGGCGTCTCGATCTTGGCGATGGTCCCGCGCGGGCCGTCAGCAGCTGCCGGGAGGGCGAAGAGTGCCGGCGCAGCAAGCGCAACGACGGCAGCTCCTAAAGTTCTGATGGGCTTCAACATGCACACAGAAATACATGAGCGCCCCAAACCGGCCCTGAAGCGCGCGTTCATTCCCGGTTCCATCCGGGTTCATCTGGCAGACAGTTTCGAGGCCGTCAGCCTTCGAGGCCATCCAGCCAGCGGCCAATCGCGTCGGACTCGATTTCCTTGGCGTCGGCGGCGGTCTTGGCTTCTTCGTCCTGGCCCCATTTCTGGGCCTGCCAGTCCTCGTCCACACGTGAGAGATGGAAGGCAGACTCCGCCGTCAGCGCGCCTTCGACCAGCGCCATTGCCAGCACAGCCGAGCCATAAACCCCGCAGGCAAAGACCAGCGCCGTCAGCCGGAAATCATCAAGGCCCAGCGCATAGTTCCGCGCCGCCTGCAATGAGGCGCCGGGCTGAGGCGCCGCGATGATACCCTCAGTCGTCATCAGGATGACGCCCAGTTTTTCCCCCGCCCACTCCAACACCGGCGTCCAGCGCGCTTCTTCCAGCGCGGCCAGCTCAATGGGCTCTTCCGCGATGTGGCAGAGAAGGTCGGTCTCGCAATAGCGAGCCACCTCTTCGGCCATCTCCTCACGCATTTCAGGCGTCCGGTCGATGGCAACATTGGCGAGGCGGGTGAGATGCATGCCGATGAGGTTGATATGGGTTGTCTGCTCGGCCCATTCCTCCGCCACTTCCTGGGCGAGGGCTTCGGTGGGCAGACGCAGCAGCGCGCGCGCCGGCGTCTTCACGCTGCGCCCGTCGAGCGCAATCATCCAGCCGCCACCTTCCGCAGGTTCTGCGGTCACATCTTTATAAAAACGTTTGGGGCGATCAAAGGCAGAAGCTGTAACAGTCATGCGCTCAGCCCATACGACGAACGGCGCCTGCTTCCAAGCCCGGCGTTCTGGGCGCCTAGTGAACGGTTGCCGGGCGGGCCTTTTCGAAGGTCGGGGCTGTCAGCAGGATGACATCCTGAACCTGACGGGTTTGCGGATCGACCAGGGCGAGAGACCGCCCAAACCGGATAGTGCGCAGATTGTCAGACTTAAGCTCGGTAACCACGATCACCCGAAACTCGGCGCCAACCACCGGTACTTCCGGCGGCAGAGTTACACCCGGGGCCAGGAGGGTCTCAACGGGCGAACGTCCAAAGCACAGACGCTCACGCTTCAGGCCCACATCGCAGGTCTCGCCATCCATCTCGAATTTGCGGTCGAAAGCAGCAAAATCAGCCTTGGTGAACTGCGTCAGACCAGAGGCCTGAACGGCTTCTGCCTCCTGCGGCCGTGTGGCCACGAAAGCGCCAAGGGCGAAAAGGGCAGCCCCGGCAATTGCCAACTCTATCTTCAGGGTCTTCATGATTGTATCGATTGCGCTCAGCCCACCACGGTCCACCCTTAAGGTGATCGCCGCTTCCATAACGCGCCGATTGCGCCCGTTGTTCCTAACAATCTGTAAAATTTTTGCGGGCTGACCTTCGATATGCCTTTAGCAGTGCGCCCATTTCCCACCCCTGCACCGCGCGCTAACTAGCGCTAAATCGGCCTGCCACTGCACAAGGCAGGAAGGAGACCCTGCCTCATGTACCGCCCCGCTGGCCTCGTTGCTGCAACACTGTTCCTGTGTGCCTCGATCGCGCAGGCAGAGCCCACAAACCTTTTTAAGGTGCGCGACGTGCTTGATTCGGTCGGCCAGAAAAGCAGCCGCATGGGGGTTCTATCCGGTCAGCCGACCGTTTCCGGAGAGCTACAGGGCCTTGGCACGGTAACCGCCCTGAATAAGTGTGACACGGCCGATACAAGCAAGCAGGCCTGTGAGGAAGTGAACTTCAAGGCCTGTATCCGCCTCCTGCCCTGGGCTGACCGCACGCAGATGCTGGAAGCGGTCAACGACTACAATCTCAAGAGTTATGCAGGCAAGATGGTACTCGACAGCTCAGACCGGGTCGGGCCGATCACCTGCATCCTGATGGAAGTCGATCTGCGAGACGAAAATATCTTCAGCCAGGACGAGGCCTATAACTGGGCTCAGGCCCTGACTGATTTCCGGTCCTACCTGAAAGACGAAAACCTGCCGGTTCTCAACCCGGACGAACTCTGATGGCCTCAGACTGAGGCAAATGCCATCAGGCTTTCCGTCAGTGTCCTGAAATCATGGTGAACTTCATCGGCCCCGGCAGCGGCCAGTTCGTCCGCCTTGCCAAAGCCCCAGCTGACCCCCAGCGTGCGCACGCCGGCGGCCTTGCCCATCGCGATGTCGTGGATGGCGTCGCCAATCATCAGGCTTTCCTGAGGCGCGCAGCCAAGCGCGCCCATCGCCTGCTCGACCATGAACGGGTGCGGCTTGCCCGGCCCGTCATCGGCGCACCAGACCGTATCAAAATACCCGCGCAGCTGGTGCTTCTCGAACAGGGACGCCACGCCGCGATGGGATTTGCCCGTCGCCACCGCCATCAGCCAGCCCTCCGCCTTCAGCTGATCGAGCAGCTCAAGTGCCCCGGCATAGAGCGGCTCATGATACCCCGGCGTCGTGCGATGGATCGTGAAGGACTGCTTGTACGCCTCCACCAGCGCCGCGAGCCTCTCCGCGCCGATATCCGGCGGGGCAAGCGTGCCCAGCGCTTCGTCGAGGCTGAGGCCCACAATCTGCCGGGTCGCGTCATAGTCCGGTGGCGGAAGACCGGCGCTGCGAAAGGCGGTCTCCATGCACGCCTGGATCACATCGCGGCTGTCCACGAGCGTTCCGTCTACATCCCATATGGCAAGGCGCAGCTCAGTCAGGCTCACTTAACCCGCCTCTTCTTCTTGCGCTGGGCTATCCGCATACCGCCGAACGCGCCAATAAAGAGCGCCAGCGGCAGCAGAAACAGCGCCGATTCCCAGTTGAGGCGCAGCGCCTCCCACCGGCTTTCCAGCGTGCAGGCTGGCGCAAACTCCAGCGCCGCCCGGCACATGCCGCCGGAGAAGAACATGTAGACGATGAACACAGCCCCACTCAGCGCCGCGCCCACCACAATATTGATCCAGAACCGGAGCGTGCCTCGCATCAGATGAAGGGCGCCAGCGGGTCTTTGCCCGCTTCCTGCTCAAGGAAGCCGAGGGTCTCGAACGTCTCTTTCATATGCGGCGACAGCGGCGCGATGATCTTGATCGGCTTGCCATGCTCGCGCGGAATGATCAGCGCCCGGGCATGCAGGTGCAGCCCTTCGGCAAGACCCTGCGGCACTTCGCGGCGCGACTTGTATTTATAATCGCCCAGGATCGAGGTGTTCATCTCCAGCATGTGGAAGCGCAACTGGTGCATCCGTCCGGTTTCGGGGCGCATCGCCACCCAGGCCGCCTTTGGGCCCGCCGTGGAGACCACAACATAGTCCGTAATCGAATGCCGCGCGCCTTCGACGCCCTGCGCCGAGCGGATCATCCGTTCACGGTCTCCGTCGCGGCGCTTTGTGGCATAGGGGTCAACCGGGCGGTAGCCCGAAGGCTCGTTAATGTCGGGCACGCCCTTGACCATCCAGCAGCGGATCTGCCCGGCCTGCGGGCTCGGCACGCCGACCGTCACGGCCCAGTAAACCTTGTCCATCTCCCGGCTACGGAAGAGTTCAGTGAGCCGCGCGGCCGCTGCCGGGTGCTTGGCCAGCAGCAGCACGCCGGAAGTATCCTTGTCCAGCCGGTGAACCAGCACCGGCCGGTGGCCGTCCACATCCATGCCCGCGATCAGCCCGTCGACATGCCGGCCCTGTCCCGAGCCGCCCTGCACCGCAAGGCCTGCGGGCTTGTTCAGTGCCAGCATGTCATCATCCTCATAGATGATGATCGAGCGGAGGAATTCGCGGTCTTCCTCGGAAATCTGCTTGGCGTTGGCTGCCTTCCGTGCGCCGGCGTCTTCAGCCGCAAAGATAGGGAAGCGCACTTCGTCAGCCGTCTCAAGGCGCGTACTGGCTTTCGCCCGGCCGCCATTGACGCGGATCTGCCCGGTGCGGAGCAGCTTCTCCACCTGGCCCTGCGTCGCGTTCATGCGCCGCTTGATCCATCGGTCAAGGCGCGCGCCGGTTTCCTTTTCCGACACGGTTTCAGTAATGATTTGTCCGCTCATGCGAATATCCTGCGGGCCATCCAGAGGCCGATAAAGAGGGCCGATACGCAGAGCAGGACCGATAAGCCGGCATAAAGCCCGGCTTTCAGGGTCTCGCCCGAACGCAACATGTTGGCGACCTCGAGTGAAAATGCCGAAAACGTCGTGAACCCGCCCAGAACGCCCGTAGCGAGGAACAGCCGCGTTTCCTGACTTGTCCCTTCCGCCTTCAGCGCCAGCCATCCGATCAGCAGGCCCATTGCCAGGCTGCCCGCGATATTCACAAAATTCGTGCCCCACGGCCAGCCGGTGGGCAGGTAGCGCATAGCCACCAGCCCCACGCCATGACGCAGGCTCGCGCCAATGGCGCCGCCCAGAGCAACGAGAATAAATCCGTTCATGCGCGGCCTTTTACGCGGAGGCAGCAAAATACGCCAGCCTGCTTGCCATAAGGGTGAATCGCCCCCTTGCGCAGCGCCGCATTCGCCGTCAAATACGCAGCGCGCGCGGGTGTAGCTCAATGGTAGAGCAGAAGCTTCCCAAGCTTACGACGAGGGTTCGATTCCCTTCACCCGCTCCAGTTTCCCCTGCATTTCAAGGTTAACGGTTGCCGGCCCCGTCATTCCGCCCGCCCTCAGGCAGGCAGCTGATGCACATAGACCTCATTATGAACGATCTCGCCGTCCTTCAGGATCACGAGGTCAAACCCCCGCAGGCGCCCATCCGCGCCGCCGGGCCCCACGGTACAAATCCACCGCCCACAGAACCCGCCTTCAATCGCCCACACCGCCTCAGGCACATACACCATCTCCGGCGTCGCCCCGAACAGCCCCTGTAGATACGCCCGCAGCGCGTCGCGCCCCTTCAGGCCGCCCGCCGTCTGCGGGTCCATATAGACAGTATCTTCCGAATAGAACGACACCAGCCGCTCGGTATCCTTGTCCGACCAGGCTTTGAGCCAGTCCGCATTGAACGTTACAATATCAACACTCATGATCTCAGCTCGCTTCCAGCACACGTTGGCGGTGATCGTCCGTGAAAAACTCCGGCGGCACCATCTCCGGCCCGGCGAGCACTGCCACGCCATGCATCCCAAGCGTCGGATCGCTCAGGCGGCGATGATGATAGGAAAGCCGCCTTGCCCGCGCCGCCTCGCCAAACTCCATATCGAGCGCCGCCTGCAACTGCCCGGCAAAGCGCAGCCGCCGCATCCGTTCATACCGCTCCTCAGCATACGGCGCAAAATCAGGCTCAGCCCCCGGCCCCGCCGCTTTGAGAATATCCGACACGATCCGCACGTCCCGATAGGTGATCGACAGGCCCAGCCCATTGATCGGATCATTCCACCCCGCCGCGTCGCCGATCAGAACCGCGCCCCTGGCAAAGGGTTCGTCCGTCCAGCTGTCATTGTTGAAATATGCAAACAGCGGCCCCGCAGGCGTGCCCTCGGCAATCGCCACATTGGCGGGCGCTGAGTCAAACCGGAATGCCTCAAGGAAACGCTGCGCGCGGTCCTCGCCGGTGAACCGCGCCTTGTCCTCCAGCGCGTAGCCCCCATAGACGCGCACCCGCGTGCCGCCCTGCGGAAACGCCAGAAACCCGAAATCCCGCTCCGTCCCGATCGACTGGCGCGTATCATCAATCCCCTTTACATTATCCACCAGCAGACCGGCAAACCAGTGATGGGGTTTGTCCTGATGCAGACCAATTCCCGCCGCGCTGCGTACTTCAGATTGCCGCCCCTCCGCCCCCACGATCAGCGGCGCCGTGGCGGTATGGGTGGCGCCATCATGCGTATACGTCACGCTCGGCAACTCGCCCAGCGTCACAGTCTCGATCACCACCGGGCGCAGCGCCGTGGCGCCCGCCCGCGCCGCCTCGCCAAACAGCGTCTCGCAATGATGGGGATGTCCAATACACAGCGGCCCGGCAATGTCCGGCAACAAGCCCAGCGGAAGGGCCGCCTGCTCACACATCTCCGGCGGCAGGCTTTCATCATACGTCACATGCGAAGTGATGTGATGCCCGCCTGCGCTTTTCAGCAGATCATAAAGCCCCACCCGTTTGGTCTCGGCCACGCCCCAGGGCGCAATCCATTCCCCGCGCACCCGGTCTTCATACTGCGCCTGCTTTTCCAGCAACAGCACGCTCCAGCCCGCCTTCGCCATTACCGCCGCCAGCGCTGCGCCGCCGATACCGCCACCAACAATGATCAGGTCGTATTTCATGGGCTCCCCAAATCTTCTTTATCTGTGTTGACCAATCATCCTCGGCGAAAAGAAGCTGTCAAACATGACCACGGGGAATTTGCGGGCCTTCGTTTGTCTTCGCCGCCCTCCCGCGCCTCTTCCAGCACTGATCCGCCCCTTCCCCTGCGTCGGGGCTCCCAAGACGGCTTACCGCACGTTAAACGGGCGTCAGACCTGTTTAAACTTGAGGAGCGCGGGCAATGGCAAAAGGTGATTTTCCGGTCCTGATCGGCGTAGGCCAGGCGATGAGCCAATGGGACGGCAAGCAGGGCGCAGACGGCGCCCCCTCGCCCCTCTCCCTGATGGCAGACGCCTCCAACGCCGCCCTCGCTGACACCGGCGTCTCCGGCATGGCGGCGGCCATCGACGCCCTCGCGATCGTGCGCATCTTCGAGGATTCCGTCCCCGGCGACCGCCATCCCCACGGCCACAACACAAACCTCCCCGGCACCCTCGCCCGCGAAACGAACACAAACCCCGGCTACCTCCTTTACGAAACCGTTGGCGGCCAGAGCCCCCAGGCCCTCGTCAACGAGTTCGCCCGCCGCATTCATGACGGCGAATTCGAAGCCGTCCTGATCTCCGGCTCGGAAGCCAACCGCGCCTCAAAGGGCGCCCGCAAGCACAGCGTAGAGATCAATTGGGCCGACGAGGACGCCCGCGCCTATGAAGATCGCGGCTTAGGCCCGATGATGCTCTCGCGCCCTGAGATCAAGCACGGCCTCGTCACCCCCGCCTATTTCTACGGCCTCTTCGAAAACGCCATCGCCGCCCGTGAAGGCCGGGGCCGCGCAGGCCAGCGCAAAGCCATGGCCGAGCTCTTCCAGCCCTTCTCCGCCGTCGCCGCGAAAAACCCCTGGTCGCAATTCCCGCAGGAACATTCGGTGGACTTCCTCTCCACCCCCTCACGCGAAAACTATGAGTATGCAGACCCCTTCCTGAAATGGTTCATCGCCCAGGACGCCGTCAACCAGGGCGCCGCCGCGATCATCGTCTCCTCGTCAAAAGCCGACGAACTCGGCGTGCCGGAAGGCAAGCGCGTCTACCTTCACGGCGGCGGCGAGGCCGGCGATGACCACATCTCCGTCCGCCCGGTGCTGGACCGTTCCTGGGCCATGGACACCGCCGTTTCCCGCGCCCTCGCCCAGGCTGGCAAGACCAGCACAGACATCCACCATCTCGACCTCTATTCCTGCTTCCCCTGCGCCGTCTTCTCCGGCGCCGCCGCGCTTGGGATAGACTGGAAAACCGACAAACGCCCCCTCACCCTCACAGGCGGCCTCCCCTTCTTCGGCGGCCCCGGCAACAATTACTCCCTGCACGGAATAGCTGAAATGGTCGCCACGCTGCGCAACAACCCCGGCAATACCGGCCTCGTCCTCGCCAATGGCGGCTGGATGACCAAGGAAGCCGCCGGCGTTTACTCCACCGCCAAACCAGCCAAATTCACCCCCGCCGAAAAAGCCGCCAAGCCGGCAGAACAAGTCGAAATCGCCGCCGAAAACTGCGAAGCAACGCTCGAAACCTTCACCGTCACCCACGGCAAGGAAGGCCCCGAACGCGGCATCATCTTCGCCCGCCTCGCAGACGGCCGCCGCATCCTCGCCAACAATGCCACTCCCGCCGAACTCGCCACCTTGCGCGAAGACACCAGCCCCGTCGGCCGCAAGGTCGCCATCACGGTGGACGGCGAACAAGGCACGTTCGTCTTTATCTGATAGCGCCGCCCCTCACCTCCCATTGCTCCGCAATGGGCCCCTCCTCTCCCGGAGGGAGAGGGGTTCAGGAAGTGCCAGAGGCGAAGTCCCAACCCCTCTCCCTCCGGGAGAGGAGGGACCCGCGCCCTTCAGGGCGTGGGAGGTGAGGGCCGCCCGAAGGGCGTAAACTGCCAAGCAGCATCCCCGCTTGCCCCCCGTCCCGGCTTCGGCCAAAACCGGCCTATGACACAGCACTTCAAGACATTCGGGGTCATCGGCGCAGGCGCCTGGGGCACGGCCATTGCGCAGATGCTGGCCCGTGACGGCCAGACGGTGCATCTCTGGGCGCTGGAGCCCGAGGTCGCCGACGCCATCAACACCGCGCGTGAGAACACCCTCTTCCTCAAGGGCGTGGCACTTAAAGCCCAGATCCGCGCCACCAATCGCCTGGAAGACCTCGGCCCCGCCGACGCCATCTTCGCCGTCGCCCCCGCCCAGCACACCCGCGCGACCCTCCGCGCCCTGCGCGCCTCACTGCGCCCCGGCACGCCGGTCGTCCTCTGCTCCAAGGGCATCGAACTTGCCACCGGCGAATTCATGACCCAGGTGCTCAAAGACGAGCTTCCCGAAGCCGTCCCCGCCGTCATGTCCGGCCCAAGCTTTGCCATCGACGTCGCCATGGGTCTGCCCACGGCCGTCACCCTCGCGATGGAAGACGCCGCCCTCGGCACAGAGCTGATCCAGGCCATCTCCACGCCTACCTTCCGGCCTTATCTGGGCACGGATCTTCTGGGGGCGGAAGTCGGCGGATCGGTCAAGAACGTGCTGGCCATCGCCTGCGGCATCGCGCTCGGCAAAGGCCTCGGCCGCTCGGCCCATGCCGCCCTCATCGCGCGCGGCTATGCGGAGATGACGCGCCTCGCCCTCGCCCTTGGCGCCGAAGCCGAAACCCTCACCGGACTCTCCGGCCTGGGCGATCTCGTGCTCACCTGCTCCTCCGAAAACAGCCGCAACATGTCCCTCGGCCTGGCGCTCGGCAAAGGCGAAACGCTCGCCAGCATCCTCGCCGCCCGCAACGCCGTCACCGAAGGCGTCGCCACCGCCCCGGTCCTGCGCCGCCTCGCCCGCGCGCGCGGCATCGAGATGCCCATCTGCGAAGCCGTCGCCGCCGTCATCGAGGGCGAGATCACCGTCGACGACGCCATCACCGCCCTCCTCATGCGCCCGGTAAAGGCCGAAGCGGTGAAGGGCTGATCGCCTCCCCCCGCGTCACCCCTCGCCGCGCCCCTTCATCCTGCTACACTCCTCCTCAAACGGAGGAGATCCCCATGCTCAAAGACACATACGAAGCCTTCAAGGTGACCATCGAAGACAAGGTCGCCCACATCCAGATGTCGCGCCCCGAAGCGATGAACACGATGAACAAGGCCTTCTGGAACGAGCTTCCCGAAATCGTCCGGATGATCGACAACAATGCGCTGGCCCGCGTCATCGTCATCTCCTCCACCGGCAAGCATTTCTCCGCCGGCATGGATACCACCGTCTTCACCGGCCCGCGCCCCGCCGCCGAGCATGACCGCTACGTCGCCGCCGAAGCGTTCCGCAGCAATGTCAAAGCCATCCAGCAATCCTTCAACTGTATGGAAGAAGCCCGCATCCCGGTCCTCTTCGCCCTGCACGGCGGCGTCATCGGCGGCGCCATCGACATGATCACCGCCGGCGATATTCGTTGGTGCACGAAGGACGCCTTCTTCTGCATCATGGAAATCAACATCGCGATGACCGCCGATGTCGGCACCTTCCCGCGCCTCCAGCGCTACATCCCCGAAGGCTGGGTCAAGGAACTCGCCTATACCGGCCGGCGCATCGACGCCGCGAAAGCCAAAGAGATCGGCCTGGTGAATGACATCTTCGACACGCAGGAAGACCTCCTCGCCTATGTCATGGAAACCGCCCGCGAAATCGCCTCGAAAAATCCCATCGCCGTCACCGGCTCGAAAGTCCTGATCAATTACGGCCGCGACCACACCACCGCCGACACGCTGGACTATATCGGCGTCTGGAACGCCGCCATGTTCCCGCCCCCGCACATGGCCGAAGCCTTCACTGCCCGCAGCGAAAAACGCGAGCCCGTCTTCCCGGACCTCGCCCCCGTCCGTACAGAGCCTATGTAGCCAGGAAGACCCTCACCTCCCATTGCTTTGCAATGGGCCCCTCCTCTCCCACTTCGCGGGAGAGGGGGGGCCCGCCGCCAAAGGCGGTGGGAGGTGAGGGCCGCCCGAAGGGCGTAGTGAGTCTGAGCCCCTACCCCTTCACCACCTCAAAATCCGTCCAGTCCGGAATGCGCGTTTCCTTCTTGTAGTCGGTCGTGCGGCCATACCAGTTATTGGTCACCTTGCCGGCCTCGTTCTTGTACCAGCTGTGGCAGTCAGACGCCCAGACCGTCTTGGAAATCTCGCTCTGCACACGCACATTATATGCCGTCATCGCCGATGGCGTCACATCAATCGCCGCCACGCCCTTCTCGGCAATCTTGTCGATACACTGGATCACATAATGGGTCTGGTGCTCCACCATCAGAATGATGGAATTGTGCCCCAGATTGGTGTTGGGCCCATAGAGCAGGAAGAAGTTCGGGAAACCCGACACCGCCACGCCCTTGAAAGCCTCGGCGCCATCCTTCCAGGCCTGGTTGAGGCTGAGGCCGCCCCGCCCATAAACCTGCATCGGGGTCAGGAACTCGGTTGACTGAAACCCCGTCGCCCAGATGATCACATCGCATTTGTATTCCTGGCCATCCTCGCCGATCACGCCGTCTGGCGTCACAGCCTTGATGCCCTGGCGCAGCAGCTCAACATTGGGCTGGCAGAGCGCGGGATAATAATCATCCGAGATCAGAATACGTTTGCACCCCGGCTCGAAATCCGGCGTCAGCTTCTCGCGCAGCACCGGGTCTTTCACCTGATCCTCCAGATGCTTCTGGCACATCTTCTTCATGGAATCGGCCAGCCCCATCGGAGACTTCTGCAAAAACGCGCCAAAGCCGAAATCGGCAAACGCCCGGATGCGCCACCGGTACCAGTTGATCCGCCAGTCGCCGCCAGCGAAATATTTCTTCGCCGCCGTATCATACTTGCGCTGCCCGCGCGGGCGGCACCAGGCAGGCGAGCGCTGAAAGCTCAGCATCTTGCCCACCACCTTCTGTATCTCCGGCACAAACTGCACCGCGCTCGGACCATTGCCGATCACCGCAACCGTCTTGCCTTTCAGGTCCACCGAATGGTCCCACCGCGCCGAATGGAACGCCGCGCCCTTGAATGTCTCAAGGCCGGGGAAATTGGGCGTAAGCGGAATATTCAGCTGGCCAAGCCCGGAGACGAGCACATCGGCCACATAACTCTCCCCCGCCCGGTCGGTCAGCGTCCATAAATTGGTCGCATCATCCCATTTGCAATCGGTGATCTCGGTGTTGAAATGGCAATGCCGGCGCACATCATATTTGTCGGCAAAGTCCTCGAAATATTGAAGGATCTGCGGCTGGAGCGACCATTTATAGTCCCAGTCCGGATTAAGCTCGAACGAGTATGAGTAAAGGTGGCTGGGCACATCGCACCCGCATCCCGGATAGGTATTGTCCCGCCAGGTGCCGCCGACACCGGCCGACTTCTCATAGATGTCGATGAGGCCGTAGCCTGCCTCCTTGAGCTTGGCGGCCATGCAAAGCCCGCTCATGCCCGCGCCGAGAATGGCAATCCGTGTCGTCGCCTTGTTGACCGTAGAGTCCATTGGCCGCCTGCCTCCCTGAAAAATTATATTTCAGGGAGGATTGCTGAGCGGCGATGGCCCCGTCAACCTGTGCCCGAGGGGCAGGCCTACTTGCGCCGGGCATAGATCTGGCGGAATTCATGATCGCGCAGTTCCACCTCGGCGCCTTCGGCTTCAAATATCAAGGCCGACACGCGGCCCAGCGCGTCCAGGAAGGCGTCTTCCTGCGCCATCAGGTCCGGCTCACACGCCATTTCGGTACGGAACGCCTCGCCCACGCTCAGCCCCTCGCCCGAAATCATGTACTCCGCGCCATAGGAGTTGCAGCCCGCTTTGCCGGCCACGCGGCCCGTTCCTGGCACGAATTGTCCCGAAGTGTCCGGTTCTGGCGCCTCTGTGGCCTCAAATGTCATCGTGATGACCGCGCCGGGCATCACCTCCGCCCCGTTCACCTCGATCACCTCCCATTCCCCCGTCACAAGATCCTGGGTGTCCCCGCCACAGCCGCGATACGAACTGCCCTCAAATTCCACCGTCACCGATTTGGGATAAGGCATGCCCGACATGTCATCGGCGCAGAGCGTATCCACCACCGTATACACCAGCGCCCCATCCGCCGTGGCATAGCGCCGGCCGCCCTCATACGCCTCGGCAACAGGCTGAGGCGCTGTGTGCGTGCTCTCGCCATAGGCATAAACATAGGTGAGGGTCGTGCCATCCAGCGTCAGCGTCCAGCCCGGCTCATTGCCCCTTGCGGTAAGCGTCTCAGCGCTTTCCGCCTCCGCCTCAACCGCAGGCTCCGCTGGCGCCTCAATGTCCGCCAGCTGCGCCTGAACGCTCTCCCCCGAACACGCCATCAGCACCAGCGGCGCCGCCGCCACCATCAGAAGATGGGTAAATTTCATCGCGATTTCCTCCTGCGCGTCATTCCAGCGTGCCCTATGCGGGCCATGCGTCAAGCATCTGACAGAACCAAGGCAAAAAGAGGCCGGCCCGAAAAGGAAAACAGGGAAGGAAAATGGTGGGCGATGACGGGCTCGAACCGCCGACATCCTGCGTGTAAAGCAGGCGCTCTACCAACTGAGCTAATCGCCCCACCGCCGCCCTCTTACCCGCGCCAGTGGCAGGAAAGCAAGTGCGCTTTGCGGCTCAAACACCTGCCGCGTCCCTCCTTCGTCACCCTCGATGGCCAAAGGCCATCTGAGGGCCCATCGCCCAACGCATCCTCGCGGCACGCGGGGCGGTGGCAGAGGCTGGCCCCTCAGACCGGCTTTGCCGCTCGAGGGTGACGAGACGGGGGGATTTGGTGCGGCGCCCGCTCCCCCAACCAAAAAAGCCCCCTCTCGCGGAGGGGGCTTTTCCAAAAGTTTCAACGCAACCCAAAGCTCAGTGCGTGCGCACCGCGTCGGTGTCGCCCGCAGGGCCCGGTGAGCCGCCAAGGCTCGCCTGCAAGCGCGCCTCATCGGCTTCAGACCATTCGATCGCCGTCAGAGGCCCGGTCAGCGCCAGTTTCAGCACCTCCTGGATGTCCGACACCGGGATGATCTTCATGCCGGTTTTGACGTTATCGGGTATCTCGTCGAGATCCTTCTCGTTTTCCTTCGGGATCAGCACCGTCTTGATGCCCCCGCGAAGCGCCGCAAGCAGTTTCTCCTTGAGGCCACCAATCGGCAACACCCGTCCACGCAAGGATATCTCGCCCGTCATCGCCACTTCGCGGTTCACCGGAATGCCGGTGAGCAGCGAGACGATCGCCGTGGTCATGGCCGCGCCCGCAGAGGGCCCGTCCTTGGGCGTTGCGCCATCTGGAACGTGCACGTGGATGTCGGTCGTGTTGAACACGGTCGGCTTGATGCCGAGGTCAACCGAGCGGGCCCGCACCAGCGAGCTGGCCGCCGAGATCGACTCCTTCATCACATCGCGCAGGTTACCTGTCACCTTCATCGCGCCCCGGCCCGGCATCTTGACCGCCTCGATGGTGAGGAGGTCGCCGCCCACTTCCGTCCAGGCAAGGCCGGTCACGGCGCCCACCTGATCGGTTTCGTCGGCAAGGCCATAACGATGCTTCCGGACGCCCGCATACTTCGCGAGATTGTCCGAATCGATGGTCAGGCTCGTATGCTCGCCGGTCGCAATCTCGCGCACCGCCTTACGGGCGAGGCGAGAGACTTCACGCTTCAGGCTCCGCACGCCCGCTTCACGGGAATAGTAGCGGATGAGGTCACGAATGGCGCCGTC
>JBKBIZ010000046.1:15093-22760 GCA_046293975.1 Hyphomonas sp. | reverse complement strand
ATTTCGAAAAGCCTTCCGAGAAGAAAGCTCGCCAGCGCGCCGAAGCCGTGCGCCGGGCCCGCAAACTTGCTCGCAAGCGCGCCCAGCGCGAAGGTATCGTGTAGGACACCTGATCTAGCGGTCCATCGCCGCCTGGAGACAAGAAAACCCCGCCAGAGCCTCTGGCGGGGTTTTCTGTTTGGTCAGTGTCTTGCGCCTGTAATGACTCTGTTTTTCCACCACAATGGAACCCCTTCGCGCTTGGGCCGTTCTGAACCCAGACCTTCTTACGAAAAAGTCAGGTTTCCCTATGTCGCGCACGCCCCTCTTTGAATATCGCGCCTGGCCCTCTCAGGAAATGCCGCACATTGAGGCGCTCCACCACCTGTTCGGCCTCGGCGTATCCGAGATCAGGACAGACACCCACATCTTCTCACCCACCCGCCCCAGCTGGCTGATTGTCCTGCACGGCGGAACGGTATGCGAGATTCTCGAAAAAACCGGGGAGGATGGCTCGTTGTCCGCTTGGGTTGTTGTGGCGCATTCGGAATTTCCGTTTCGGCGTAGCCTTGTGCGTGCCTTGCAGGAAGCTTTCCCGATGGCGCAGCTGCCGCAGCGCATTCTGGTGCCCGGTGATGTCATCTCCTGGCTGGACCGGGATGCTGCCATGTTTACCGTCAGCAAGCGCACGGTGCAGTTCCAGAAGGAGGGCTGCGTGGCAGAGTTCACGGAAGTCGACGCGCATGGCCGGCGCGCGCAAACCTTCTCGCTGACATCCAAGCGGCAGGACATCGTGCTGGACGCCCTCGCCATGCTGCCAACGCCGCGTCTGCCCAACCGGGATTACGGCGCCTGGCTGCAACGCACCCGCTGGAACACGCCGGCCAGACAACCCGCGATGTCCTCCAGGCGCGCGCGCATCGCCGATGTGGCCCAGGTCGCCTGAAGAGGGCGACCCACGAAAACACGCCTAGCCTCCACCTTAATCTCCACAGCCGCGCGGCATCTTTCAAGTAAAATTACACTTGTAGTCGCTCTCGCACTGCGCTTTGCTTGGAAAGCACGACATCAAAGGGCGAGACATGTCTCTAAGATGGTCGAGAACCTTCTCCCGGAAGCTGCTGAAGCCTGCCGGAAACGCTTGTCCGGCCTCTAGACGGCTTTTGCCTTCGCCTTGATCCCCACGGCCCGCTTCAGCATTCCGCCCAGTTCACCGATCCCTGCCCCGTGCACGGCGCCTGCGCGGTAGACCTTGGTGGCGCCCCAGACGACGAGGAAGGTGACCACCACCATCATCGCCATCTGCGCCAGCACTTCCCACATCGGCGGATCGTGCGGCATCCGCAGGATCAGCAGGAAGGGCGTAAATAGCGGGAACCAGGACGCTATGTCCACGATGGGTGAGCCCGGGTCCTGGAACGCCACGAAGATCGCAAACATCGGCAGCATCAGGAGGATCATCATCGGGCTGAGCAGGGTCTGCGCTTCCTGGATCGTGTCACACAGTGAGCCGAGCGCCATGAACAGCGCGCCATAGAGAATATAGCCGAGCACAAAGCTGATCAGCCCCGGGATGATCAGCTTCGGGTCCGTCGCCGCCGCCAGGAAAGGCTGGATCATCTCGCCCATGCCGGGCACCTGGCTCGCCGAGATGACCGAGCCGCCCACCGCAAACAGCGCCCAGGACAGCATCATCGTCGAGGTCACCGCAAATACCGCCAGCATCTTCCCCGCCAGCAGCTGGGGCAGCTGCACAGACGTCAGCAGCGTATCGAAAATCTTGTTGGACCGCTCCTCGATCGTCCCCATCAGCAGATACTGAATGATCGAGAAAATCATCAGCCAGAGGAAATAGGCGAGCGCGGCAGAGACAATCGTCGGCGCGCGGTCGGCCATGGTGACTTCCGCACCGCTCTCCCCGGCCTGCGTGGCGTTGAGCCGGAAGGCCGGCACTTTGATCGCCGCGTCATCGGCCCGTTTGAGGAAATCGGGATTGAGGCCCGAGGCCTCCAGCGCGCCGCGCCGGCTGAGATCGCGCATCGCGATTTCCGCCGTGCGCTGCAACGTGTCGATATTGACGTCCCCGCTCCAATATTCGAGCTGGCTGCCATCGTCTGACAGGATGAACACCGCAAACAGCGGCCGCTCCCCCGCCGGGCCGGGCACCGTCCGCTCCCCGGTCAGCCAGGGCCGCAGCTCCTCCAGCGTGCGCGCCGGTGCGGGCACTTCATAGAATTTCCGGCTGCCGGTGGACTCGGCCAGCTGATCCTCGGCCTCGGCCAGCGGAATGTTCATCTGCTCGGCCAGCGCCTTGGCTTCCTCGGCAGCAGCGGCACTGCGCCGCTGGAACTCGCTCTCGATCGCATCGGCATAGACGCGCGCCGGCTCGATCACCGCGAAATAACGCACCGGCGAAGACGTCGCCGCAAAGTAGCCGAAACTCGCGCCAATGATCAGGAAGATCGGCACCGCCGCCAGGCTCAGCCAGAAGCCCCAGGCTTTGACATAGCCCAGATAATCCCGCCGGAAGATCAGATAGATATTGCGCATCAGACCGTCTCCTCAGCCACAGCCTCAGCAGGCGTATCGAGCGCGGCTGCCTCCGCTTCCCCGACCAGTGACACGAACACGTCGCGCAGGCGGGCCTCTTCAGGCTGGAAGCCGATCACCGGCGCGCCCACCTCCAGCACAGCCCGCAGCGCGTCCTGTGGCCCCTGCCGGGGTGCCAGATCGACCCGCCACGCTTCCCCCGGCCCTTTGTCGAGGGTGCGATGCACTTCAAATCCCTTGGGGCCCAGCGCCGCAGCAAGATCAAAGCCGGCCTCCAGCGTGATCCGCGCCCCGCGCCCCAGCGTGGCATAGGCGTCTTCCAGCGTGCCATCGAGCACCTTGCGCCCGCGCGCCAGCATCACGATCCGGTCGCACAGTCGCTCGGCATGTTCCATCACATGGGTGGAGAAAAGGATCGTCGCCCCGCGGGCATGTTCGGCCTTGATCAGGTCTTCCAGCGTCTGCTGGTTCATCGGGTCAAGGCCCGAGAACGGCTCGTCGAGGATCAGGAAATCCGGGCGATGGGCGAGCGTGGAGAGAATCTGCACCTTCTGCGCCATGCCCTTGGAGAGCTTTGAAATACGCGTCATCCGGAATGCGCCCAGGCCCGTCATCTCCAGCAGTTCATCCGCCCGGGCGCGCGCATCGCTCGCGCTCATGCCTTTCAGGCGGGCGAAATATGTGATCGTGTCGCGCGCATTCATTTTCTTGTAGAGGCCGCGCTCTTCGGGAAGGAAACCGACGCGCTTCAAATTCTTCAGATCCGGCCGCGATCCGAACAGGCGCACCTCGCCCTCATCAGGCGCCATCACCCCCAGCGACATCCGCAGGCTGGTCGATTTGCCCGCGCCGTTTGGCCCAAGGAAGCCGACGATCTGCCCGGCAGGCACCTCAAACGACAAGTTGCTTACCGCGGTAAACCCGCCGAATCGCTTGGTTGCATGTGTGAGGATGAGTGGCGCGTCGCTCATGAGCGGCCTCCTGGAACCGGGTAGACTCTCAACTTTAGCGATTTTCGATAAAGTTCAAGGGGGTATGCCGGAGAAGGCTTTGCGGCAGTGTTAATTATCCGCCGAAATGCTCAGACCTGAAGGCTTAGAGAAGGACGTTGAACAGCCAGATGAAAGCCTGCACGATCAGCGCGAGGACGATCAGAACGACCACCGTCGCCATCCAGCGGCCCCCCATGTTCAGGAAAAGACCAGCGCCGAAGCCAAGAATTGCCATCAGGCCAAGCGAAACAGCCCAGGGCAGACCGATCGCAATTGCCAGGGTCGCGTGGCCGACAATCATGATGGTGATCAGCGAGCCCCAGGTGGAGCCGACCATGAAGCCATCCCAGGTCGCTTTCTGGGCGTGGATGTCCATTTCACCGCGATGATATTCCTGGCTCGCCATGAGGGTCTCTCCACGTCTTGAAACTGCTTATTGTTCGCCTTCTAGCCAAGCCCTTTGTCGCGTTCAAGCGCGTCAAAGCGCGCGGACTGCCGCAGGCGGCAGAAAGGATCAGTTCAGGGGCTGTTTGCGTTTCGCCGATTTGGGCGGCCTGGGCGCAAAAGGCGCCGGCAGCGGCATGGCGGCAATGCCTTCCTCGGCGAGGGCTTCGCGCTCTTCGAGGGTTGTTTCGCCCCAGATCGGGCGATCATCCTGTTCGCCATAATACATGGCGCGGGCTTCTTCGGCGAAGCCCTCTCCCACATAGTCGAAATTCTGGGAAACATGCTGCCGGGCGCGGCGGACAAATTCCTTCACCAGCGCTTCTTCATCGATCTTGCCTGGCAACGCCTTGTCAGAGGAACGCACAGCCGGTGCCATGATCTGCTTGCCCACCTGATGCCCGGCGCATTCGGGGCAATCAATCTGCCCCCGCCCTGCCAGACGGTCAAACGCATCGGAGCTGGCAAACCAGCCCTCGAATTCATGGTCGCAGTCATGACAGATGAGCGCGTAGCGTATCAAGGGCGGTGCCTCCTCAGGCGCCTGCCAGCATCGGGTCGAGCTTACCCTCGCGCTCAAGCGCCAGCATGTCATCACAGCCGCCGATGTGTTTCTCGCCAACGAATATCTGCGGGAAGGTCCGCCCGCCATTCGAGCGCTGGGTCATTTCCTCACGCAGCTTCGGGTCCATGCCGGCATCAATCTCGTTGAGTTCGACACCCTTGTCTTTCAGCAGCTGCAAGGCGCGGGTGCAGTAGGGGCAGAATGCGCGCGTATAAATCGTTACCTTCGCCATTGGGCGAAATCCTTTCGTCAAAGCAGGACGTTTCAGGACAAGTCTGACCTGAAGCCCGTCACCAATTCGTTATATGGTGACATCCGTGGCGCGAACAACGCGCGCCAGCACCAGAACGTCGATCTGCCGCGCGCCTGCCCGTTTAAGGGCTCTTACGCAGGCATTCAGGGTCGCTCCGGTCGTCAACACGTCATCCACCAGCAGAACATGCCGGCCCTCCACCTGCTTCCGGCGGCTGGCACGCACGTCAAACGCGCCGGTGACGTTTCGCCGCCGGGCACGTGTCGAGAGGCCCGCTTGGCTGGGTGTACGCCGCGTACGCTTTAGCGCATCGACCAGAACGCGCCGCCCGGAGGCCTGCCCGATGGCCTGCGCCAGCCAGGCCGACTGATTGAAACCGCGCGTCACCAGCCGCGTGTAGTGGAGCGGCACCGGCACGATCAGGTCTGCCTCTTCGGCAAGGCTACCGCCCGCCTGCATCATCCAGCCAGTCAGAGTGTCCAGGCCGTCCCGGCGGCCGGCGCGCTTGAGATCCAGCACGGGGCGGCGGGAAACCTCATCATAGACGAAAGCGGCCCGCGCCCGGCCCCATCTTGGGGGGCGGGCGATACAGGCCGGGCATTCGGCCTCCGGCCCGGCATCATAGTCCTGCGGTGCGCCGCAGCGGTTGCAGACGGGATCTGAAATGAAGCGGATTTTCGTGAATTCGTCAGGGCGCAGCGGCCCGGCGCCTTCGCCTCTGTCCCCGCTGATGAGAGATCGCGGGGGCCACAGGAAATCCCGTGTCCGGCGGAATAAGCTCTTGGCCGCACGTCTGCCAGCGGTCATATCCCCATACATGTCCCCCTCCCCTCAACCTCCGTCGCCGCCGCAGATTTTTGATCGCGAAAAGCTCCGGGCGCGCCGTCAGGCCTTTGCCCGGCACTATGGTGACTATGACTTCCTGCGCGCCCGCGTGTCGAGCGATCTTGAAACACGGGTGGCCGACACGCCGCGCATTTTCGAGACCGCGCTGGAACTGGGCGGGGCCGATGGCGGACTGTCCGAGACATTGCTGGGACAAAACAGGACAAAATCGGTCACGGTCGCAGACACGGCCGGCGTCTTTCTGGACGCGGCCCGCGCGCGCGGCCTGGAGGCCATCTTCGCCGACGCCGAAGCCCTGCCCTTTGGAACGGAACGGTTTGACCTGATCGTCTCGCCGCTCATCCTTCACTGGGTGAATGATCTGCCAGGGGCACTGGTCCAGATCCGCAAAGCGCTCAAACCGGACGGCCTCTTCCTCGGCGCACTCTTTGGCGCAGGCACGCTGGCAGAGCTGCGCGAGGTGCTGAGCGAAGCAGAGAGCGAGCTGACCGGCGGCTTAAGCCCCCGCCTCTCGCCCCTGCCCGGCCTGCGGGATATGGCAGGCCTGCTCCAGCGTGCCGGCTTTGCCCTGCCGGTGGTGGACCGCGATACGGTGACCGTTCGCTACCGTGAGCCCGAGGGCCTCTTCCGGGATCTCAAGGGGATGGGGGAACGCGCCGCCTTCATGCGCGGCGTCAGCCGGCCGCTGCCGCGGCGCGTGCTTCACAAAGCGATGGAACTTTACCGGGAGCGCTTCTCAGACCCCGATGGCCGCGTTCGGGCCACCTTCGAGATCGTGCACCTGTCAGGCTGGGCGCCCGCGCCCGGCCAGCCGAAACCGTTGAGACCGGGAAGTGCAAAAGCCAGCATGGCCGACGCGGTCAAACGTGCCGGGCAATCAGGCCAATAGGTTTGAGAACAGGCTCAGACGGAAACGAGGTTGTCCTCGACCTTCTGGTAGATCTCATCATTGGCGCCAGCGAACGCCGAGACACTGCCGATGATCGCCAGAACCATCAGTCCGGCAATCAGGCCATATTCGATAGCCGTTGCGCCGCGCTCGTCGCGCGCCAGACGCTGCATTCGGGTTTTGAACAGGCGCATCACAACTCCGGCTTGGCTTGCTCCAGCAACCAATCGAACAGAGGCAGGTCTGCCGGGGGCGCGGGATAGTCTCGCAGCCTTGCAGGCTCGACCCAGGCGATGGCTTGCCCCTCGCGCGGATGGAGAACCCCGGTCCAGCTTTCACAGCCATAAAGTGGCATAAGAAGATGAAAGTCGGGGTAAGTGAAGCTGGCAAATGTCAGCGGCCGCAGTTCCGTTTCCTTAACCACAATCGACAACTCTTCGTGCAGCTCGCGAGCGAGCGCCGCTTCCGGCGTCTCGCCCGGGTCCACCTTGCCGCCCGGAAACTCCCACAGCCCGGCGAGCTGTTTGCCCTCCGGGCGCTGGGCCAGCAGGATGCGCCCTGTTTCATCCCGAAGCGCGGCCGCGACGACCAGCAGGAGGCGCTGGCTCATGTCCGGTAGGCGCCGTTGATGTCGACATAGCCATGCGTCAGATCGCAGGTCCACACCGTCGCCCGCCCTGTTCCGGCGCCCACAGAGACCCGGATCGCAAACTCAGGCTTTGCAAACACCGCGCTGGCGGCCGCCTCGTCATAGTCGGGCGCCCGCGCGCCATCCCTGGCGACCTGCACATCGTCAAACCAGATGGCGAGCTTATCGGCCTCAATCGGCTCATACGCCTTGCCGACCGCCATGACGATCCGGCCCCAGTTCGCGTCGCCGGCCGCCATCGCCGTCTTGATCAGGGGTGAGTTGGCGATCTCGCAGGCGATCTTCTTGGCCGAAGCCGGCGATGCCGCGTCCTCCACGGTGATGGTGGCAACTTTGCTCGCCCCCTCCCCGTCCTTGACCACCTGCATGGCCAGGTCGAGGCCGGCAGCCTGTGCCCGGCGACGATGACGCAGGCGGCCATCGCCGTGCTCGCCCGCCACGCGCCCGAGCTCTACGCCGCGCTGCAGGCCGGCCTGCACAGCCACGAGCACGAGGCTGAC
>JBKBIZ010000046.1:10781-15083 GCA_046293975.1 Hyphomonas sp. | reverse complement strand
GCAAACACCATCAGCGTGTCGGAAGTGGACGTGTCCCCGTCCACGGTAATCGAGTTGAACGTCTCGTCGGCTACCTGCTTCAGCGCGCTCTGGAGCAGCTCCGGCGCAATCGCGGCGTCCGTAAACACATAGGACAGCATCGTCGCCATATTCGGCGCAATCATGCCCGAGCCCTTGGCGATCCCCGCAAAGCGCACCTCTGCGCCGTCAATGCTGGCCACCGTCCCGGCGCCCTTGGGATAGGTATCGGTCGTCATGAACGCCCGCGCGAGCTTCTCCCAGTCCGGCGGCCCCAGCCTGCCCGCAAGCTCCGGCACAAACGCGCCCACATAATTGGGATCACTCAGCGGCTCCCCGATCACACCGGTCGCCGCCAGGAAACACTGCTCCTTGGCCACGCCGAGGGTCTCCACCAGCGCCGCCAGCGTCGCCTCATTCTTGAGCACGCCTTTGGGACCGGTAAAGGCATTCGAATTGCCCGAATTGGCGATCAGCGCCGCCGCCTTGCCCCCGCCTGCTTCCAGCGCCTGCCGGCACCAGCGCACATCGGCCGACGCCGTCAGCGAGCGCGTATAGACCCCGCCGCACGCCGTGCCCGGATCAAACACCGCCAGGAACACATCGTCCCGCGTCACCCCCCGGCGCGCATAGAAACCACGGCTGCCCGTGGCCGCTTTGAGACCGCGCACAGCAGGCAGCGCCGGAAAGGCGGCCGGTGCAAAGGGCGAAGGGGTAAGGTTCACAGTTCATCTCCGGTAAGGGCTTTGGGCTCTGGGGTCGTCTGGGGCGGATAATCCTGGCCGCTCCCCTTCTCGATGCGCGCCTCGGTCCGCAGGCGGCGGAGAATGCGGCTGACTTCGCTCAGCGTCAGGAAGGTGGCAATCTCGGGCCGCATCTCCTCACGCGTCTTGGGCGGCTCGGTGCGCCGGTCCTTGACCTTCAGCAGGCGCCAGCTCCCCTCCACCTCGAAAGGCGGGGAAACCTCGCCCACAGTCGTATTGGCAATCACCACCGGATAAGGGTCGGGCAGGTCATTAGGGGCAACAAAGCCCAGATCACCATTTTCCATCCGCGTCGCGGTGTCGCGGGAATGGTTGAAAACGAGGCTCTCGAACGCCTCACCCGCCTGCACGCGCAGCCACACCGTCTCGGCCTCTTCCTGCGTATCAGTCACAATATGCGCCACCGACACCTGGTCATTCACCTGTTGCAGGCGCACCTGCTCGGCATACATCCGGTCGATCAGCTCATCGGTCACCTGCTGGGCGACCACGCTTTCCACAAGAAGGTTCCCCATGATGCGCTCCTGCGCCATCTCAAGGCGGCGCATTCCGGCAGGGTCTTTCTCCAGCCCGAGGCGCTTGGCTTCCTGCGCCATCAGCTTCTGGTCGATCAGCTGGTCGAGCACCTGTTTATAAGCTTCATCTTCGACCTTCAGCGCCGCGCCGGACACAACCAGCCCCCGCGCCACGGCCTCCACTTCGACATCTGCGGTATAGATCGCCTCGCCATTGACCCTGGCGGCCACCTCGCGGCTGACCTCTCTTGGCTCATCAAGCTGGAAGCCCTCTTGCGAACATCCTGCCAGCGTAAACGCCACCAGAATGGCGCAAAAAGCTGTAAAAACAGCACCCCTGCGGATCATCGGCTTCCCCTCCCGGGCTGAAGGCGCCTCATTGACACCCTTTGGCGGCGTTCTTAAGTCTGCCCCGTGCGCTGGTCGAGTGGTTTCATCCGGTAATGGCGCGGTGGGAGAACCCGGAAAAGTCCTGTAAGATGTCTGGCAGGACTAGAAATTTTTACCCGAACTGGTTGGTGCTGCTTACATGCTTTCCATAGCCCGCAAGATCTTCGGAACGGTCAATGACCGCAAACTCAAGCCCTTGCAGGCGCGGGTAAACCGGATCAACGCACTTGAGCCGATCATGGAGGCGCTCTCCGATCAGTCGCTCAAGGGCAAGACGATCGAATTCCGCAAACGCCTCGCTGATGGCGCGACCCTCGACAGCCTCCTGGAAGAGGCCTTCGCCGTGGTCCGCGAAGCGGCCAAGCGCGTCAACAACATGCGCCATTTCGATGTGCAGCTGATGGGGGGCATGATCCTCCACTCCGGCGCCATCGCCGAAATGCGCACCGGTGAGGGCAAGACGCTTGTCGCCACGCTCGCCGCCTATCTCAACGCCCTTGAAGGCAAAGGCGTCCACGTCATCACGGTGAACGACTATCTCGCCCGCCGCGACGCCGAATGGATGGGCCGCATCTACGCCGCTCTCGGCATGTCGACCGGCGTGATCGTGCACGGGGTTTCCGACGATCAGCGCAAGGCTGGCTACGCCGCCGACATCACCTACGGAACGAACAACGAGTTCGGCTTCGACTATCTGCGCGACAATATGAAATACGCGCTCGACCAGATGGCCCAGCGCGGGCACCACTACGCCATCGTCGATGAGGTGGACTCGATCCTGATCGATGAAGCGCGCACGCCGCTGATCATCTCCGGCCCGACCGATGACCGCTCCGAGCTTTACATGGCCGTGGACGCCCTGATCCCGCGCCTTGAGGAAGGCGACTTCGAGCTGGACGAGAAACAGCGTTCGGTCGTCTTTTCCGAAACCGGCAGCGAGAAGATGGAAGAATGGCTGACCGAGGCCGGTGTTCTGGAAGGCTCGCTCTGGGAGCCCGGCAACATTTCCCTTGTCCACCATTCCAACCAGGCCCTGCGCGCCCACAAGCTTTACGCCCGCGACAAGGATTACATCGTCAAGGACGATCAGGTGATGCTGATCGACGAGTTCAGTGGCCGGATGATGGAAGGCCGCCGCCTCTCCGAAGGCCTCCACCAGGCCATCGAGGCCAAAGAGCGCGTCGATATCAAGCCGGAAAACCAGACGCTCGCTTCGATTACTTTCCAGAACTATTTCCGCCTCTATAAAAAGCTCGCCGGCATGACAGGTACGGCGCTGACCGAGGCGTCGGAATTTGCCGACATCTACAAGCTTGAAGTGGTTGATCTGCCCACGAACAAGCCTGTGCGCCGCCTCGACGAAGACGATGTCGTCTACCGCACCGCCAAGGCAAAATATAACGAGATCATCAAGGAAATTCGCGCGGCCAACGCCAAGTCCCAGCCCGTCCTGCTGGGGACCGCCTCGATTGAGAAATCGGAGCTTCTCTCCAACCTCCTCACCGCGCAGCGTATTCCGCATAAGGTGCTCAACGCCCGCCATCACGAGCAGGAAGCCTTCATTGTAGCCGAGGCCGGCGTGCCCGGCGCTGTGACCGTTGCCACCAACATGGCTGGCCGGGGCACCGACATTCAGCTCGGCGGCAACTTTGACATGCGCCTCGAAAACGAGCGCGCCGCCAAGGAAAAGGCGCTCGGCCGGGAACTCTCCGAAGGCGAAACTTCGCTGCTCGGCGCGCAGATCCGCGCCGATATCGAAGTCAAGAAAAAGCAGGCGCTGGACGCAGGCGGTCTTTATGTTCTGGGTACGGAGCGTCACGAAAGCCGCCGGATCGACAACCAGCTGCGCGGCCGGACAGGCCGTCAGGGCGACCCCGGAAAATCGAAATTCTACATCTCCATCGAAGACGATCTGATGCGTATCTTTGCGGCCGACAGGATGGACGCTGTCATGCGCCGCCTCGGCATCAAGGAAGATGAGGGCATCACCCATCCCTGGATGAACAAGGCGATGGAGACCTCGCAGAAGAAGATTGAAGAACGCAACTTCGAGATCCGCAAGAACGTCCTCAAATATGATGACGTGATCAATGATCAGCGTAAGGCCATCTTTGAGCAGCGCATGGAATTCCTGCGCTCCGATGATGTGTCCGAAGTGATCGAGGAAATGCGCGAAAACGTCATCGACGCCCTGGTTGCCCGCACGATGCCGGAAAAGGCGTATGCGGAACAATGGGATATTCTCGGCCTCGATGAGAGCCTCAAGGCCGACCTTGCCCTGGAGCTGCCCGTCAAGGCCTGGGCCGCCGAAGAAGGCGTCGCCAACGAAGAAATCGCCGGGCGCATCCGCGAGGCGGTCAATGGCCACTATGCTGAGCTGACCCGGCTTGTCGGCGACCAGCAGATGCGCCGCATCGAGAAGCAGTTCCTGCTTCAGGTGCTCGACATGCGTTGGCGCGAACACCTCCAGCAGATCGACCAGCTGCGCTCGGTCATCCACCTGCGCTCCTATGGCCAGCGCGATCCGCTCAACGAGTTCAAGCGCGAAGCCTTCAACCTGTTCGACACGCTGTTGACCGAGCTGCGCGCCACGGTCACCCGCTCGCTGATGCATA
>JBKBIZ010000046.1:0-10771 GCA_046293975.1 Hyphomonas sp. | reverse complement strand
CCGCGTGCAGCAGGCCCCGCAGGAACAGCCGCAGGCGGTTGCCCCGCCCCAGCGCGTTCCGGTGCCCCAGCCGCCCCAGCAGATCCGCGAAACCAAGCTCGACCCCGATACCGGCGTCAATGAGATGAACCCGGCCGACAAGACCCCGCCGCCCGGGCCCGCCCTGCATCAGGCCGAAGACGACTGGTCAAACACCCCGCGCAACTCCGCCTGCCCCTGCGGCTCCGGCAAGAAGTACAAATACTGCCACGGCGCAATCGTCCCCCAGAAAGCCTGACCGGCGTTCCTGCCTTCAAGACCTGATCCCTGCGCCCCGCCCCAAAGGTGGGGCGCAGTCCGTTTGGGGGAGGATGATTAAGAGCTGATTGAGGGTGCGTCTAGAGCCGCGCACCGTATGCGCTCCCGCTTTGTGGACGGCTCATCCTTGTGACCAGGCTCAATCTGAAGTAGCTGAGTTGCAGTACATGCAACATTTTTATGCTTATATCGACGAGTCCGGAGATGAAGGCTTCGGAAAGCTTCGCACTGAGGAGCGAGGCGGCCAATCCACTTGGCTTATTTTAGGAGCGATTATTGTCCGTTCTGCCAATGACAAGAAAATCCCCGAATGGCGCGATTCCATCCGCGCACGGTTTACGGACAAGCGAAAACCAGACCTTCATTGGGGCAATTTGAGGCATGATCAAAAGGTCGTCGCCGCCCAAGACCTTGCCAAGTTACCCTTTGGCGCTGCGTTGACACTATCCCACAAGGTAACGATCCCGGACTCTCAGTACGCCCACTTATTCAAAAAGCCCCAGCAGCTCTACAATTACTTGGTGCGCTGGCTATTGGAGAGACTCATTTCGGCCGCGAAGGAAGCAGCAGGCGGTGATAAAGCCGTTCTGCACGTAATTTTCTCACGTCGAGGAGGCACTGATTATAAAGTGATGGCTGACTATCTGCAGTATCTTGCGGATGGTCGAGACTTAGTAAAAGCGCCCCGCAGAACCGATTGGAGCGTACTCGATATCGACGGAATACTAGTCGAGAACCATTCAAAACGCGCAGGGCTTCAACTAGCAGATTTAGTAACGAGTGCTTTTGGAAATGCGTTAGAGCCAAATCGATTTGGAAACTATGAACCAAGGTATGCTGAGACGCTGATCCCCAAGCTTATCACAGCAGGCGGCTCTGCGCATAATGCTGGTCTCACAATTGTCCCAAGTATGCGCGCGGCGAGATGCGACGAACTTCAACTGGCGTTTCTTGAAAAGTGTTGGGCAAAGAAGTGAAAAGGTGGGCAGGCCCCCGGCTCCTGTTCCACACCGCTTCGGGTGCTGCCGATGAAACATCGACTCGGAGTTTACCCGGCGCCTGCCTGCCCAAATCCAATATAGATGATTCGACAGGAATCACAACCCCCGCAGGACTCGAATCGGCACAAATGTCAACGAGAACATAAAATGAACATACGTATTTCTAGCTTCCGTGGTTGGAGTTTTTGGGCCTGCCGTTGGAGTTTTCCGGGCGCTCGTTGGAGTTTTTCCTGGAGTTTTTTCAGAGCTTTTTGGCGGTTTTGACTCGCGCAGAATTCCCCTCAGGGGCGAGCGCTTATCCCGTGGATAAGTCCCTCCTCCGGCCCTTACCCAACCCGGCCGCGTCCGCCCTGCCGGGCGAGCCATACCCCGCCCAGGATCAGCCCAAGGGCCAGCGCCGCGTTCCAGCTCTGCGTCTCGCGGAAGAACAGCCAGCCGAACGCTGCGCCCACCACCGGCACAGAATAGCCCGTCAGCGACTGGAACGTCGCCCCGGCCCGCGCGATCAGGGCCATGTAGAGCGCCTGCGCGATGCCCGACGGCCCGAGACCGAGCCCGGCCACGGCCGCCCAGTGATGCCAGTCAGCCGTCACCTCAGACGGGTTCACCGTGAACGCCAGCGGCCAGGAGAGCACCGCCGAGACGCTGACAAACCCCGCCGCCAGCGGAATGGCCTCCATCCTCGGGGCGGCCCGGGCAATCAGCGTGCTGGCCGAGAAAGCCAGCGTCGCCAGCAGGAGCAGCATCTGCGCGGTGACGCTGGCCGAGCCGAAATGCGCGATGGCGTCCGGCCCAAAAAGCGCCAGCACCCCCGCAAAGCCGAGCAGAACGCCGAGCCCCGTGTTGCGCGTCATGCGCTCATCGGCAAAGAACAGCGTCGCCCCCAGCACCACAAACACCGGCGCGGCCGCCGTATAGAGCGCCGCCAGGCTGGAATCGACCGTCTGCTGGGCCACGGTGATCAGAAAGAACGGCACCAGCGAGCCGACCACGCCCATCACCGCAATCACGCCCCAGCGCCGCAGGTCGGAGAAGGGCGGCAGGCGTTTTCCCATCGCCAGCATCAGCGTCAGCAGCACGATGGCCCCACCCGTCAGGCGCCCGGGCAGCACCCATTCGGGCGGCAGGCCTTCCAGCGTGCCCTTTCCCACTGCCACGCGCGTCAGCCCATAGGCCCCCGCCCACAACATTGTGAGCACGCCGAAAAGAATCCAGACGATGGCCGGACGGGCGGTTTTCGCCTCCGGCTGGGATGCCTCTGTCATCGTTGTCCTCCCCGCAGCTTCGGGCGCCGCGTGTCTTACCTCCGGACTAGCACGCAGCTTGCAAGCAGCAAGGCTTGGAATCCCGTTTGTCCCGTTTCGCGGCGCAGTACCGCACTGTGCGGGGTGGACGGGGCAGGCACACCCATTTAAAGGGGCGCAAGCCTGTGAATTTGTTCGCCCAAGAGGAGATTATAAGATGACCGTTCGTGTTGCCATCAACGGATTCGGCCGCATCGGCCGCCTGGTTCTGCGCTCGATCATCGAACATGGCCGGACCGATATCGAGGTCGTGTCGATCAACGATCTGGGGCCGGTTGAGACCAATGCCCACCTGCTGCGCTTCGATTCAGTGCACGGCCGTTTCCCGGCGGATGTGAAGGTTGACGGTGACAAGATTGTCATCAACGGCAAGCCGATCCTGGTGACCGCGATCCGCGATCCCAAGGATCTGCCCCACCGCGAACTCGACGTGGATATCGCGCTGGAATGCACCGGCATCTTCACCTCGAAGGACAAGGCTGAGGCCCACCTCGCCGCCGGCGCAAAGCGCGTCCTCGTCTCGGCGCCCGCAGACGGCGCTGACCTGACGGTCGTTTACGGCGTCAACCACGACAAGCTCAAGAAAGAGCACATGGTCGTCTCCAACGCCTCGTGCACCACCAACTGCCTTGCCCCGGTTGCTTTCGTCCTGAACAAGGCCGTGGGCATCGACAAAGGCATGATGACGACGATCCATTCGTACACGAATGACCAGCCTTCGCTCGACCAGATGCACAAAGACCTCTACCGCGCCCGCGCCGCTGCCCTGTCGATGATCCCGACCTCGACGGGCGCCGCCAAGGCTGTCGGCCTCGTCCTGCCGGAACTCAAAGGCAAGCTGGACGGAATCTCGGTGCGCGTGCCAACGCCGAACGTGTCGGTCGTCGACCTGAAATTCATCGCCAAGAAAAACACCACCGCCGAAGAGGTCAACGCAGCGATCATCGCCGCCGCAGACGCAGGCCCGCTGAAAGGCATCCTCGGCTATACGGACGTGCCGAACGTGTCGTCGGACTTCATCCATGACGACCGCTCCTCGATCTTCCACCTTGACCAGACCAAAGTCATGGACGGCAACTTCGTCTCGATCATGACCTGGTATGACAATGAGTGGGGCTTCTCGACCCGCATGGCCGACACAGCCCTCGCGATGGCGAAGCTGATCTAAAACCCCTCCCCCGCCGCTCGCCCCTGCGCGATGGCGGGGGCACCCGCGGCGGCATTTCATCTAAAACGCACGAGCCCTCCCCATCCAGGTGGGAGGACAGTGGAGAATGGATATGCCCTCGTTCAAACGCATCCCCGATGCAGGAAATCTCACCGGCAAGGTCGCGCTCGTCCGCGTCGACTTCAATGTGCCGATGGAAAATGGTCTGGTGACGGACGATACGCGCCTGCGCGCCGCCGTTGACACCGTCCAGTCGCTGCGCACCGCCGGAGCCAAGGTTGCCCTGCTCGCCCACTTTGGCCGCCCGAAGGGTGAGCGCGTGGCCGAGATGAGCCTTGCGCCAATTGCCGGCGCCTTTGGCAAAGTGCTCGGCGCGAATGTCAGCTTCATCGCCGACTGCAAGGGCGATCATGTGAAGACGGCCATCGCGCAATTGCCACCGGCCGGCGTGATCCTGCTGGAAAACACCCGCTTCTACAAAGGCGAGGAAAAAGGCGATCCTGAACTCGCCAAAGAGATCGCAAGCCTTGGCGACCTCTTCGTCAATGATGCCTTCTCCGCCGCCCACCGCCGCCACGTCTCCACCGCCGTCCTGGCCGAGCTTCTCCCCGCCTATGCGGGCATGACGATGGAAGCTGAACTCGACGCGCTCAACAAGGCGCTGGGCGCGCCCGAGCGTCCTGTGATGGCGATTGTGGGCGGCGCGAAGGTCTCCTCCAAGATCGACCTTCTGAAAAACCTCGTTTCCAAAGTCGATATGCTCGCCATTGGCGGGGGCATGGCCAACACATTCCTGGCCGCAGATGGCGTCAATGTCGGCAAGTCGCTCTGCGAGCATGACCTTGCCGGCACCGTGCGCGAAATCCAGGCAGCCGCAAAAGCAGCAGGCTGCGAGATCCTTCTGCCCAAGGATGTTGTGGTGACCAAGGAGTTCAAAGCCAATGCCGAGAACCGCACCTGCGGGCTCAGCGAAATCGGCGCCGACGAAATGGTGCTGGACGCCGGCGCGGCGACGATCACTTATCTCTCCGAAGCGCTCAGCCGCGCCAGGACCGTGATCTGGAACGGCCCGCTCGGCGCGTTCGAACTCACCCCCTTTGACACAGCTACGGTGAAGGTTGCCGAGGCGGCCGCAAAGCTCGCCAAGGACGGCGCGCTGGTGGCCGTTGCCGGTGGCGGCGATACGGTGGCGGCGCTTAACCATGCGGGCGTGGCAGGTGACTTCACCTTCATCTCTACCGCGGGCGGAGCTTTCCTCGAATGGATGGAAGGCAAGGATCTGCCGGGGGTTGAGGCCTTGCTGACATAGAGCGACCCCATGCGGCGCAGATTTTGCATCGCGCGGTCACAAAGCGGACAAAAATCCGAGCCAGTAGCCACCACACGAACGAACATACCGGGACAGAACATCATGCTGAATGCACATATGGCGAAACAGGTGGCCGAAAAGGCCGGCTTTATCGCAGCCCTTGACCAGTCTGGCGGCTCGACGCCGAAAGCCCTCCGCCTCTATGGCGTCGAGGAAAGCGCCTATAACAATGATGAGGAAATGTACGCCCTCATCCACCAGATGCGTGCCCGGATCATCAAGTCACCGGCCTTCACCGGCGAGAAGGTTGTCGGCGCGATCCTGTTCGAGCGCACGATGGACGGCGATATCGACGGCATTCCGACCGCAGAATATCTCTGGACGAAGCGTCAGGTTGTTCCTTTCCTGAAGGTCGACAAGGGCCTCGCCGACGAGAAAGACGGCGTGCAGCTGATGAAGCCGATGCCCGAGCTTGACGCGCTGCTGGAACGCGCCGTTGCCAAGGGCATCTTTGGCACCAAGATGCGCTCGGTCATTAACGCCGCGAACGCCCAGGGCATTGCCGCTGTGGTCGCTCAGCAGTTTGATGTCGGCCGCCAGATCCTCGGCCACGGCCTGATGCCGATTATTGAGCCGGAAGTGACCATCACCATCGCCGACAAGGCAGAGGCCGAAGAGATCCTTCTTGCCGAAATCCTGAAGCAGCTCGAAGCGCTCGGGGCCGACAAGCAGGTGATGCTGAAGCTCTCCCTGCCGGAGAAGGCAAACCTCTACAAGCCACTGGTTGACCATCCGCGCGTGATGCGGGTCGTGGCGCTCTCGGGCGGCTATTCGCGCGAAGAAGCCAACCGCAAGCTCTCCGGGAATACGGGCATCATCGCCTCCTTCTCGCGCGCGCTGACCGAAGGCCTCACCGCCAAGCAGGCCGACAGCGATTTCGACGCGGTACTCGCCGAGACGGTCGATTGTATCTGCGAAGCGTCCAAAGCCGGTTGATCCGATTGCCGCACCCGCGCCTCTTGAGGCTGGGCGAGCACGCACCATTTCAAAAAGCGCAGCGGGATACTCGCTGCGCTTTTTAACACCCGGAGGAACGACGCTGTGAAATGCCCTGTCGATAATGAAACCCTTGTGATCGCGGAGCGCTCCGGCGTCGAGATTGACTACTGCCCGAAATGCCGGGGCGTCTGGCTCGACCGGGGCGAACTCGACAAGATCATCGACCGGGCTGCGACCGTCATTCCTGCCCCCGCCGCGCCTCAACCGGAAGCTCATCGCCCGGAACATTACCGCGACGAAGACCATTTTCGGGGCCGCGATGAGGATGACTGGAAACGTGGTAAGGGCAAACGCCACAAGCGCGAGAGCTTTCTCAGCGACCTTTTCGACTTCTGAAGGCTGCCAATATGCTGGAAATGCGCCCCAACTGCGAATGTTGCGACCGCGATCTGCCGCCCGGCGAACCGGGCGCCTTCATCTGCTCGTTCGAGTGCACCTTCTGCGATGACTGCGCAGACGGCGATCTGGACGGGATCTGCCCCAATTGCCGGGGCGAGCTTGAGCCCCGCCCGATGCGCAAGGGCGCGGCGCTGGCGAAACATCCGGCCAGCGCCCAGCGCGTCGTGAAGAAGGCCTGAGCCGCCTTCTCGGTCAGGCTTTCGGGCGCGCGGGCGGCGAAAAGGGCGAGTCCACAAGCCGAAGCGTTATCCGCCGCGCCAGCGGCGCAACGATCAGGATCGCCGGATAGGCAATCATGAAGGCAAGCCCCCAGGAATGCATCCAGCGGCTGACGAAATCAGCCGGGATACCGATATTGAGCGCGGTGATGGCGCCTGACATCAGGAAACTCATGAAAAATGCCATGAACAGGCCGAACAGGGGCTGGAAGAGGCGAACGGGCATTTTCTTGGACATGGTATTCCCTGATTTGATTCCAGAAGTTCCGTTATAGAACTTACATTCCTTCTGACCAGAGGCGCGCCTTCCGTTGACTTCCCGTGGCGCCCGCCGCAGAGGCTGCTGCCATGAACGACAAAGCCCAACCCCGCCCGCGCACGCGCCTTTACCTGATCACGCCGCCCCAGATCGGCGATGTGCAGGCTTTCCGTAAATCACTGGAGGATGCCCTCAGCGCCGGAGATGTGGCCTCTCTACAGCTACGCCTCAAGGGCGCAGATGGCATGATAGATATGCAGGCCACGCGGGAAGTGGGGCTGGCAGTCACCGCCATGGCCCAGGAAGCCGGCGTGGCGGTTCTGGTCAACGATTCTGCCGAACTCGCCCAGGAACTCGGCGCAGACGGGGTACATGTCGGCTGGGACGACATGCCGGTGAAGATGGCCCGCGTCCTGCTCGGGCCCGACGCCATCATCGGTGCCACCGCGAAAAACTCCTATCACCGCGCCATGCAGGCGGGTGAAGACGGGGCCGACTATGTCGCCTTTGGCGCCTTCTACCCGACCGCCACCAAGGAGGGCACCGTGCCAGCCGAGATCGAGCTGCTGGAGGTGTGGCAGGCCGCCATGCTGGTGCCCTGCGTGGCCATCGGAGGCATCAAAGTGTCCAACGCTGCCCCCCTCGTGACCGCCGGGGCAGACTTTCTGGCCGTTTCAAGCGGCGTCTGGGACCACGAAGAAGGCCCCGCCGCAGCGATCAGGGCCTTCAACGCGATCTTCGATGAGCTGGCCTGAAAGGCCTGAGGCCCGCGATCAGATCGTCGGCGGCAGCGCCTTGGCGACCTTGATGTCGCGCAGATCGTCCGCCATGCGGAAGAGCAGCAGGTAAAGCTCACAGATAAAACGCCAGAACAGCAGCCCGATCGCCGCCCCGATCAGCGACCCGATGATCATGCCAACGCCGCCGAAGAAGCTGAAGCTGACCATCGTGCCGAGGCCCGAAAGAACACCGGCAATCAGGCCCAGCCCGATGCCGATCAGGCCCAGATAATACAGGATCGTGATCAGCTTTGTGCCGATCAGTTTGTCGAATTTGAGGAATTGGTTCAGCACGATTTCAGCCCTCCTTAGGTCGTGAAAACCTAGATTGACGGGAGTTGACGCCTACTTCAACCTCCTTAAAAGCCTCTGGGCCATTAACACTCTGGCGCCTTGACCCTGAGCGATCAAAGGCTTACGCCGCCCGATCCCGCCCGAAATGCGCCTAGACGAGACGTTCCCATGTCGAAACCCTCTCCCGTTGGAGCCGTGATGATCGCCGCCGCCCTCGCCGCCGGCCGCAGCCTGGCGCGCGATTTTGGCGAAGTGGAAAACCTTCAGGTCTCCCGTAAAGGCCCGGCCGATTTCGTCACCAGCGCCGACATGCGCGCCGAGGAAATCATCCATGCCAGCCTCACCAAGGCCCGCCCCGGCTATGGCTTCCTCATGGAAGAGCGCGGCATCGTCGAAGGCACCGACAAATCCAACCGCTTTATCGTCGATCCCCTCGACGGCACGCTGAACTTCATGCACGGCCAGCCCCATTACGCCGTCTCCATCGGCCTGGAGCGCGATGGCAAGCCCTTCGCCGGGGTCGTGTTCGATGTCGCCAAGAACGAGATCTTCTGGGCCGAAGTCGGCCGCGGCGCCTGGCTGGAACAGCGCAAGCTCCGCGTTGCCGTGCGCAAGAAGCTCGGCGAAGCGGTAATCGCCACGGGCACGCCCTGGATGGGCCGGAGCGAAGAAAGCCACATCACCTTTGCCCGCGAAATGGCCGCGATGACGCCTGCCACCGCCGGCATCCGCCGCTATGGCTCGGCCGCGCTGGACCTCGCCTGGGTCGCTGCCGGCCGGTTTGACGCCTTCTGGGAACACAGCCTGAAGCCCTGGGACATCGCTGCGGGCATCGTTCTCGTGCGCGAGGCAGGCGGCGTGATCGAAGAAATCAATGGCGGCGACGTCATGAAAACCGGCAGCATCCTGGCCGGCAATGAAGATCTCGTCCCCGGCGTCCTGCACCAGCTTCGCCATGCCGCTTCCTTCGGCAAGGCGGCAAAGGTCTAGCCTGCAACCGGTTTATGGCACATCGGCTGCCTGATTATTTTAGGTGACGCACGCGTCACCTATTTTAATCTACGCAAAACCGCGTAGTCTCCCGGCCATGACCCAGCTCGACACAGACATTCTCATCATTGGCGCCGGCCTCTCCGGCATCGGCGCCGCCGTCCACCTCACCAAACGCAGCCCCGGCAAGCGCTATCGCATCTATGAGGCGAGGGACGCCATCGGCGGAACCTGGGATCTCTTCCGCTATCCCGGCATCCGGTCAGATTCGGACATGCACACGCTGGGTTATAATTTCAAACCCTGGACCGCCGCCAAGGCGATCGCCGACGGTCCCTCGATCCGGCAATATGTCAACGACACGGCCGACGAATACGGCGTGCGCAAGAACATCTCCTTCGACACAAAGATCATCGCGGCCGACTGGTCGAGCGCCGATCAGGCCTGGACCGTCACCAGCCAGAACGTGAAAACCGGCGCGCAGGATAAAACGACCTGCCGCTTCCTCTTCATGTGCGGGGGCTATTACCGATATGATGAAGGCTTCCGCCCGGACTTTCCCGGCGAAGAGGCCTTCCGGGGCCAGATCATCCATCCGCAGCACTGGCCCGAAGACCTCGACTATTCCGGCAAGAAAGTCGTCGTGATCGGCTCTGGCGCTACCGCGATGACGCTGGTCCCCTCGATGGCGGACAAGGCCGGCCATGTCACCATGCTGCAACGCTCACCCACCTATGTCGTCTCGCGCCCGGCCGTCGACGGCATTGCCAACTTCCTGCGCAAGATTATGCCTGATCAGTGGGCCTACAATCTGATCCGCTGGCGCAACGTTGCCTTCCAGCAATTCTTCTTCCGCAAGACACGCTCTGATCCGGCCGCCGCCCGCGCGCGGCTCCTGAAGATGGTGCGCGACGAGCTTGGGCCTGACTATGATGTCGATAAACACTTCAACCCGGCCTATAATCCCTGGGAGCAGCGCCTCTGCCTTGTTCCGGACTCGGACCTTTTCAATTCCCTGAAATCGGGCAAGGCCAGCATCGAGACTGACCATATCGAGCAGTTCACGGAAAGCGGCATCCTGCTGAAATCCGGCAAGGAACTTCCCGCCGATATCATCGTGACGGCGACCGGCCTCAACCTCATTTTTATGAACGGGGTGGCTGTTTCTCTGGATGGTGCCAAGGTCGATCCCGGCCGCCTGCTCAACTATAAAGGCGTGATGCTGTCCAACGTGCCAAACTTGGCCGTCACCTTCGGCTACACCAACGCCTCCTGGACGCTGAAAGCCGACCTCACCAGCGAATATGTCAGCCGTCTGATCAATCTCATGGACGAGAAAGGCGCAACCTCCGCCATGCCCTATCTCGCCGCCTTCCCGAACGAGACCGAGCCTTTCGTGGACTTCTCCTCAGGCTATTTCCAGCGCGTCATGGACCAGTTCCCGCGCCAGCATACGCAGGCGCCCTGGAAACTGAACCAGAACTATTTCACCGACCGCAAAAACCTGCGCGACCTGCCCATCGAGGACGGCGTCATGCAGTTCCATGTTCCAGCCACCACCAAGCCGAAGCCGGCGCTACAGGCGGCGGAATAGCTGGCGTCCTGTGGGGGATAAGCGCCGCCCTATCCCCCACCGCACACCCCCTCAACACGGGCTCCCGGGCCGGGGCAAGGGGGTATGCGGGGGCCGGCCC
>JBKBIZ010000045.1:0-22763 GCA_046293975.1 Hyphomonas sp. | reverse complement strand
CGCCGGAGGTAACCCGCAACACTCAGCACGGCGCGTGGCAGGCTCTGCGGCTCAAACGCCAGCACCAGCCCGGTCTTTGAAAGCTGCGCCAGACGGCGTGAGAATTCGCCGACATTGGCGCCGACATCGATTGTCGTGCTTCCGGCGGGGATGAGGGACTGGAGCATGCCGAGTTCGGCCTCGCCCCCATTCATCCTGGCGCGGGAGGGAAGGAAGGTTGCCTTGAAGAGTTTTTCAACAATGGTCTTGCGCGCCCCTGGTAATCGAGCGTCGTCGAGGGTGATCATTCCAGGGATCCTAAAAAGAGTTCACCTCACAGGAGGCGCTTGCCTAGATTGCAAGGAATTCTCCAGAATGAAACCTGAAAAAGCTGAAGCGCAGAATAAATCAGCAGGGGCGCCCATTGGCGCCGAATTCCCTAAGGCGCCACGCAGGCTATCGCATCCTCGCACGCCGCAATCAGCCGTGCCACATCCTGATCGCGGGACAGGCGATGGTCGCCGTCCTTGATCAGGGTAAGGACGACATCGGAGGAGGTAAGCTGCGCATTCACCTCCAGGACGTAGGGCCAGGGTACGTCCGTGTCTTCCATCCCCTGTAGGATGCGCACGGGGCCCTCAAATTCAATTGGATTGTCCAGAAGTTGCCAGCGGCGGCCATCTTCGATCAGCGCCTTTGTCACCGGGTCGGGCGTGCCATAATCCGATGGGCGCAGCGTCACGCCCTGTGTCATGACTTCTTCCTGCTGGGCGAGACTCAGGCCCACCCACATCAACCTTTCGGTGAAATCCGGTGCCGGCGCGATCAGCACCAGCGCCTTCACACGCTCCGGCCGGGCGAGCGCTGCAAGCAGGGCCATCCAGCCGCCCATGCTTGATCCCACAAGGATCAGCGGGCCGTCCGAAAGTGTGTCGATTGCGGCCAGGGTGTCCTCGCGCCAGGCTGAAATCGTTCCGTCCTCGAAACGGCCGTCTGATTCGCCATGCCCGGAATAGTCAAACAAAACAGCGCCATTACCGCTCTCCCAGGCCCAGGAACTGACCGCCTGCGCCTTGCCGCCCATCATGTCCGATCTGTAGCCGGACAACCAGATCAGGGTTGGGCGGCCATTCACGGCCGGTATTTTTCGGAAAGCCAGCCGGCGACCCTCGGGGGATATGAAATATTCCGTTGTCATGCATGCTGCCTTCCGCCATCTCTCTTGGCTGTCAAGTGTAGGTCGAGGCGCGTTTTGGGCAAATTTCCGGATATGGAGAACAGGGTAATCCTGCAAGTTGCGCCGGAGCTTTCCGCCGGGGGTGTTGAGCGCACCGTGCTTGAGGTAACCGAAGCGATTGTTGCGGCTGGCGGGCGCGCCCTGCTTGCAAGCCGTGGGGGAAGACTGGAAGCCGAGTTCGAGCGTCTGGGCGGCGAACTCTTCCGTATGGATGCAAAAAGCCGCAACCCGGTCACAATCCGGATCAATGAAGGCAAGCTTCGCCAGATCATCCGTGAAGAGAAGGTCCATCTCATCCATGCCCGCTCGCGCGCGCCTGGCTGGAGTGCTTACGCTGCGGCAAGGGCTGAAGGCATTCCTTTCGTCACAACCTATCACGGCGCCTATTCAGGCACGTCGGGGCTGAAGCGCGCTTACAACTCGGTGATGGCAAAGGGCGATCTCGTCATCGCCAATTCAAACTGGATCGCAGAGCATATCGCCAGGGTACATGGGATCCCGGCAGAGAAGATCATCACCATCCCGCGTGGGGTGGACCTGGACGTGTTCGATCCCGGCGCTGTGCCAAAGTCCCGCATCGATGTCATTCGTGAAAGCTGGAGCCTTCTGGGCGATCCGCGCCTCACCCTGTTTCTCCCTGGCCGTCTCACGCAATGGAAAGGGCAGGGCCTCGCTCTCGATGCCTTCGCCTCGCTTGCCCCCGATGAGCGGGCGGGTATGGTCCTCGTTCTCGCCGGTGACCCTCAGGGGCGCGACCGCTATGTCGAGGAGCTCCAGGACAAGATCATCGCGCTGGGCCTTGAAAACGCCGTGCGCATTGTTCCCCATATCGCGGACATGGCAGCGGCCTATCTTGCGGCCGATATCGTGCTCGCCCCGTCCATCCGCCCTGAAGCCTTCGGCCGGGTGGCGGCAGAAGCGGCCGCGATGGAGCGTCCCGTCATCGTTTCCGATCATGGCGGCGGAAGGGAAACCGTGATCGAATACGAGACCGGCGCGCGGGTCCAGCCCGGAAATGCCAACGCGCTTTCCGGGGCGCTGCGGGCCATGATCGGGCTTGGCCCCACGGTGCGCGCATCGATGGGCGCGGCTGGCCGGGCGCACGTCCTGCGCCATTTCTCCAAGAGGGGGCTTCAGACGGCGACACTCACCGTCTATAAGCGCCTGTTGGAGAAGGGGAATTGATCAGTTGTCGAGTGCGCGCGGAAACGCCGCCAGCCCGGTAAACCCGGGCGTGAAGGCGAAAGAGGTGCTGGTTATCAAGCTCAGCGCGCTGGGGGACTTTGTCCTGGCGCTGGGCGCGATGCGCGCTGTGCGTGAGTTTCATCCCTCCGCCCGCATCACGCTTCTGACTACCCCGCCTTACGAGGAATTCGCCAAGACCTGCCCGTATTTCGACGTAGTGGAGACCGATGGCCGCCCCGAAGGCCTGAAGGGCACCAACGCGCTGCTCAGCCGCCTGCGCCGGGCCAAATACGATATTGTCTATGATTTCCAGACCAGCGGACGCACCCGGAATTACTGTTCGGTGCTCTCGCGCGGTGGCAAGGCGCCCCTCTGGTCAGGCCACCACGAGAAGGCCGCGTTCTTCCACGATAATCCCGCCCGTGCCACGATGCACTCGATTGACCGGCTGGCCGAGCAGTTGGAAGTCGCCGGGGTCGCGCCCCAGGGCCGTTGGCTGGGCAAGAGCGGGCCGTTCCCGGATCTGGGCTGGGTTCGCCCGAAGCTGGGCGATACCCCGCGCCTCAGCCCGGCCTATTTCGGCATCCAGAAGCCCTACATGCTGCTCATCCCGGGCGCCTCGGAACACCGGGAAGCCAAACGATGGCCGATCGAGAATTATGCCGAGCTTGCAAAGCGCATCGCTGATCTCGGCATCACGCCGGTCGTCATCGGCGGCAAAGCCGAAAGCGCCATCGCCCAGGAATTGATGAAACGCGAGCCGCGCGTCAAAAGCCTGGTTACGCGCACCGACCTTTTCCAGATCGTCACGCTGGCCGAAACGGCGGTCTTCGTCGTCGGCAACGATACCGGGCCGATGCATATGGCGACGCTTGCGGGCGCGCCGGGCATCGCCCTCTTCGCGCTCACCGAAAGCAACCCCGATCATTCGGCCCCGCGCGGCCCCAAAACCGTCATCGTCAACTCCGCCCCGACACTCAAAGAGCTGTCAGTGGACGACGTCTGGCAGTCGGTCCGGGCGCTGGGCATTGCGCCGGGCTGACGCGGGCTTATCCCCGGGATAAGCGCCGCTCACTCAGCCGGGCAGTGCCAGCATTCTTCGATCTGACCCATTGCGCCACCCATACTTCCAATCGGGGCTCCGGCCGGCGCGGGGGGCGCCGGACGCAGGATCGAAGCGGGCAGGTCGTCGCCCGCCAGATGCTTGCCGATCATGTCCGCAAGGGCGCGCGAGGTGTCCTGATTTGTCCCGATTTGTCCTGGTTTTGACTTCGAAAGGCGCGGCTGGAGCCCGGAAAGGTACCCGTCTGTCACGGCTTTGACGCCCGCTGACGCGCTTTCGCTGCGGGAAAGCGCGATCAACTCGGCCACAAACCGCGTCTGCACAATCTGAGCGAGCGCGGCCAGGCGCGGGCTCTTTTCTTGAACAAAAACAGAGGTCTCCAGCGTTCCGATCACCTCTTTCAGCGTCAGGGCACTGGGATCGCGCTGCTCATACGCCATCAGCCTGTTTGCCCGCGCCGGATCGAGCACCGCCGACAGCGTCAAACCTGCAGCAATCTCAGCAGAAGCGGCCAGATCGAACACCGGTCCTGTTCGATTGGGGAAGAGCTCCTCGATGGAGCCCCCGCCCGCATAGCCCGTATCACCCGGCGTCAGATAATTCAGCGTCTCATCGGAGAGGTCGAGCGCAGAAGGTTTCAGTGTCTTTACAAGGGCTTCCAGCGCGCGGCGCTGCTCAGCTGGCGCCACGGGAACAGCCGGCGCCTCGCCCTGACCCCGGACATGATAGCGGAAGTCCAGGCCTCCAATGCTCTTGGCGGCGGCCTCCACCTGATAGCGGTGGTAAAGATAGATCGGCACGATCACGGCGTTCAGCTCAGACATCGGCCGGCCTTCGGCCAGCGCCCCGGGCCCGAAATTCGCCAGCGCTATCCGGCGGACAGCCATCACTTCATCGAGGGTCGCGATGGGGTCGCCGCCATTGTCCCAGACCGCGCCGAAGGGGTGGGCTGTGTCCTTGCTGCGGGCATGTTCATCCGAAACGAAGCGCAGGCCCGAGGCGTAAGTCTCGTCCACGATCTGGTTGAGAGCGGGCAGGTTGTCCCCGCCTTCGGGGTACTGGCCGTAGAGCCATTTCACCGTGAACACGTCCCAGGCGCCAAGGCCGGTGGCGTAAGCATTTCTAAAGTCGAGCCCGCCGCCGTTCGCGGGGCGCACATACGGCGCCGGATAATCCATCACTGAGGCGCGGTCATTCGTGCTGGCGGCAAAATTATGCGCAAAACCAAGGGTGTGGCCCACTTCATGGGCCGAAAGCTGGCGAATGCGCGCCAGCGATATCTCCACCGGATCATCCGCCGCCCCGGTGCCGGTTTTCGCTGCGCCCGCAAGACCCTCAAAGATCATCCGGTCCTGGCGCACCCGCTGCGATCCCAGGATCACATTGGCCTTCAGGATCTCGCCCGTGCGCGGGTCCATCACGCTGCCGCCATAGGACCAGCCGCGCGTCTGACGGTGCACCCAGTTGATCACATTGTAGCGCACGTCCAGCGGATGGGCGCCCTCGGGCAGCACCTCCACACGGTAGGCATCCTCAAAGCCCGCCGCCTCAAAGCCCTGCGCCCACCAGGCGGCCCCTTCGATCAGCGCGTTCCGGATTTCCTCGGGCGCGCCATTATCGACATAGAAAACAATCGGTTCCTTCACCGGGCCGGAGGCGGCGGCAGGGTCCACCCGCTCCAGCCGCATACGCGGGGAGAAGCGCGAGACGAGCGGGGCGCCCAGCGGCGCAGAGAAATCATGATAGCCCATGCCGATGCTGGCCGTGCGCTGGTCAAACAGGCGCGGCGTGTAGGCCGCGTCCGGCAGACGCACGAAGGAATGGTGCAGCACCAGCGTCACCGCGCGCGCGTCGGCCGCCGTCGCATAGGTCTGCGCATTGGGCTTGGAGGTCTCGAAGGTCAGGAAGGCGTCGATCTCGGCATTGTCCGGGAAGGAGAGCACGCTGCCGGGGTCCGGCATCGAGCGGTCGGCGGCGAGGCGGTACTCGCCCGCATCCTTGCCATGTTTCAGCGCGCTGGCGATGTCGCCTGCGTCGCGCGTGAGAAAGCCCGAAAGGTCGATCAGCAGCTGGCCGTCTGCGCCGGTCGCCTCGATGCCGGTCGACCAGAGGAAGGAACTGGCAAAGCTCTGGCGTACGGAGCGTTCCTCATCGCTGCGGCCCGAGGTGGCGCGGTATTTCCAGTTCTCGGCCTCGGCGACGACCTTGTCGCCGATCTTGCGGAAGCGGAGGATGTCGCCGGAGGAGGCGTTGCCCCGGTCCAGCCCGATGGGGTTTGAGCCAAGCCCGGCGGTGAGGCCGGTGGAATAGATGAAGCGCACTGATATGCCGTCTTCATCCGGGGCGGGCAGGGCGGCAAACACCTTGCCGCTGGCCGCATCGACATAAAGGTCCAGAAAGCCCGGCCGGGCTTCAAGGCCTTTGATCTGGGCGTCATAGGAGGCGGGAGGCTCTGCTTTCGTCTGGGCGAGGGCAGGGCCCGTCAGGGCGAGGCAAATCGCGGTGAAGTAGGTCGCAAGTCTCATGGATGGCCCCCGGCAGCGTCTCAATCTCTGGCGCGATTAAAGCGATCTCGCGCCGCAGGGCAACAAAAGCGGCCTAACTTTGCCAGTTGCATTGCGCTTCGGCGCCTGTCAGAGCGTCCCGCCTTGAAGATGGCGGCGAATACAGGCATATTCCCGCAACTTTCTGAACAACCAAAGGAGATCTCCCATAGCTCGCAGACCTGAAGCCGATGCGCCGCCCAAAAAGCAGGCTGGCCCCCGCATCAATGAAGAAATCCGCGCCGCAAAAGTGCTGCTGATTGACGAGAATGGCGAGAAGCAGGGTGTCATGCCCCTGGCGGCCGCGCTTGACGCGGCTCGAGAAGCATCGATGGACCTCGTTGAGGTCTCTGCCGGTCAGGAAATTCCGGTCGTCAAGATCCTCGATTATGGCAAGTTACGCTTTGAAGAGCGCAAGAAAAAGGCTGCCGCCCGGAAGAAACAGAAGTCTTCCGAACTGAAAGAAATCAAGGTTCGCCCGAATATCGACACGCACGATTACGATGTGAAGGCCCGCGCCATTCATCGCTTCTTTGAAGAGGGCGACAAGGTGAAGATCACCCTGCGTTTCCGTGGCCGCGAGATGGCGCACCAGCATCTGGGCATGGAACTGCTTGAAAAGATGAAGAAGGATTTCGAGGAGATCGCCAAGGTCGAACTCGAGCCCAAGCTCGAAGGCAAGCAGATGACGATGGTGCTTGCGCCGCGCTGAGGCCGGGAAACCTGCTCAATTTGGAAAGCCCTCGCTTTGCGAGGGCTTTTTTGCGCTTGGCCAGTCCAAACGGCCGCTTTTGGCGGCCGGGATCGTCAGAAATGATTCTGAACAGACTTTTCCGGTCAAACATGCCAAAATCAACCGAAGGAGGCTGATCTATGAAATCTAGCCAGTCAGATCAGTCGATCTGGAATGAAAAGCGCCTGCGATTTGCCATTGAAGGCGCCGGTATTGCGCTCTGGGCCTGGAATGTCGATACGGACAAACTCATTCTCGATGAGCGCGCCTATGACATGTGGGGCGTAGCGCGCGACACGCCCGTCACATTCGAGGATCTTTCAGCCCACATCCACCCTGCCGACCGGGACCGCGTGCGCGCAGCCTTTGCGGCCAGCCGGGCGGTTATGGGCCAATATGAAATCGATTTCCGGATCATGGTTGGTGATGAAGTTCGCTGGGTGTCCGCTCGTGGCCAGGGGGAAGATGACGGCATGGTCGACCGGACGATGTTCGGCATCTTCTTGAACGTCACCGGCCGCAAACAGGCCGAGGAAAGCAATGAACTCCTCGCCGGTGAGATGAGCCACCGGGTCAAGAACCTCCTGGCCATTGCCTCTGGCCTGACCTCGATCACCTCCCGGTCCTCGTCTTCCACCGAAGATATGGCCAAGCAGCTGACCAACCGCCTGACGGCGCTCGGCCGGGCGCATGATCTCGTCCGCCCGCTTCCGGGCCACGCCAAGACCGACGCTCTGCTGGGCGACCTCTTGTCGGTATTGCTGGCGCCTTATGATGATCTGGGCGCCTTCAGCGGGCGTATTCGTGTCTCTGTGCCGCGCATGGGCGTTGGAGCGGCCTCGGCGACCACGCTTTCGCTGGTCATCCATGAGCTGGCGACGAATTCCCTCAAATATGGCGCGCTCTCCTGTGATACGGGCACGCTCGACGTGTCCTCGACCAGCCATGATGGGGAAGTTGTTGTCGTGTGGACCGAGCGGGGTGGTCCTCCGGTCGAGACGCCGACCGGGCAGGGCGGTTTTGGCAGCAAGCTCATCAACCGGGCGATGTCGATGCAGCTGGGCGGGACGATCACCTGCGACTGGGCCAAAGAGGGTGTCGTTGTGACCCTGAAGATGGACCGGGCGAGCCTGGAGCGCTGAAAATCAGGAGCTGGCCTTCACGCGCCCCCTTGATTCCTTGCGCTGGCTCCGCCATAAGCCGCCACTTCCGGACTTTGGGGCGACGGCATTGCCCCCTGTCCGTGTGTCCTGGGCCGCCAGATCTGGTGTGAGCTCTACAGATTAAGGAGACAAAGATGCCGAAGATGAAGACCAAGAAGGCCGCTGCAAAGCGCTTCAAAATCACAGCAACGGGCAAGCTGAAGCACGGCGTCGCTGGAAAGCGTCACCGCCTGATGAGCCATAACGCGAAATACATCCGCCAGAACCGCGGCACGTCCGTCGGCGCCAAGGCAGATGAAGCCCGCGTGAAAAAGTACCTGCCCTACGGCCTCTAAGGCTGGGTAGACCACTATAACCCCGTTGATTTTGAACACTTTCTGACAGGAGGCCACCATGCCCCGTTCCCGCGCCAAAGTACCCGCCCACGCCCGCCACAAGAAAATCATCAAGCAGGCCAAGGGCTTCCGTGGCCGCCGCAAGAATACTTTCTCCAACGCTGCTGCTGCCGTCTGGAAAGCCGGCGAGTATGCGTATGTTGGCCGCAAGGTTAAGAAGCGCTCGTTCCGCTCGCTCTGGATTCAGCGCATCAACGCTGCCGTCCGCATCCATGACGAGAATCTGAACTATTCCACCTTCATCAACGGCCTGACCAAAGCCGGCATCGAAGTTGACCGTAAAGTGATGGCCGATCTCGCAGTGCGCGAGCCGGACGCTTTCGGCGCGCTCGTCGCCCAGGCTAAAGCAGCGCTCGCTTAATCCGAACCGGAGAGATTTCAGATGTCTAAGTCCCCCAGCGCCGTCCTCGACGCCAGCAAAAAGCCCCGCGTCAAGCGCCGCAATGCGAAATGGACCGGTAACCTCGCGAAACGCGCGAAGATCCGCATATTTGGCAACACCAAGCGCGCACGTCTTGCTCGCAAGAAGGCTGCGCGCGCCTGATACGGCGCCCCCGGCCTCGCCTCGTTTCCTGAGACGCCCGTGGGTTTCGGCCTGCGGGCGTTTTGCTGATTGCATCGCCCTTGTTCTAGCGACTAGAAAGCCGCGACGGTCTGACCTGAAGGGAAATTCAAAGTGTCCGAAATTACCCGGATCGAACAAGAAGCACTTGCCGCTGTCGCCTCCGCCGGCGACCTCGCCGCGCTCGATGCTGTACGTGTTGCCGAGCTTGGCAAGAAGGGGCGGGTGTCTGCCCTGATGGGCGCGCTGGGCAAGATGAGCCCGGAAGAGCGCAAGGAGCAGGGGCCTCTGCTCAACGCCTTGAAGGACCGCGTCGACGGCGCAATCCGCGTGCGCAAGGAAGCGCTCGAGAACGCCGCGCTCGAGGCGCGCCTGGTGACCGAGCGCGTGGACCTCACGCTCTCGCCCGCGCCCGGCCCGGGCGTGGGCGCGCTCCACCCCGTCATGCAGGTGTTCGAGGAAATCGCCGCCATCTTCGGCGATATGGGCTTCACGGTGGCCGAAGGCCCCGACATCGAAGACGACTGGCACAATTTCACGGCGCTGAACTTCCCGATCGGCCACCCGGCGCGCGAGACGCACGACACCTTCTTCATGAAAGCGCTGGAAGGCGATACGCCCAAGGTGCTCCGCACACATACGAGCCCGGTGCAGGTGCGCACGATGATGGAAGAAAAGCCGCCGATCCGCATTCTCGTGCCCGGCCGGGTTTACCGCAATGACTGGGACGCAACCCACACGCCAATGTTCCACCAGGTCGAAGGGCTCGTCATCGAGAAAGGCATCCATATGGGCCATCTCAAAGGCTGCCTCATTGATTTCGTGAAGGCTTTCTTTGAAGTGGACAATGTCGAATCGCGCTTCCGGCCGCACTTCTTTCCGTTCACGGAGCCTTCGGCCGAGATGGACGTGAAATATTCCCGCAAGGGCGACGCCATCGAGATTGGCGAGGGCGACCGCTGGATGGAAATCCTTGGCTGCGGCATGGTTCATCCCAATGTGCTGCGCAATTGCGGCATTGATCCGGCCGTGCATCAGGGCTTTGCCTTCGGCATGGGCGTCGACCGTCTCGCCATGCTGAAATATGGCATGCCCGACCTGCGCCCCTATTTCGAGGCCGATCCGCAATGGTCGCGCCATTACGGCTTCTCGCCCTGGCTTACGCCGTCCGTCAGCGGAGGGCTCAGCTGATGAAGTTCTCCCTTTCCTGGCTGAACGATCACCTTGTCACCAAGGCGTCGCTTCAGGACATTCTCGATCTGATGCTCAAGGCCGGCCTTGAGGTCGAAGAGGTCATTGACCCGCGCGAAAAGCTTGCGCCTTTCACGGTCTGCAAAGTGATCGAGGCAACGCCTCATCCGGACGCGGACAAGCTGCGCGTCTGCACGGTGGAAACCGTTGACGGCGTCAAGCAGATCGTCTGCGGCGCGCCCAATGCGCGCGCGGGCATGACGGCGATCTATGCGCCGCTCGGCACCTTCATTCCGGGTCTTGATTTTGCGCTCGACAAGAAGCCGCGCGCCATTCGCGGCATCGAGAGCCATGGCATGATGTGCTCCTCGCGCGAGTTGGAAACGGGCGATGATCATGACGGTATCCTCGATCTCGACGACAGCCTGAAAGTCGGCACGCCCGCTTCTGAGGCGCTCGGCCAGAACGATCCCGTGATCGACTTTGAAGTCACCCCCAACCGGCCCGATTGGCTCGGCGTGCAGGGGATTGCGCGCGATCTGGCAGCCGCCGGGGCAGGGCGGTTCCTGCGCAACGACCCCAAGAAGATCAATGGCAGTTATGACTGCCCGGTGGACATCAAGCTTGAGGCCACAGAGGCCTGCCCGATGTTTGCCGGCGCGGTGATCCGCGGCGTCACGAATGGTCCGTCTCCGGACTGGATGCAGGCGCGCCTCAAGGCCGCCGGTCTCCAGCCCAAATCCCTGCTGGTGGACGTCACCAACTATATCTCGCTCGACCGCGCCCGCCCGCTGCACGTCTATGACGCAGCAAAGCTGTCCGGCGCCGTTGTCGCCCGCCTCGGCCGGGCAGGGGAAACCCTCGACGCGCTGGATGGCAAGACCTATCCGATCACGGAGGACATGTGCGTGATTGCCGACAATTCCGGCGCGATTGGCCTCGGCGGCGTCATGGGCGGCGTTTCCACTGCGGTGTCGGCCGAGACCACCGACGTGTTCATTGAAGCGGCCTGGTTCGATCCCCTGCGCACCGCGCGCACGGGCCGCGCCACCGGCATTCATTCGGACGCCCGTTACCGCTTCGAGCGCGGCGTTGATCCGCAAAGCTGTTTCGATGGCCTTAATCTCGCCATTGCGCTGATCCTCGAATATGGCGGCGGTCAGGTATCGAAGGCGAAGATCGCCGGATCAATCTCTGTGCGGACCAAGAAGGTGACCTTCTATCCGGTTGATGTCGAGCGGCTCACGGGCCTCGTCGTCAAGCCAGCGGAAATGAAGCGTATCCTCAAGGATCTCGAATTCGATATCGAGGATGCAGGCGATGCGTGGTATCTGCTGCCCCCTTCGCACCGCTTCGACATGGAGCAATCGGCAGATATCGTTGAGGAAATCGCCCGCCTGATCGGGTTTGACCAACTCCCGACGACATCTCTGCCGCTGCCCGAAGGCGGGCGCCGGGTGATCACCACGCCGCGCCAGGCGCGCGTGGCGATCTCGCGCCGGGTCATGGCCGCACGCGGTTTCCTTGAGGCGGTGACATGGAGCTTCATGGCGCGGGAACATGCCGCGCTCTTCGGCAAGACCGAAGACGCGCTTGGCGTCACCAACCCCGTCGCCAGCGAGCTCAACTATATGCGCCCCTCGCCGCTGGGCAATCTGGCTCAGGCGGCTCAGCGCGCCCGCAATCGCGGTGAGCGGACCATCCGCCTCTTTGAAGCGGGCCCCATCTATCTTGGCGATGGCCCCAAAGATCAGCGTACGGTGATTGCCGGTCTCGTGCTGCCAGCGGCCGAGCGCCATTGGCAGGGCCGCGCCGCTCCCTATGACGCCTACGCCGCAAAGGCTGATCTCTTCGCGTTGCTTGCTGCGCTTGGCCAGCCGGGAGACCGCTTTCAGGTATCCCCGCCGACCCAGCCCCACTGGCATCCCGGCCAGGCCGCCAGCCTCAAGCTCGGCCCGAAGATGACGGTCGCCAATTTCGGCGCGCTGCATCCTGGCGTGCTCAAGGCGCTGGATGTCGAAGGCCCGGTCTATGCGTTTGAGCTCAATCTCAACGCGCTGCCGGTGATGAAGGTGAAGTCGACCAAGACCAAGCCGGTGCTCGAACGCGCTGAGCTGACCCCCATTCGCCGCGACCTTGCTTTCGTGGTCGATGCGGGCGTTGCGGCCGGAGACATCGTGCGCCATGCTCAGGCTGCTGAGAAACAGCTCATCACCTCTGTGGACGTGTTCGACGTCTATCAGGGGCCGGGCGTCGGCGAGGGCAGGAAGTCGGTGGCCATCGAAATCATGCTCCAGCCGAAGGAAGCGCTGAAGGATGACCAGATCCAGCAGGTGATCGAGCGCATCGTCGCTTCGGTCGCCAAGGGAACCGGCGGTGTGCTAAGAGGCTAAAGCATGCAGCAAGGGGACGGCTGGGATGGGACTGAAACGGCAGCTCTACGAAGCATTAGCGCCCGAGGCGCGCCGGTCAGGTCTCTCGATGACGAATGCCTGCATCGTTGGGCTCGTCATTCTCAGCTTTCTCTTTCTGGCGCTCGAAACCGAGCCGACCCTTCAGGCCGTGCCAGGCTGGCAGCTGGCTTTCCACATTTTCAACGTCACAGTCATTGCGGTTTTCGCGTTGGAATACGTTGCGCGCGTCTGGTGCGCCGGGATTGATCCGCAATATCGCGGGCTGCGCGGACGCCTGCGCTATATGGCGAAGTTCTACTCTGTTGCGGATCTGCTCGCCTTCCTGCCAGAACTGATCTTGATGGCGATGGGGTCTGGCACAACGCTCCTTGTCTTGCGTGTCTTGCGTCTCGCCCGGCTCATCAAGATAGCGCGCTTCATTCCGGCCTTTGACGCACTTGGCGCGGCGGTAAGGCGGGCAAGCTCTCTGCTCCTGACATCGCTCGCCCTTGCGGTGACGCTGGTTTATGTGGCCGCCGTGCTGCTTTATTTCGTTGAGGGCGTGGGCGGCGTTCATCAGGAAGCCTTTGCGTCTATTCCGCGCGCCATCTGGTGGTCAGTGGCCACACTGACGACGGTGGGGTATGGCGATGTCTACCCGGTGACCCCGCTCGGCCGGTTCTGCGCGGGCATCATCGCGATTGCCGGTATCGGCGTTGTGGCGCTGCCGGCCGGTGTGTTCGCCAGCGCTTTTTCCGACGAGCTGCGGGAGCGGGAGCTCTCCAGCCTTCGGACGCAACTGGAACAGACAAGAGCGGACGCTGCTGCGGAGAAGTTGGATGAATAAGTCAGAAGGCCCCATGAGTGTCGCCATTGCCGGCATAGCCGGGCGTATGGGCCGCCAACTCGCGGCCGTCTCGATTGATCGTGGCATCAGGATTACCGGCGGCACGGAAGTCGCCGCAGCCAATGCCTATGGCGAAGACATCGGCATCCTGGCCGGGCGCCGGCCTATCGGTCTCAAACCCGTCGCAGAGGTTGTGGACGCGGCCGACGGCGCTGCTGTCTGGATTGACTTCACGCGGCCGGAGGCAACACTCGCTGCGCTTGAGACGCTGGCGGGCACCAGCGTCCGCGCGGCGGTGATTGGCACAACGGGATTTTCCGCCGCAGAGGAAGACGCCATCGCGGAGGCCGCCTCGCGTTTCGCCATCGTCAAGGCGGGCAATTTCTCCATCGGAGTGAACCTGCTGGAAGCGGTGACGCGCCTGGCCGCCAGCCGTCTGGGCACGGACTGGGATATCGAAGTTCTGGAAACCCATCACCGAATGAAAGCCGACGCGCCTTCGGGCACCGCGCTGATGCTCGGCGCGGCGGCCGCAGAGGGCAGGGGCGCCCGTCTCAGTGATCTGCGTGCGGGCCCCTATGATGGTCCCGATGCCCAGCGCGAGACTGGCCAGATCGGCTTTTCCGTGCGCCGCGCGGGCGGGGTTATCGGGGAGCATGAAGTGACGTTCGGCTCTGAAAAGGAACTGATCCGCCTTTCCCATACGGCACTGGATCGCTCGGTTTTTGCCGAAGGCGCGCTGCATGCGGCCGCCTGGGCTGCCGGTCAACCTCCCGGCCTTTACGATATGAACGATGTGTTGGGTCTCGGCCACACCGGCTGAGGAAAGCGCCTTATTACCAGCCGAATGCGCCTTGACGCGGCGCAGCATCGTGACAACGTGACGGTAGTTTAACGTTCAGGGTTGTATCCCAGTCGCGGAATGATCGGCATTGTTGTTGTCAGCCATGGAAAATTGGCCCACGAGCTCGTCGCGGCAGCGGAGCATGTTGTGGGCAAACTTTGGCGTGCGCGCGTAGTTTCTATTGATTCTGACGATGACCTGGATCTCAAGCGCGAGCAGATCCTGGCGGCGGTCAAAGCCTGCGATGCCGGGCGCGGGGTCATTGTATTGACCGACATGTTCGGCGGCACGCCTTCCAATCTTGTCCTCTCCATCCGTGGCAGCGTGCCTATGGAAATCGTCTCCGGCGCAAACCTGCCGATGCTCATCAAGCTGGCCGAAATCCGCGAAGTGCTCAGCCTTGAAGAGGCCGCCATCGCGGCGGCCGAAGCCGGCCGGAAATATGTGACCATTGCGTCCGAACTCTTCGCCCGGCTGCCCTGATGTCGACGTCCGTTCCGGCGGCTTCCGCCCGTGTCACCATCGTCAATCGCAAGGGGCTGCATGCCCGCGCTTCGGCGAAGGTGGCCAAGCTTGCGGCTGAATATGATGCCAAGGTGATTGTTCGCCATGAGGGCGAGCAGGCCGACGCCCGCTCGATCATGGATCTCCTGATGCTCGTCGCCCATACCGGCTGCGAGATCGAACTGTCGGGCACGGGCGTGCAGGCCACAGAGGCGGTTGAAGCCATCGCCGCGCTGGTCGCTGATGGCTTCGGGGAGCGGGACGGGGGCTGATCAGCCTGGTTTCAGGCCGCCTTGCGTTTCGCCTTGCGAACTTCAAACTTGTTGAGCGCGTGCAGATAGGCCTTGGCGCTCGCCACCAGCGTATCGGGATCAGATGATCGGCCCGTTGCCATGATGCCGTCGCCATTCAGCCGTACAGAGACGGTTGCCTGCGCGTCGGTGCCGCCGGTGACGGCGTGCACCTGGTAAAGTTCCAGAATGACCTGATGGGGCACGAGCTGGCGGATGGCGTTGAACACGGCATCAACCGGGCCATTGCCGCGTGCGATGGAGTATTTTTCCTCGCCGTCGATCACGAGATCAATTTCTGCCGTCTGCGGACCTTCGGTGCCAGCCACGACCCGCAGACGTTTGAAGGCAATCCGCTCGCCTTCCGCCGCCAGCTGTTCGTCGACCAGCGCGATGATGTCGTCATCGAAGACATGCTTCTTGCGGTCGGCCAGATCCTTGAAGCGCTTGAAGGCATCGTTCAGCGCGTCGGCTTCGAGCATGTAGCCCATGGATTCCAGCTTGTCGCGGAAGGCGTTGCGGCCTGACAGCTTGCCCATGACCAGCGAGGTCTTCGCCACGCCGACATCCTCGGGCTTCATGATCTCATAGGTCTCGGAATTCTTCAGCATGCCATCCTGGTGGATGCCGCTTTCATGCGCGAAGGCGTTCTTGCCGACGATGGCCTTGTTATACTGCACCGGGAAGCCGGTGATGCGGCTGACCATTGCCGAGGCGCGTGCCAGATAAGAAGTGTCGATGCTGGTCTCGTAGGGCAGGGTATCGCCGCGCACCTTCATCGCCATGACGACCTCTTCGAGCGCGGCATTGCCCGCCCGCTCTCCGAGACCGTTGATTGTGCACTCGATCTGACGCACGCCATTGGCCATTGCCGCCAATGAGTTTGCAACCGCCAGGCCAAGGTCATTATGACAGTGTGCTGACCAGATTACCTTGTCCGAATTTGGAATGTTTTCGATCAGTCTGCGGATAAGCTCGCCATATTCATGCGGGTGGGAATAGCCCACCGTATCGGGCACGTTGATGGTGGTCGCGCCTGAGGCGATGGCGGTGTCGATGCATTTGCACAGGAAGTCGAACTCGGTGCGGGTCGCGTCTTCCGCGCTCCATTCCACATCGTCTACCAGATTGCGGGCTTGAGAGACCGAGCGCCCGACTGCTTCGAGAACGGCGTTAGGCCCCATCTTCAGCTTGTGCTTCATGTGCACGGGGCTGGTGGAGATGAAGGTGTGGATGCGGGGGCGGGCTGACTTGCGGACAGCCTCGCCGCAGCGGTCGATGTCATTGGGCGTAGAGCGCGCGAGCCCGCAGATAACAGCGCTTTTGGATTGGGCGGCAATCGCGCTGACGGCGGCAAAGTCTCCATCGGAGGCCGCCGGGAAGCCGGCCTCGATGATGTCGACCCCCATGCTTTCCAGCACAGTTGCCAGTTCCAGTTTTTCATTGATTGTCATGGATGCGCCAGGCGATTGTTCGCCATCGCGCATCGTGGTGTCAAAAATCAGTACGCGAGGTTTTTTTGCAGCGGTCGCAGCGGTGGTCTTGGAGGTCATGGTTTTGCGTAGCTCAGCGGAGAGGAGGGAACAAAGCGGTTCTTATTCTCAAATCCCCTGGTCGCGCGGCCACCCTCAGACTTGGGCGTCCGTCCCCGGCCAGGGGCCGGTAAGCAGAAGGAGAAGGGGCAGAAATTTGCGCATGGGCATTCTAATCACCGGCTTGGCTGGTGCTGTCAACCGGTGATGCTGCGGCCTCGGCAATATTTTGCCCTGTGCGGGCTGCCCTGCGCCGGAAATAGAAATAGCCGCCAGCGTAGACGGCAATGGCCGCAACCCCGGCGAGGATCGCCATTAGGAGATTGCCCTGAAGCGCGGCCAGAAGGCTACGCCCGGCAAAGGCGATCAGGGCAATCTTTGGAATGATGCCAAGGCCAAGGCCGATCCAGTAGTCGCGGAATTTTGCATTGCTGACGCCAAACGCCATGTTCACCAGAAGGAATGGCCCGGTTGGCACATTGCGCACGATGGCGCTCGTCACCAGCGCGTTACGCCCGACAAAGCGCGAAAGTTTCTGCGCGCTTTTCCCGGCATAGCGGCGGAAAGCCTGCTCGCCGGCGGCTCTGCCAACCCAGAAAGTGAGCGCCCCGGAAACCATATTGGCCACCCAGGAATAGCCTGCCCCATACCAGGGCCCGAACACGGCGACCGTCGCTGCGATCAGCGCAAATTGCGGGATGCCCATGAAGGCCGCGACGCAATAGACCGCCACCACCGCGGCCAGGCCCCACGGGCTTTCGCGAAGCGTCTCCATCCAGCCGATCACAGTGCCCGCGTCAGGCAGCAGGCCCATACGGCCCGCCGCAAACACGCCGACGATCGCCAGAATGAGCACGAGCCCCATAAAGATCGTACGCCGCGAAGTTGGCCGGGCAGAGGCTGGGAGTTGCGTTTCACTCATGGCGATCTCGTGCGCTGAAAGCGTTTTGGCGTCAATCTGAACCCGGCAGGGCCTTATGCGCTGGCTAGGAATGTGTCGCTCATCGCCCACAATTTCTCCGCGCGCGCGTCATCGCTGATCCATTCACGGGCGTGCTCCCAGCGTTTGCTGTCAGGCTTGGCGGCGCGCGCGATATCGCAGTCTTCGCAATAGACCCCGCCTTTGCCCGCCAGCTTGGGCGCTGTTGCAGCCCAGACGGTGGTGGAGGCGCCCTGCTCGGGTGTCTTGAACATCGCCTGGATCATCTCCGGGATGGTGCCATCGGGACTTTTCCAGCCGAGGGCAACCATCTCCTCATCGGGCAGGTGGCGCTGAAGGTTGGTGAAGATCCCGCCGGGATGGACCGAAAAGGCCCGGATGCCATTGCCCCGTTCGCGAAGGTCTACGCCCAGTGCAAACAGTGCATTGGATGACTTTGACTGTCCGTAGGCTTCCCATTTGTCATAGGCCCGCGATTGATAATGGGGGTCGTCCCAGATCACATCGGAGCGGACATGCCCCGTCGACGACAGCGCCACGACCCGCGCGCCGTCTGCGGCCCGCAGGGAAGGCAGGAGCCCCTGATAGAGCGCAAGATGGCCAAGATGGTTGGTGCCGAACTGAGCTTCCCAGCCGGGGCCGACGCGGGTGAGCGGGCAGGCCATGATCCCGGCATTGTTGATCATAAGGTGCAGCTTTGAGTTAGCGGCGGCATAGTCCTGGGCAAACCCGCGCACGCTGGCGATATCGGCCAGATCCATCGCGGCGACGGTCACGCCGCTGATGCCGGCGAGGGCATCCTTCGCCGCATCCGGCCGGCGGGCAGGCACAGTCACCTTGGCGCCGGCGCCGGCCAGCGCGCGCACGGTTTCCAGTCCGATGCCGGAATACCCCCCGGTCACAACTGCGTGCTTTCCGGAAAGGTCGATCCCCTGAACAACTTCCCCGGCCGTGCTCTTGGCGTGAAAACCTGAGCCGACGGGCACCTGATCTGTTGCAGCCATCTTTGTTTCTCCCATGAACTTTTGAGTGTCTTTGCCAATGCTAGTCCTGCCTGCCCTGCGCGGCTACTGCATTCTCTGGAGGCTTGCCCCAGCCTTGCCTAAATCTGCCGCTAGAATAGCTCACAAGGAAAAGGAGACCTGAGCCATGAAAAAGGTTCTCATGATGCTGAGCGCGGCCATTATGACTGCGGCGCTCGCCCTGCCGGCCAGCGCGCAGGGTATTGGCGGACGCGTCGAGCGCTCCCAGGCAGAATTCGCCTACGAAAAGGCAGAGACCGATTTTGCCAAGCTCAAGGCTGCCCGCGAGGCTGCGAGGACAAAATGTGCCGGCCGCGAGTATCAGGCCTGCTATGAGTTGGCGGAGTTGCAGCGCCGGGGGCATGGCGGTGTTCAGGATCTCTCAGCCGCAGCGGGCAACTACAAGAAGGTTTGCGACGCAAAGGACGGCCGCGGTTGCGCGGGGCTGGCCTATCTGACGGTGCAGGGCAGGGGCGTAGCGGCGAACGCAACCGAAGGCCGTCGCCTCTACAAGAAATCCTGTGATCTGGGCGAAGTCAGCGGCTGCGCGGCCTGGGGCAACATGGCTTATACTGGCACCGGCGGTCCCAAGGATGTTCAGGGCGGGACACGCGCACTGAATGAGGCGTGCGCAAAAGAGTATGAATGGGCTTGTGAGCGCGTGCAGACGCTCGGTGCGTTCGACCCCAATGACAGATCCCTGCAACGCCTGCGTGACCTGCGCAGTAACTAGACACCGGTGCTCTCTGGCAGCGCCTGAGCCGCCGGTTTGAGTATCGAGAGATTTTTCGCCCGCTCGACATGTGCGGGTGAACGCTCTGGCGATATCAGAAGGTCTCCGTCGACGCAGGCATTGCCCTCCACCCGCATTGAAGGGGCGAAGATTGAGCCTTCGATATGGGCGCCCCTGCCCACTTCAATCCGGCGGGTGGCCACGATCTCGCCGACGATCTTGCCGAGGACGGTAATGTCGCTGGCGCTGACACGGCCCTGGATGTTGGCTCCGGCATCCACTGTCAGCGCGCCCGCGCAGTGTACGTCTCCCAGAACGTCACCACCCAGGCGGAGTGAGCCGGAAATTGTCATATTGCCGATGACACGGCAGCCTGCCGCGATAACATTCCCCGGGCTGGCCGCAGGACCGGGATTTGTGGGCAGAGGCGCCGGAGGCGGTGTGTTCCTTGCCTTGTTTGCGGCCATCCTGCTTTCCCCTATGTCTTCCCGGTAATGAGGTACATCATGCCCAAGGTGATCCAGATCGGGACAATCCGGCAGGGCGCGGGCTCATGAAAGTGCCGGTGCGCCTTGTTTCGGTATTGTCCACGCTGGTCCTGCTTGCATCCTGTGGGCCAAGTGGCGCGCCTGTCGAGGAGATTGACGCCTTTTCGCTCGCGCCCGGCGCAGAAGGCCTCGATCTTTCCCACCATAATGGCGCCGTGGACTGGCCGCGCCTCTCCACCGCCGGTTTCGCTTTCGTGTATCTGAAGGCGACCGAGGGCGAGGGGCATATCGACACCCGCTTCCAGGAAAACTGGCAGGGCGCCCTGCGCCATCACTGGCAGGCGGGCGCCTATCATTTCTACCTTCTCTGCCAGGATGGACGCCGCCAGGCCGCCAATTTCATCCGTCAGGTCGAAGTACGCGGCGATGCCCTTCCGCCGGCTGTCGATCTCGAACACGCGCACAACTGCACGCCGCGCGGCACGCGCGCTGAAACGATCGCGGATATCAAAGTATTCCTCGCCGAGCTTGAGGAAGAATACGGCGCCGTGCCGGTCATCTACACGACGCCTGCCTTCCATGCCGAATGGCTGGAAGGGGAAGGCTTTGACGCCCACCCCCTCTGGGTTCGCTCATTGGAGGGGCCGCCGCGCCTGCCTTATGCGATCTGGCAGTATTCGATGAAAGGCCGTGTGCCGGGCGTTTCCGGCAATGTCGATCTTAACCGCGCAGCCGATTAGGCCTCCTGCCCAATCGCCTTGCCCATACGCAGCACCGGCACCTCTACGCCGCCTGCCGAAGCGCCGATGGTATGCTCGATCAAACGGTACCCGCACGCTTCATAGAGCGGCACGCCCGCCAGCGTTGCGCCCATCTCCAGCTGTGTGAAGCCTTCAGCGGCGGCAGCTTCTTCGCAGAGCGTGAGGATCATCCGGCCAAGGCCTCGGCGGGTGAAATCCGGATGGGTATACATCGCGCGGATGCGGGCAGCGTCCGTGCCCGGACGAAGCAGCGCGTCATTGCGCTGGGCGGCGGTATGGTCGCCGCCATAGAGGGTCGCCCGGCGGCTCCATCCGCCTGATGCGGCGAGCCTGCCGGTCTCGGTGTTATGGATCAGGAAATAGGTTCCGTCGGCGATCAGCGTCCGGTCGAGCCCCATGATGGAGCGCGACACGGCGATCTGCTCCGGGCTGAGGAAGCCCTTTTGCAATTCGCCGATGGCCACATTCATCAGGGAACTGATCTCCGCCTCGTCGGCAGCAACCGCAAGGCGGTGCGTGAAAGCCGAATGAGGCGGAGACCGGTCAGTCATATATGGCCTGCGCCCTAGTTGCGGCTCTTGTCGACGAGGCGGTCATTCTGCGCCCAGTGCATCATGCCGCGCAGCTTTTCGCCGACTTCTTCGATCGGGTGGCTGCTCATGCGCTGGCGCATGGCGTGGAAGCCCGGCGCGCCAGCCTGATTTTCCAGAACCCAGTTACGGGCAAAGGTGCCGTTCTGGATGTCTTCGAGCACCTTCTTCATTTCCTTCTTCGTCTCCGCGTTCACAAGGCGCGGCCCGGTGACATATTCGCCATATTCGGCGGTGTTGGAGATCGAATAGTTCATGTTGGCGATGCCGCCTTCATAGATCAGGTCGACGATCAGCTTGGTCTCGTGGAGGCACTCGAAGTAAGCCATCTCCGGCGCGTAACCCGCTTCCACCAGCGTCTCATAGCCGGCCTTGATCAGCTCGACGATACCACCGCAGAGCACAGCCTGCTCACCGAAGAGGTCGGTTTCAGTCTCTTCACGGAAGGATGTCTCGATCACACCGGCGCGGGTGTTGCCAATGGCTTTCGAGTAGGAGAGGGCAACAGCCTGCGCGCTGCCCGTTGCGTCCTGATGGATGGCGATCAGGCCCGGCAGGCCAAAACCCATCTGGTACTGGTTGCGCAGCGTGTGGCCGGGGCCCTTGGGCGCCGACAGCGACACGTCAACGTCAGCGCGCGGACGGATCAGGTTGTAATGGATGTTGAAGCCGTGACCGAACATCAGGTGTTGACCGGCGCGCAGGTGGGGCTCGATCTCATTGGCGTAAAGTACAGCCTGCTTTTCGTCCGGCACGAGGATCATCAGCACATCGGCCCATTTGGCCGCGTCAGCAACGTTTACAACTTCCAGGCCAGCCGCTTCGGCTTTCTTGCGCGAGGCGGAGCCTTCCTGGAGGGCAACCTTGATCTGCTTGACGCCGGAATCCTTCAGGTTCAGCGCATGGGCATGGCCCTGGCTGCCATAGCCGACCACGGCGACCTTCAGTTTCTGGATCAGCGAGATGTCCGCGTCTTTTTCGTAATAGATCTTCATGTGCTTGCTAAAGCTCCGGTGGATGAAAGTTGAGGGAGGGGCTTGTCAGGTCAGACGGCGTCGCAGTTCCAGTCGCCGCTGAAATTGGCGACACCAATGACGAGATTGTTGAGAGCGGTGATGTCATCCTCTGTGCCGGCCAGGCGTGAGAAGTTCAGGATGCCATCGCCCGTCTTTATGCGGGTGATGATGTCGTGGCTGTCGACGATCAGCCGGATGCTGCGTGAGCCATCGGCGTTCACGGTGACCACCTCGCGGGGGCCATAATTTTCAGGCGGTGCGGCCGCAACGCTGGCGACTGCGTCCCTGATCTTCCCGGCAACATCCAGGGGCAGCGCCGTGCGCAGCTGGCAGGCGGGCGCCTTTCCGGCAGCGCCAATGCCGGGAACAGACCTTGCTTCGAGTAGCAGGTAAGGGCCTTCTTCGATGACGTAATAGACATAGGACGCGCCGCTGGAGGATTCGGTATCGACGATCCTCAGCCATTCTTCTGAAGCGGTTCCGAACAGCCGCTCACCATTGGTGGAAATGGCTGAGGCGCGCGCAAGATCACACTCAAGGCGGGCCTGATCATTCGTGGAAGGAGCGCACATGTTCGCCTGCGCCGCTGCCGCCAGGGGCAGGGCGGCCAGCGCGGAAGCCAATAGAAGCAGGCGGTGAACCATCATCCCTTCTCCTTGCCGCGCTTGATCGAGAGGACGCCCGTGCGGCTCACCTCGACAAGGCCGAGCGGGCGCATCAGGTCAACAAACTGGGTCAGCTTGTCAGAGGCG
>JBKBIZ010000044.1:0-22999 GCA_046293975.1 Hyphomonas sp. | reverse complement strand
CTATCGTTTCCATTGAAAAATTGCGGGAGAGACGGCTGATGGCAAGCATAGCAAACAAGAATACATGGTTGGTGCTGCATCGCTGGTTCGGCATCATAACGGCGCTGTTCCTGTTTATCGCCGCCATCACCGGCAGCGTGCTGACCGCGCGCTCCACGATTGACCGCTGGGCCAATGACGACCTCTTCACGTATACAGGCGTGGCCGCCGAACGCCTCGCCCCGCTTGATGCAGTCGCCCTCTATGAAGCCGCCAACCCCGACATCCAGGTCACAGGCTTCCCGCTCCGTGCTGACGCTGCCGAGAACATCCTCATCACCGTCGCGCCCAAACCGGGCCAGGCCGCGCTGGGGTATGAAGAAGTCTTCCTGAACCCCGCCAACGGAGAATCCGTCGGCACAAGGAGCATGGACCCCGGCCTGTCAAACCGCCAGATCATTCCGCTGATCCTGGAGCTGCACTATAATCTTCTGGTCGGCGATGCAGGCCGCATATTCATGGGCTTTGTCGCGCTCGGCTGGCTGATCAGTGCCGGCGTGGGCCTTTATCTCACCTTCCCCCGCAAAGGCCCCTTCTTCAAGAACTGGTGGCCCGCCTGGACCTACAGCCCCAAGCGCAGCTTCGCGCGTCAGATGCTGGACCTGCACCGCGCCAGTGCGTTGTGGCTCTTCCCCTTCCTCTTCATCCTGGCCTTCACATCGGTCACGTTGAACTTCTTCGATGAATTCTGGGATCCCTTCGCCACCACGGTCGCGCCGCTCGAAAAATCGCTGTTCCATATGGATGCGCCCTATCCCGAAGGCGCCGTCCCCCAGCTGACCTACGCCGACGCCCTCTCCCTGGCCGAGGCCCAGGCTGCTGCGGTCGGCGCCGAGTGGAAACCGGCCACGATGCTCTATTACCAGAACTGGAACATCTACGGCACGACGTTCAGCGATAGCGGCGACCTGAACTACAAATATCTCGGCCCCGTCTATCACTATTTCGATGCGGCAACCGGCGCATGGGTCCACGAAGTCAATCCCTACACAGACAGTATGGGCCTCGTCATGATCCGCGCCGTCTACCCCCTTCACTCCGGCGAGATCGGTGGTTGGCTCACGGTCTTCTTTGTCTTCGTCCTCGGCCTGGCCACGGCAGAGCAGTGCTTCACCGGCATCTGGCTCTGGCTGAAAAAGCGCGGTCCCCGCATCGCCGCAAAGAAAAAATCTGACACCGCCGCCGCGGCCGAAGCCTGATCCGCAGTCCCCTCACGGGCCGGAACGCCCATACAAAACAACAACAACAGAAGAGCATTCCCTATGAGCGTTTCGCCCTTGTCCCGCACCGATGACATTGATCCGGACGTACGCAGCTTTATCGAACGCACGGGCGCAGACTTTACCGCTCTCTCCGCCGTTTCTCCGCCCACGAATATCTCCCGCCGCCGCGAGATAGCCGAACAGGTCCGCGCGCCCTGGTCAAAGGGCGGTCCCGACATGGCCGAAACGCGCATGGTGCAGATCGGCCCGCATGGCGTGCGTGCGCGCATTCACATCCCCGCCGCTGGCGCAGGAAAAGGCACCCTGCTCTACCTTCACGGCGGCGGCTGGGTGCTGTTCAGCATCGACACGCACGACCGCCTGATGCGCGAATACGCTCAGCGGATCGGCTGCGCCGTTGTCGGCCTCGACTATTCCCTATCCCCTGAACACCGCTTCCCCCGCGCGCTGGAAGACGTGGATGCCTGCATCCACTGGCTCCGCAGGGAAGGCAACGCTCATGGCCTCTCGGTTGACCGGCTGGCCATCGGCGGGGATTCTGCTGGCGGCAATCTTTCCCTTGCCACCGCGCTGCGCCTTCGGGATCGCGGCGAGGCGCTCCCCGCCGCCCTTCTCCTCAACTATGCCGCCCTCGATACCGAGCCGCGCGCCTCCTACACGCGCTATGACGGCGAGCCCTACATGCTCAACATCGACGAGATGCGTGACTTCTGGGTGAATTATCTTGGCAAGCCGACCACGGACGATCCCTATGCCCGCCCGCTGCTGGCAGATCTGACCGGCCTGCCGCCCGTGCATCTCTGCATCGCGCAATGCGATATCCTCGCTGACCAGAATACCGAACTGGCCGATCGCCTCGATGCGGCCGGTGTGGAAGTTTCCTCCATCATCTACAAAGGTGCCACCCACTCCTTCCTGGAAGCCGTCAGCATCTCCGACTGCGCCGACCGCGCCATCCAGGATGCTTCCGACTGGCTGGCAAAGATCCTCAACCCATGAGCGCCCTGTTCACGGCCGTCCCCAACGCCGAGCTTATCCGTTTCACCGCAGAGAACCCGCTGGCCTGGATCGTGCCCTCGGCAGAACCAGCCGATGCCCTCCTGATGCCACTGCTGATGGAGACCGGTGCAGAAGGCGCCCCCTCCACGCTGCTCGGTCACCTGCCGCGGTCTGCGCCCCTCACAACCCGCCTCCGGGAAAACCCGCACGTCACCTGCCTCTTCCTCGGCCCCCACGCCTACATCCCCCCCGGCTGGATCTCCAAGCCCGGCTGGGCGCCCACCTGGAATTTCGTCTCCCTGAAAGTCTCCGGCGCCATCACTCTGGACGAAGCCCTCACCGAGCCCGCCATCCGCGCCCTCGTCGCCCATATGGAAACACCTGCGGGATCAGACTGGAGCGTCGAACAGGTCGGCCCGCGCTTTGACGCCCTCCTCCAGGGCGTCATCGGCTTCCGTATGCAGATCGATGCGCTCCAGCCCCGCTTCAAGACCGGCCAGGACGAGTCCGAAACCTCTCGCGCCGAAATCCACACCCATCTCGAAGGCCACCCCCTCCAGCCCTGGATGGGAAAATCCTGACACGGCCTTCCAGATAGCCTACCCTTTCAGAAGGAGCCCCCTATGACCCTTCCCCAGAACCAGCCCGTCCGCAGCTTCGCCCCTGGCTCGCCAGAGCGCGCGAGCCTCATCGCCGAGATCGCCCGCCAGCGCGCCAATCCGCGCCGCGTCCTCCCGGTCATCAACGGCAAGGCGGTCGACACCGGCACGTCCACCGACATGCGCGAGCCTCATGCGCACGCCAATATCTTGGGCACCTACGCCTCCGCCGGCGCGCCCGAGGCACAGGCCGCCATCACGGCTGCCCTCGACGCGCGCCATGACTGGTCGCGCATGGCGCCGGCCTCCCGCCGCGCCGTCTTCCTGCGCGCCGCAGAGCTTCTCGCCGGCCCGTTCAACGACCGTCTTCTGGCCGCGACCATGCTCCAGCAGAGCAAGACCGCCTTCCAGTCCGAGATCGACGCCTCCTGCGAGCTGATCGACTTCCTCCGCTTCAACGTCGCCTTTGCCGAACAGATCGAGGCGATGCAGCCGCTTTCTTCTGCCGCCGAACGTAACCGTCTGGAGCATCGCCCGCTCGACGGTTTCGTCTTCGCCGCCGCGCCCTTCAACTTCACCGCCATCGCGGGAAACCTCGCCCTCGCTCCGGCGCTGATGGGTAACACGGTCGTCTGGAAACCGTCCGAACGCGCCGTATATTCTGCCGCCTTCCTGATGGACCTGTTCGAAGCCGCAGGCCTCCCGCCCGGCGTCATCAACATGCTTCCGGCCGAAAGCCCTGCCGCTGTCGGGAACACCATCCTCTCCAGCCCCCACCTGGCCGGCGTCCACTTCACCGGCTCCACCGCCGCCTTTGACCGTATCTGGCAGACCATCGGCGCCAACGTCTCCAACTACCGCTCCTATCCCCGCCTTGTCGGGGAAACCGGCGGCAAGGATTTCGTCTTCGCCCACGCCTCGGCGGATGTTGACGCTGTGGTCACCGCCCTCGTACGCGGCGCGTTCGACTATCAGGGCCAGAAATGTTCTGCCGCCAGCCGCGCCTACATCCCGCAAAGTCTCTGGAAACCGGTCACCGAACGCCTCGCCGAGATCGTCAGCAGCCTGACGATGGGCGACGTATCGGACCTGACAAACTTCATGGGCGCCGTGATCGATCAGCGCGCCTATATCCAGATTTCCGGCTTCCTCGATCACGCCGCCAGCGCGCCCGGCTACCGGAAAATCGCCGGCGCCACGCCGTCTGATGAAACCGGCTGGTTCATCCCGCCCACGGTTATCGCCTGCGACGATCCCAGATCCCGCATCATGACCGAGGAAATCTTCGGGCCAGTCCTCGGGCTCTACGCCTATCCAGATGGCAAACTCGCCGAGACCCTCACCCTCGTTGATCAGTCCACGCCCTATGCCCTCACCGGTGCCATCTTCGCGCAGGACCAGACCGTCATTAATGAACTCTCTCTTGCCCTGCGCGACTCTGCCGGCAACTTCTACATCAACGACAAGCCGACCGGCGCCGTCGTTGGCCGCCAGCCCTTCGGCGGCGGGCGCCGCAGCGGCACGAATGACAAGGCAGGCAGCCCGTTCAACCTCCTGCGCTGGTCCTCCCCGCGCACGGTGAAGGAAACCTTCGTCCCGCCCGTCTCCCATCTCTATCCGCATATGGCAGGCTGATGGAGGCGCTGCGCGACGCTCTTGCCGCTTTCGGTGACTGGCTGATCGGTATGGTGTTCACTGCCGTTCCCATCTTCGGGGTCGAAGTGAACCTGATCGTTCTCTGGCTGTTTGCGGGTATGGTGTTTTTCACGCTGCGCCTCGGCTTCCTGAATCTGAGAGGCTTCGGCACGGCCGTCTCGATCCTCCGGGGACGGAATTACGATCCCACCGCGCCCGGCGAGATGACACCCTTCCAGGCCCTCTCCACCGCTCTCTCCGGCACGGTCGGCCTCGGCAACATCGCCGGCGTCGCCATCGCCATCGCGATGGGCGGCCCCGGCGCCGCCTTCTGGATGGTCGTTGTTGGCTTCTTCGCCATGACGCTGAAATTCGCCGAAGTCGTCCTCGCCGTGCGTTATCGCACAATTGACGATACGGGGCGCGTCTCCGGCGGTCCGATGTGGTATCTCTCCCGCGGCCTTGCCGAAAAAGGCCTGCCCCGTCTTGGCAAGGTGCTCGGCACGCTCTACGCGGTCTTTGCCCTCGTCGCCTTCATCCAGATCGTGCAGGTCAACCAGTCCTATTCCCAGGTCAGCACCGTCCTCGGCCTTGAGCAGAGCAACACTGCGGCGCTGGGCTACGGTATCCTCATCGCTGGCCTCGCCGCCATCGTCCTCCTCGGCGGCGCCGCGTCCATCGCGCGCATCACGTCAAAGCTCACGCCCCTGATGTGCGGCCTCTATCTGACCGGCGCGCTCATCGTCCTCGCCGTGAACGTCACCGCTATCCCCGGCGCCCTCGCCACCATCGTCGTCCACGCCTTCACGCCCGAAGCGGCCGTCGGCGGCCTCATCGGCGCCTTCGTCGCGGGCATGCGCCGCGCCGTCTTCTCCAATGAAGCCGGCATCGGCGCCGCCTCCATCGCCCACGCCGCCGCCAAGACGCGCTACCCGGCCTCGGAAGGTTTCGTCGCCCTGCTGGAGCCCTTCATCGACACGGTGATCGTCTGCACGGCCACCGCCCTTGTCATCGTCACCACCGGCGTCTGGCAGGATGGCCACAAGGACATCGCCATGACCTCAGCCGCCTTCGGCACGGTGTCGTCCTGGTTCCCCGGCATCCTGGCGGTCGCCGTCTGCCTCTTCGCCTTCTCCACCATCCTGGCGGTCGGCTATTACGGCCTCCAGATCTGCGCCTATCTCTTCGGCCCCCGCCCCCTCATCCGGCGCATCTACCTCACCCTCTTCTGCCTCCTCCTGCCGCTGGGCACGATCGCGGACGTCACCACCGTCCTCAACATCATCGACAGCCTCTTCTTCCTCCTCTCGGTGCCAAACCTGATCGGCCTCTACATCCTCTCCGGCGTCGTTGCCGCAGAGCTGCGAACTTTCCGGGAGGCAGAGCGGGAGCGAGACGCGGCAAAGGTCAGTCTTGGGTAATTTCCGTCCGGGGTTTGACCCAAAGTGTCCGGAAGTGTCCCGATCTGTCCCAATCTGTCCGGGATTGACCGCGCCGCGCCGTGGGGCAGCTATCCGCAGAAGCGCCAGCTATCCAACATTATTCTCCCCAAACCTGCTGCATCTGCGCCAATAAAACTTTCTTTCCCCACCCCCTCCGCCGGCTGACATATACTCCAGCCATGTCCCCCGAACACGCCCGCATGTACGCCTACGTCCACCCCCTCTTCTGGGGCTGGCTCTGGATACAATTGCAGCTGTTCACAAGCTGGCAGAAAGAGTCCCACCGCCCCCTCCTCGTCGCCGTCACCCGCTGGGGAAACCTCTACACGGTCCAGATCGGCGACAAGGTCACTACCTACCAAAAACCAGACCTCACCAAGCCCAACTGGGACGATCCCGTCTGGCAAAGCAGCATTCCTCCAAACATGGTTGGAGTTTCCTTGGAGTTTTCAGAATTTCCTCCAATGGAGATTCCCGAGGGCCTTCCCCTCGAAGCTCATCCTGAGGGAAGCCGAAGGATAAGCGGGCGCCCGCTCGACACCTCCTAGCCGCGAGCAGCCCCTCCCCACACAGTGGGGCGCTCTCAATCGAAACACCAAACCGGCCGCGCCCCCGCGTTCCGGCCAAACCCGCATCCCCAAACAAAAACCCCTCCGTTGCCGGAGGGGTTTAGCTCTGTCAGATCCGGGGAAAAATCAGCCCCGGCGCATGAACACCGTCTGCGCCTGGCAGAATTCCAGAAGGCCATCCTGTCCACCTTCCACACCGACGCCCGACTGCTTGTGCCCGCCAAAAGCGGCATGCGGTGAAAGGTGCTGGCTCTCATTGATCCAGACCGTGCCAGCCTGAAGCTGCGAGGCAAGCACCTGCGCCCGGTCGAGATCCTTCGTCCAGATCGACGCGCCAAGCCCGTAAATGCTGGCATTAGCCCGGCCAACAACTTCATCAATATCGTCAAACGACATAAGCGGCAGTACCGGCCCGAACTGCTCCTCCTGCACGATGCGCGCATCTTCAGGCGGATTATCCAGGATCGTCACCGGCACGAAATAGCCGGGAACATTGGAGGAATTACCCCCGATCAGGAATTTGTAACCCTTGTCCTTGGCGTCCTGGATCAGCTCCAGAACCCGGTTATACTGCGCCTTGTTCTGGATTGGGCCGATCTGCGTTCCCTGCTCTGCCCCATCGCCCACCTTCACGCTGCCGGCATATTCGACAATGGCTGCCTTCAAAGGTTCGTACACGTCCTTATGGATATACATCCGCTTGGTCGCAATGCAGATCTGGCCGGCATTGCGGAATGCCGCCCAGAACAGCTGCTCTGCCACCGCCTTCACATCCACATCCGGCATCACGATGGCCGCGTCATTTCCGCCGAGTTCCAGCGTTACCTTCTTCAGGTCTTTTGCGGCGCTCGCCATCACTTTCTTGCCGGTTTCAGTCGATCCGGTGAAACTTACCTTGTCGATATCGGTATGAGCCGTCAGCCACGGGCCGAGCCGGTCGCCGCCCGAAATCACGTTCACAACGCCCGGCGGCAGAATACCCCGGATCAGTTCGCCAATCTTCAGCGTGGTCAGCGGCGTCGTCGGCGCTGGCTTCACAACCACCGTATTGCCCGCCAGCAGCGCAGGCGCGAGCTTGAACATCATCAGGATGATCGGGAAGTTCCACGGCACAATCGCTGCCACCACGCCAATCGGACCGTAGCGGGTTACCGCCAGACGCTCCGGCGAATCTTCGGAAACATGCTCGGGTATATCAAGCTTGGTGGTTTCCATCAGCCAATGCGCGCCACCGAGCACATCCCCCATTGCGTCGGGATGGGGTTTGCCCTGCTCCTGGGTCAGCAAGCGGGCGAGTTCTTCCCCATTCTGCGCGATCACACCTGCAATCGCCTGCAATGCCTGACGCCGCTGCTCAATCGGCGTTGCCTTCCAGCCAGGCAGGGCCGCACGCGCCGCCGCAACCGCCTCATCCAACTGCACCTGGGTGCAATCGGGCGCCTGCGCAAAAACCGCGCCGGTCGCCGGATTTTCCACCCCGAAGGTTTCGCTTACTGAAACCGCCTGGCCGTTGATGGTCATCGTGTAGGTCTGGGACATCTGCTTCGTTTCCTCGATACAAGTGTTCTATCAGGCTCACGCTAGGCCGGGCGGAAGCAAAATCGAAGATGGATTCTGTCAGACTATCCTTGGGGAATGCTGCCAAATGCATGAAAGGCGCGGGGAGAAATCTCCCCACGCCTGGCACCATCACAAAGCTGGCTGTTGATGGCCAGCTCCCCTTACTGCGGTGTGCCAAGGCCTTCATCAGGCTGCGGGTCCGTCAAGCCTGGTTCACCCAGCATATCAGTCGTCGTATCGCTGCCAGGCGCCGGAGTTGCCTCTTCCATCACTTCCGGAATTTCACCCGGTTCGGACCCGATGGGGGGAATAGCTTCAGTTCCGGGCACGGGCGTGTCTTGAAACATGACATCCTGATCATCTGTACCGGTAGATTCCAGAGCCCGATCAAAAGACGGATCAACTGGCGCAATCGGGTCCGGTTCATTCCCGCAGGCGGCCAACGCCATGCCGGCGAAGACAGCCATGCTCATTCCCATTAGTGATGTACGCATTGTTCCGCTCCTTACATGATTATATCGAGACAACGCGCGGTGTACTGATCGGTTCCAGAGAGGTTATATCCCAGCAGCCATGCGTACTCTCATGAAAGCTCCCGTCCCGAAAGCTCTGAACATTCAGCACCGCGATACCATCGCGAATGGACAGAATGTTGAATGCCGGAGGCTGCGCCCTTAGCCGGGTGGACAATGTGCCAGCCGTAATCGCAATATAGCCGCCGGCGCCATCGCGTATCACTTCAGCATGCGGTGTATGCACATGACCTGTCATGATTATCTGCACGGGACTTTCTGCAACGCGCCGGCTTGCTTCTTCTCCGCGCTTGGTTGCAGTCTGCAAACTCGCCTTGGCTGGAGAGATGAAAGGATGGTGGCAGGCGATTATCCGCAGCCCACCCCCTTCCGCCGGGCCGATAGCGCTGTCGAGATCATCAAGATTAACACGCCCTTCGGCCCAGTTCATTCGGGTTTGCCATCCGCGCGCCGTGTTCAGCCCACGGATTGAAACACCATCAATGTCCAGCGGAACTGAGCGCCCCCCGAAGTAGCGATCATACCGGCCAAAAGCATCGGCAGCGCGCGCAGGCAGGTTCATCAATGGTGTATCATGATTCCCAGGAACACAGAGGATGGGCGTATGAAACTGCGATAGCCAAGTCTGCGCCGCGTCAAACTCTTCACGTTTGCCCCGTTGAGTCAGATCTCCCGCGATAACAATCGCATCGACCTCCAACTCCTGTACAAGATCGCTGGCTGCCTGAAGGGCTTTCCTGTCTTCGCGGCCGAAATGCAGGTCCGCAAAGTGAGCGATCCTCATGCCTCACCTCCAGCCACCAGAACGCAGGCAGCCTTCTGGATATATGAAATACTGAGACTTTCACCCGGCTCGCAAGGCTCACCGTCGATTGTTGCCGGAATAGGTTTTCCCTCGGCATGACGCATACGGATTGCACTGGCGCCGTCTGCGTGGAAATGCGCCCCCTCGCGCCATCCCCTGACCATTGCATCCAGAGCGGATGCCGCAAGGTCGAGGTGACTGTCAGGGGCAATGACGGCAATTTCCAGCCCGCCCTGCTCCGCAGGAATAACCGCCGCGGCAGTCGCAGGAAACTCCCTGTGCTTGTCAGGCTGGTCCACTTCAATATGGATACTACTGTCAATATCTAGAGCGTCCCTATCCGTCAGAATACTGACTGCCTCAAGCAAGGCCCCCTCACGCACAGCTTCCCGGGATGCCCCTATATGCGTCAACTGACCAAACAGCGCAGCCACATAAAATCTCTGCCCGGAAACTTCGCCTGCGGAGATCCATGTAGGTCTCGGGCTCTCCAGTACGGACTGAACAATCTTCTTCCAGTCCATCTCTCCATTATGCAGTCTTTTCGGGAGGAGGTTCATGGTCCCGCCTGGCAATACCAGGATAGGCATACTTCCACCTGCCCTCTGGAGGACGCAAGAGATCGTGCCATCACCCCCCCAGACTGCAATCGTTTCCACGCCTTTAGCCATCAGGTCCGCAACCTGCTTTTCAAGATCAGCCTCAAGATCAGGCGCAGAGATCGGCTCATGACCCGCTTCTGCGATAACGCGCTCAAGCTGCGCACGCCCATCTTCCGGGACGGAGCCGGATTTTTCATTCACAATCATACCGAGTTTCATATGTCAGGTCTCCCATACTATAAACGTTGAGGTTCCCGGAAAGTTCCCGTGGCACTGTCGCTATGAAAAATTGGCGGAGCCTTACGGAACTCGCACGCCGGCAGCGCGTTTTGATAACATCTGCAGCTGACTGAAAAAGGAATATGAAATGAAGAAATTGATCAGCATACCCGTTCTGGCGCTGGCCACAGTTTTTCTGGTAGCCTGCAACACGGTCGAAGGCGTCGGCGAAGATGTAGCCGCCGGCGGCGAGGCAATTCAGGATACCGCCCGCACAACCCAGGAAGAAATTTCGAATTAGTCTTCCTAAGACCTCATATTAAGGGCGCGCCTCGAAAGGGGCGCGCCTTTTCCTTGCAATCATATAACAATCCAGTTTGTCAGCTTATTCCGGCGAAGCAATCGTAAACAGAAGCTCGATAGCAATCTTGCCGTCATCAAGGCCGGTTACCGAAACGCTACCACCAATCTGTCTGGCAAAAGCGGAGAGGAACAGGCTTGTGTCACGGTCCATTTCTGCATTGCCGTCTTCATTTGCGCCTGTACACGTCAGAGTCAGGCGGCAATTTCCATGCTGGCGATCAAAATGGAGCACAATGTCGGCTTCCTCATCTTCATCCGCCTCCGGACATAGAAGTCCCACGGCCTCAAGAACGAACATTCCAAGCGGAACCGCCATGTCGGCTGGCAGGAGCCCGGGGGTTACATCCGGGATCAGGTGGCGGCCCCCATCAACCCAGCCTTGCTGTTCATCAACCTGATTGCAGACGGCATTAAACAGGTCGAGGGCCTCGACGCTATCGAGGTCGCCCTCATTCAAAAGGGTGTGGTGAACGGCCGCCATCATGGCAACCCGGTGCGCTGCGACCCTCAGCGCACTCTGGGTCTCCGGCAGCGCCTCACCGCGGCCCTGCAATTTCAGCATACTGAGCATCACCTGTAGATTGTTCTTCACCCGATGATGCACTTCCCGAAATGCCGCCTTCATCTGAATGAGCGCACCCTGAAGATCGGCCTCATGTTGGGACACGCGGCTTGTGAGATCGTCAAACGCTTCAGCAACCTGCTGAACCTCAAGCGGCGCACGCGACAGGTCCGGCGCAAGCAGCGCATATCTTGCCGAGCTGCGCATATCGAGTATCCGGATACGTATCCGCTCCAGCCAGCGCAGCACCATTGCATCTGCAATCCAGCTCGCCGCCAGAAGCGCAGCAAGGTAAGCGAGAATTGGAACCAGGAATGCCAGGATGACTTCCGTTCTCTGCGGGGGCGCAGGAGAGCCAACCATCATCCAGAGCCCCTCAGAGGAGAGCGGCAACAGAACGACATCCAGCGGCGGCCCCTGCTCGGGGCGAAGCCGGTAGGTTTTCTGATTGAGGGCTGCCCCTTCGCTGATCCATTCCATAGGAACGCCGGCAACAAGATTGGAGCCGATAACCTGCCCTCCCGGAACAACCAGGGAGGTGGTCACACCACTTGACTGGGACAGGGTGGATACGCGCGCAGCGATATCCTCCAGGGACAGGCTGAGAGCGATGGATCCTGTAAAAGTGCCCTGCTTGTCCGTCTGACGCCGCAACATGTAGATCCGCGGATCACCCAGGGCCATACCGCGCTGCCCACTCACCTCAATGGAGTCCACACCCTTCCTGAGCCGGTCATTCCAATCCAGCTGAGGCATCGGCAAGCCTACCAGACTGTCCCCCACCTCATTGCAGGCGACAAGGCCGTCGGCGTCAAAGCGAAGCGTATTGCGGAGCGGCAAGTCCAGAACAGCCAGACGTTGGCCAATCTGGCTACAACTCAAATCGGCATCATCAATCACTATCATCCGCAACGCCATGCGCGCCCGAATGAGCATGGCATCTGTCTGGCGCAAACGGTCCTGCGCGCTGTTCTGGAGTTCGTGAAACCTGACCTGTCGGGAAAACTGTTGTTCGCTCCAGGCGTGAATGGCGCCCATTATCAGGAGCGGGCTCAGGACAACCGCCATAGCAGCGATTACCTGAAGTCTCAGGCTCAGTCGCCTGCGCCCGCGCCTGGAACGTCCTTCCCCACCCATTGCAGTCATCCGTTATGCCGGCTGAGCACGTCCACCTGTTGCATGATATCGTTGAAGGCGGCCTCTCCTGAGGTGACGTTCAAGCCCGTCGCCCCCGAGGGAACGCCTTCCTCGCTGTTTAGCAACTCCGCCAGGGCCTTGCGGGCCCGGCTGACCCGGCTCTTGATGGTGCCCACCGCGCAGCCGACAATCTCGGCAGCCTCTTCATACGCCATCCCGCCAGCTCCGATCAGGATGATTGCTTCGCGCTGGTCTTGCGGAAGATGCTCGAGCGCGTTGCGCAGGGCAACCAGTTCAATTCCCTTGTCGGGGTCGTCGGAAGCAACAAGCGTCGACTCCGCGACGCCGGGCTCAAGACTGGTCGAGCGCCAGCTGCGGCGCTTCTCGGAATAGAAGGAGTTGCGCAAGATGGTGAATGTCCACGCCTTGAAACTCGTATTCTCAGTGTAGCTGTCACGCGCATTCCAAGCCTTGAGCAAAGCGTCCTGGACAAGATCATCCGCTTGCGAAGGGTCTCCGCACAAACTACGCGCAAAAGCACGCAGATGTGGCGTAACCTCCATGAGGGCCGCCTTGAAATCCGCCAGGGAAAGTGCCTGAGTGGCGGTCATGCTTCACCATCAGATGGTGATTTTGAGCCCGATTTGGCCTTCGCTTCGGCCTGTTCCAGGAGCTTGAAAAAATCATCCGGAACGGACTCGCCGACCACCCCATCATACATTTCACGAAGCCGTTCGCCGATCGCGCGATTGCCGAGGCGGCGCTGTCCGCGGCGTGCTTCGGGGTCTTTTTCATTAAGTTTTCCGGACTCGCTCATGATGTAACCTTAAATGCCGTTCAGTTCTCGACCGGGCGCCGACAAGAGGCGGAATGGCCATATTCGTGCCATAAACGCAGTCACCTTGGATAGGTTCCATGATGAACTGTATATAGAGAAATATTTCTACGCGGTATGAAACCAATCTGCATCACATGCGTTATAGCGCTCAGATAGCAAAGAGGTTCCACTATGAGTCTGATCGCCCAATACGGTCCGCATCTCCCATTCCTTCGCCGATATGCACGCGCCCTTACGGGCTCTCAGGAGAGCGGAGACGCCTATATCCGGGCATGCCTTGAGGCCCTGAGTGAAGATCCCGGGTTGATGGTAAAGGGCTCATCCCCCCGTGTCACCCTGTATGCCTTCTTTCATGCGATCTGGTCGACGACCGGCGCAAAGCTGGAAACATCTGGCAAACTTGCGGGCTCCTCACCGGAATCCCGCTTGCGCAAGCTTGCCCCCATTCAACGCCAGGCCTTCCTCCTGACAACGCTTGAAGGCTTCAGCCGCCCGGAAGCATGCGAGATCTTGAACAAGAGCGCCGCCGAACTCGAAAAGCTCATCGAAGCGGCTCATCGCGAAATCGAACAGCAGCTCTCCACATCGGTCCTGATCATTGAAGACGAACCGATCATTGCGGCAGACCTTGCAAACCTGGTGGAAGATCTTGGACACAGCTTTGCGGGGAACGCCGCGACGCGCAAGCAAGCCGTAGAACTTGCCCGCAAGGTAAAGCCCGGCCTTATCCTCTGCGATGTTCAGTTGGCAGACAACTCTTCCGGCATTGACGCCATTCAGGATATCCTGGCCGAGTTTGACCTTCCCGTAATTTTCATAACAGCCTTCCCGGAGCGCCTCCTGACGGGCGAACGCCCGGAGCCAACCTACCTCATCACCAAACCGTTTCAGGATGATACAGTAAAGGCGGCCATCAGCCAGGCCCTGTTCTTTCATGCCCAGGCAGAGCCGCAAAACTGAGTATCGAATGGAACCAATCGCTTTCTCCTTCGTTGATCTGACAAGGACATTGAAAGGAGAAAGCGATGGCTACACCTCAAACTTCCAACCGGAAATCTTCGCGGGCCCGTATTAACGGTCATGATAAAAAGCTGGCGGCAGCAGAAGCTGCCCGTAATGATCTGCATGCGGCACAAGAGGCTGCGGAGACATTTGTCTCAGCCGTAAAATCTTCGGCTAATCACTTTAGCGAACATCTTGGCCGCGCCGTAGGCGAAAAGGTCGAGAAAGCTCAGCATGGCGCTGAGACGGTTGCTGACAAGGCAGCCGACGTGCGCCACCGGCTTGAAGACACCATCCGGGAACGCCCGCTGGTATCAATTGGCGCCGCTGCTGGTGCCGGCGCACTCCTAGCTCTTCTGGCACGCCGTTAAGTATGCTGGGCAGTCTTAAACTACGCGTTATCCTTATGGCCAGCGGGTCCGTAATAGGGCTCGCTGGCGCAGGCGCTCTGACATGGGCTGGCGTCGTTGCACTCACGCCCTGGCTTGGCCTTGCTGGGTCGGGGGCCCTGGTTGGCGGTTTCTTAATCGCCGCCGGAAGCATAGCGATGTGGAAGGCGACGCGCCCGGCTGTCCCTATGGAGGTAGAGTTTTCCGGGGTAACAGCTGCGGCCACCAATACGATGGCCTATATCCGTGACGATACGCTCGACACGCTGACAGATATGTCCCTCAGCGCCGTAAACAAAATGGTGGAAAAGCGGCCACTCCTTACGGTGCTCGGTGTCGGTGTGGCGGCCTATGCCCTCGCCCGTGCGCCAAATACGAGCGCAGGTATTGTTGACCGCATGCTATCCCGTCTGATCTGATCTACCTCGATCGGGGACGCATAAATGACACTTCCGCAAGCAGGCATCTTTGCCATTCTCGCTGTGACGGCTCTACTGTTCATATGGGGGCGGTGGCGTCATGACCTGGTAGCCCTCGGCGCGCTCATGGCCTGCGTCATCACAGGTCTGGTCGATCCTGGTAACGCCTTCTCTGGTTTTGGAAACCCCGCTGTCATTACTGTGGCATCGGTTCTCATCCTTAGTTTCGCGCTTCAGAGCACGGGCGTCATAAACACTCTGACAACCCGTGTCCTGCCCTCGGCATCTGGCAGCACTATCTCCATCATTGCACTCTCGGCACTGGCAGCCGGCCTCTCGGCCTTCATGAACAATGTCGGCGCCCTCGCCCTGCTCATGCCAGTCGCCATCAAGACCGCTGACCGTTTGGGTATCGCTCCCGGCCGGGTCCTGATGCCCGTCTCTTTCGCCTCAATTCTGGGCGGAATGACAACCCTGACCGGCACGCCGCCCAACCTGATCGTCGCCGGGTTCAGCGGACAGGGCGATAGCAGCGGCTTTACAATGTTCGACTTTGCGCCGGTTGGTCTCGCTGTCACGGCAACCGGTCTCATCCTTATCGCCCTTGCCTGGAAAATTGTTCCTCCACGCGAACGCACCAATCTCTCCAGCTTCGAAACAGCGCCTTACATAATTGAGGCGCGCGTAAAGCCTGACTCTGCGATTATCGGCCAGTCCCTTCGGGACATCGAGTATCAGCTTGATACAACCGACGCACAGATCGTCAGTTTGCTGCGCAATGACCAGCGTATCTCCGCGCCAAGCCCTTACAGGGAGGTTCGTGCGGATGATGTTCTGGTAATTGAGGCAGACCCTGAAGCTATAGGCGATGCCTTGTCCAAGCTTGGGCTTTCTCTCGATGCCGTGGATAAAACTGAAGAGGATGCGCCTCAGGACAAGATCAAAGAATCTGCCTCTGGAAAAGATGAAAAGGAAAAGAGCGCCCCCGCCACAAGCCGCCTCCAATCGGGTGATGTGATCCTGATGGAACTCGCCGTTCGCCCCAATGCGCTCTTGCTCGGGCTTTCCATCAAGCTGATCGATCTGCGCCGCGAATTTGGCGTAAACCTCATTGCCCTCTCGCGTGATGGTAAGGAGTCTATGGCACGCCTGAACTCCACCCCTATCCGTTCAGGCGATGTGCTGCTTGTTCAGGGCACAACGGACGCGATACTCGAATTTGCCAACCGCTATGGCTGTGTTCCGCTGGCAGAACGTCCTCTGAAGATCCCGAACACACGCAAAGCGCTCCTCGCAGCCGTTATCATGGTGCTTGCTGTCTGCGGCGCGGCTTTCGGCCTTCTGCCAGCCGCCATAACTTTCGCTGCGGGTGTGCTTGCCGTGGCGGTTTTCAAGGTCATCCCCCTGCGCAAGTTATATGAACCAATTGACTGGCCAGTGATCATCCTGCTCGGCGCCCTCATTCCAGTGGCCGGCGCGATGTCGACCACAGGCGCAGCAGACCTACTCGCCCAGGGTCTCATCAACGCTTCAGGCGGCGCCAATCCTGTTTACACGTTGATCATTCTACTGATCGTAACGATGACGCTCTCGGATTTCATGAACAATGCCGCCACCGCCGCCGTCATGTGCCCCATTGCCCTGGGCGCAGCTGCGCAACTTCAGGTCAATCCCGACACATATCTCATGACAGTCGCGGTAGGGGCATCCTGCGCGTTCCTGACGCCGATTGGCCATCAGAACAATGCCCTCATACTTGGCCCTGGCGGATTTCGTTTCGGGGACTATTGGCGCCTTGGGCTGCCAATGGAGATCATCGTTATTCTCACGGCAACACCTATGCTGCTCTGGGCCTGGCCGCTCTGAAACTGTCGTCAGACACTTTTGCTCGGAACCTCAGAAGGTTGAGCGCGTTCCCTTTTCACGGACCGACAGACTGGTCAGACAGACAAACAAAGGAGACTTCCATGCTTGGTTGGGCACTGACATTCTTTATTCTTGCGATCATCGCCGCCTTACTTGGCTTCGGCGGAATTGCCGGCGCAGCCGCGAGCATCGCGAAAATTCTTTTCTTCGTATTCCTGGCGCTTCTTGTCGTGACTTTTATCGCTCGCGCTGTGCGGGGCCGAGGCATCACCTGATAGCCCTCGGGCTCGTCATTCCTCTACCTTCAAGGGCGCCTTCGGGCGCCCTTCTTTTGTGACAAACGCTCATTTCATTTATCTTCGACACGATAAAGAAAACTTTAGGGGACAAGGGAACTGAATCCGCACCGGGACGTTGTTCTGATGTGTGTCACGAAGGCGCATTCAGAGCCGCACGGAGACTGCCATGACTAACAAGAATACTGTCAAAGGCGTCGGCAATCAGGTTGCCGGCAACACCAAAGAAGCCGCAGGCAAAGTAACTGGCGACAAGAAGCTGGAAGCAGAAGGCCGCGCGCAGGAATTGAAAGGCGATGTACAGCGTGCCGCTGGCAAAGCCGAAGATAAAGTGAAAAAAGCAGCGGACAATATCCGCAAGTAATCCTGCCATTAACATTCAGGATACGGAAGAAATCCAGGCGCCCGTCAGCGTCCCCCCACCCCCACGTGAGGCGCCTGTCCGCCATCCAGCTATGCTGGGTGGCGGTTTCCGTTTATGCAACAAGATTATCAGTCTGTAGTGTCATCGCTCGCCTGGTGAACCAGCGAGAAATCCACGCGAAGCCCATCCTGCTTCAGAACACGGGATACTTGACCGCCAGCTGATGTCACAATCCGCTGGATCACCATCAGCCCCGTATTCGTGGAGGAAGACACCTCGGTTGCCTCCTCAGATACGTTTTCAAGAGGCTCAATCCAGGAAAGATGCAGCCAGTCTTCCTCAATCCGGCCCTCGCAATGAATAGCCGTGCCATTACGCAGCGCGCCATATTTGAGAGAGTTTGTCGTGAGCTCACCGATGACCACGGCAATTACACGCATCTGCGCTTCATCCACCAGGCAATCGGGCAAGCCTGTCACATCAATTGTTTCCTCGCTGACGCCTGCTGCATCGACGAGATCGGAAACGAGTGAGCGCAGCGGAAAGTCGCTGGCGGCATCCACCAGTTTGCCCTGCGCTACGGCAAGGGATGAGAAGCGCGCGACAAGGTCTTCAGCAAACGTCTGATGCTGTGGCGTCTGCCGCGCGCTGATCTTGGCGATCGCGCTGGCAACAGCAAAGGCATTCTTCAGCCTGTGGCGCATCTCCAATGCGATTGTGTCGTACATCTTGCGGTTCGTAACGGCGTCCGTCACGTCTTTCGAAACCACGAGCACACCGCTTACGTCGCCCGAGGCATCCCGTATCGGCACAACGCGCACATCCCACCATTTGGGCCGCCCCCGTGCAGTTGGGCAAAAACCCCGGAAGTCAGATGTTTCGCCTGATGCGCCCTTGGCTGTCGCGTCCTGAACCATAGAATGGGCGTCCACAGGCCAGAGATCCCACCAGTGCCGTCCGATTACATCGGTTTCGGCGCTCAACTGGCGAGATTGAAGGCCGGCGGGGTTCATGTGCCGGATACGGCCGGTCATATCGAGGATCTTGATACAATCCCGGCTGCTATGAAGAAGCGCAGCAAGGATGGGATCAGAAAGGCTCGACGACAGATCATCTGCCGGGATCATTACAGATCCGCCATCAAGTGCCGGGCTACGATGCATTGCACCAAACTCCTCGTTCGGTCCCACGGCTGAATTGCTCTCTTGCATCCCCTATACACCAGCAAGAAGCGGAAATACACGAGATGCGCAAGCCCTGGTTGTTAGTTCAGGTGCAGTTGGGCAAATGCGGTTAACGTCAAGCAAACCATCTTGAACCCCGGCTGAAGCTTGAGTTCGCTGTGGCATCCGCCACCTGAAAATACCAAGCATGATCTCTGCACAGATTTTAATGACACAGCCCCTGACATGCCCGAATTCAACCCATGATGATCTTGGTGGATCGTGAGACAGGCTCAGAAGACACAAAGACGCTGATCATATTTACGCAAACGGCTGGCAACTGGATTTCACAGCCGGAAATTTTTTACAGATTGCTCCACACCTCCTCAGCCCTGTGATACATTAAGCACTTCCAGGCTATGATCACGGCCATCCGAGCCCATCCAGCCCATCTTGTTTCCCACACGCAAACCAATCAGCATCGCGCCCACTTGGGTCAGGATAGATATCTGCTTTGAGGCGATATTTGCCTCGTAAGGGTAGACAAGCGAGAAGTCCTCATACCGGGCGCCATCATACTGAAAGCTCACCCGGTCATGCATACGCACGACATCAGGGGGCACTTCGCCAGCCGGCGAAACGCGGGCACGGGCGAGTTCTTCTATCAACGTATCAGCAGCCGGCTCCCGACCTTGAACGGCGTAAGCAAGATCAGACAGCCGCTCAAGTTCGGCCTCGGTGACATATACGGGTGGGCGGGCAGTTATGGACATATCAGCTCCGAATGCATGAAAGCGCCGCAGCCGTTTTGGCGCGGGGTGAAGGAAATAATTGTTAAGAGGTTTCGCGCCCCTGATTACGCCCGGCCTTCAGGCACGATCAGGGGCTAGCGGCGTGCGGCAGCACGCGCAGCGGGAATAAAAAGAAGGGCCGGTCTCAACGACATCTAACCAAGATGATCGCACGGAAAATTTAGTCAAGCCGCTCATTCAGTAAGGCGCCCATCCTACATGCCCTTGCGCGCGCCTGGTCCAGGATGGGGAACGACCGCTCTGGGGTCCAGCGCTTCCCCGCACTCTGAGCAGGTCAGGACACTGCGAAAATCGTGCCCACAGCCCTTATGCCGGTGAAGCAATGGCGGCCCTTTTTTTCCGGCATAATGAGTATCTCCCCAGTGAACGAGACTTAGGATGACCGGGTAAAGGCCCAGCCCCTTTTCCGTAAGCCTGTATTCATACCTCAGAGGCGCCTGGCTGTAGGCAACTCTCTCCAGAACCTTATGCTCTACCAGATGCTTCAATCGCTCTGTCAGCACACGGCGGGCGATGCCGAGCCGCTCCTGAAAGTCATCAAATCGCCGTACACGGAGGAAAGCCTCACGCAGCACAAGCAACGCCCAGCGATCCCCCACAACAGCCATCGCCCGCGCCAACGAGCAATTCTCCCGATCAAGTTCCTGCCATTTCATGGGTCACTTTTAGCATTGACTTAGTCTTATTTCAAGACCTACTTGCCGGACGAACAGGGAGGCCTACATGCCAGACCGAAACGCAACTTGCGCCATAATAGGCGCTGGAGACTTCATCGGCTCAGCCATCGCAAAGAAATTTGCCGCCGAGGGGTACACCATATTTGCCGGCCGCCGCACTGCGGAGAAACTGGAAAAGCTCAAAACCGATATCGAAACGGCGGGCGGCAAATGCGTCGCGCGGGGTCTCGATGCCCGCAAGGAAGAAGACGTAACCGCTTTTCTTCAGGAGGCGGATGCTTATGCCCCACTGGAGGTCGTGATCTCCAACCCCGGCGCCAACGTGCACTTCCCCTTGCTCGACACAAGCGAACGCGTCTTCTTCAAGGTTTGGGAGATGGCCTGCAAGGCGGGCTTCCTCACCGGCCGGGAGGCTGCCCGCCTGATGCTGGCGCGCGGCAAAGGCTCAATCTTCTTTACAGGCGCGACTGCCAGCCTGCGAGGAGGAATAGGGTACGCTGCTTTCGCCAGTGCCAAGGGTGGCCTGCGCATGATGTCTCAGGCAATGGCACGTGAGCTTGGCCCCCAGAATATCCATGTTGCCCACCTCGTCATCGATGCGGGCGTTGACACTGATTTCGTCCGGGATCGGATAACGTCCGCCCACGGCAAGGATGCTGTGGCCAATCTTGCCCCCGACACCCTCATGGACCCTGCCTCCATTGCTGAGGCCTACTGGTATCTCCACCAGCAGAAACGTGACGCCTGGACATATGAAATGGACCTGCGCCCCTACAGAGAGACCTGGTAATGAAAACCATTGAATTTCAATTCGACTTCGGCAGCCCCAACGCCTATCTCGCCCACCGCGTAATCCCTGGTATCGAGGCCCGCACCGGCGCGAATTTCACTTACACACCCGTTCTCCTTGGTGGCCTCTTCAAGCTGACGAACAACCAGTCGCCGATGATGGCGTTCTCCGGCATTCCCAACAAGATTGCCTATGAGAATCTGGAAATGCGCCGCTTCATTGAACGCCATGATATTCCTTTCCAGATGAACCCGCATTTTCCAGTCAACACCCTGCTCATGATGCGCATGGCAACCGCAGCCCTAATTGATGGCGGCCTCAAACACTATGTCGAGGCCGCCTACCGTCTGATGTGGGAAACCCCAAAAAAGATGGATGATCCCGAGATCGTGGCCGCCGAACTCACCGCCGCCGGCATCGACGCCGACCGCTTGATACGCCGCGCGCAGGAAACTGACGTAAAACAGCGCCTCATGGCCACCACCGAAGATGCTGCAAAGCGCGGCGCCTTCGGCAGCCCCACCTTTTTCCTCGATGGCGACATCTATTTCGGGAAGAACACCCTTACGGAAATCGAAAAACAACTCGCCAGCTGAGTCGGTTTTCCGAAAGTCCCGGGAAACAGGTTGGTGTCTGCCTGTTTTTTTGACGCGCTGCACAAACAGCCCGCATCCTGTAGTTTTTACTCCTGTTTATAACCCGCTCAGAAGTTTTGAAATTGCTCCACTCGAACAAACGCGCAGTCTCAACATGTCAGTTGAAATTGCACGGAGGAGTATATGCAGAATTTTCTTCACGGGATTCTCAAATCAAGCATCAGCACCCTGGCTATGGCAGCAGCCGTCAGCGTCCTTCCCTGGGTTGCGCAGGCACAGGAAGCACCTGCTGCCGAAGATGACGCAGTCATGGAGGCGGTCGTCGTCGAAGGGCGGCGCATATCGCAGACGGATCTGGCCATTGGCACCGGGCAAGCGACCAACACGGTAGGGGTTACACGGGAAGAGCTGCTTTCAGCACCCGGCGGTATCTCTGGCCTGAAAATGTTGGAAACCCTGCCTGGTTTCAACGTCCAGACCGATGGCGCGCTGGGTCTCTACGAGTTCGGTAACTCGGTCACAGTACGCGCTTTTAACCTTCAGCAGATCGGCTTCGTGCTCGACGGCATCCCGATGGGCCGCTCCGATGCCTTCGGCGGCAGCCCGATTTTCCGCTATGTGGATAACGAGAACCTCGGCTCGGTCATCGCCTCGCCCGGCGCGGGTGACGTGTCCCTGCCCAGCTATGCTTCGCTCGGTCCGATCGTTTCCTACAATTCCATATTGCCCAGCGAAGAGATGGGCGGGATCGCCTCGATCACCATTGGAGATGATAACCTTCAGCGTACGTTCCTTAAGCTGGAGACCGGACGGATCGGCGGCTTCTCCGCCTATATCAGCCGCTCCAAGACGGACAGCGACCTGTGGCGCGGCGCCGGCTCGATCGACCGCGAGCATATCGAAGGAAAACTCCGCTACGACTTCCAGAACGATGCCTACCTTCAGGCCGGATATGTCAGCAACGACTTCTTCGACTATGATTCCCCGTCAATGAGCCGTGCCGTGTATGATACACGCGGGCGCGAATATGGTTACCTCGGCTCTGTCCCTGACAGCTGCATTTCCCCGAGGCCAAACGTTTATGATTTCAATGGCGACGGCGCAATCAACGACAGCGACTTCACCCCGGTCTTCACCCAAACGTCCTGCATGGAATACTATGAGGACCGGATCAACATCCGTGACGACACGCTCTACTCGCTGAAGGGCGGCATCCCGATTGGTGAGACGATCACTCTTGAGGCCACCGCATATTATGAAGACAAGGACGGTTTCGGCGTCTCCCCTGACAGCTATAGCAACACGCTTAACATCTACAATCGCCAGCGGGCGGCCGGGCTTGATGTCGTGCATCCGCGCGGCGTTCAGTATGGCCTCTCAGGGGTCGGTGGCATCCGTAAAGGTATTGTTGGTGGACTGACATGGGAAATCGCCAACCACACGATCGAGGCCGGCTTCTGGACCGAAAAAGATGAGTATCACCGCACGCAACTACGTCTG
>JBKBIZ010000043.1:0-23143 GCA_046293975.1 Hyphomonas sp. | reverse complement strand
GGCAAGGGCGGATTTTCCGCTGGCGGTGGGGCCGTGTATCAGGATGGCAGGGTGCATCCCCTACAACTAAGGACTTGCGAGCCCTGAGGAAAGCCACCTAGAGACGGCCAGCGTCGAAGAGGGCCTTGAGTATGCAGATGGATTGGGTCTTGGTTGCGGTCACTGGCGCGGCAGATGTGGGCCTGCGCGAGATCGCAACGAATTCTGTCAGAGCCCTTGGCGGCGTCCCGGCAGACTGGTCGAGCCTCTCTGATAAAGGCCCCCTTCAGGCAGGCGCCTTGCGCTTTTCAGCGGCCAGTGAGGGCCTCGCCCCGCTCCGCGCCGCGCTGGAAACTGCCGGCCCCATCGATGCGGCTACCCTTCCTGCCGCGCGCTTCGGCAAGAAACGTCTCCTCATCTCCGACATGGACTCCACCATCATCGGCCAGGAATGCATCGACGAGCTCGCCGACGCGGTCGGCCTGAAAGCCAGAATCTCCGAGATCACCGAACGCGCCATGCGCGGCGAACTTGATTTCGAAGCCGCCCTCATTGAGCGCGTCGCGATGCTCAAAGGCCTCCCCCTCGAAGCGCTCGCCCGCACCCTGGAAGAGCGCATCACTCTCAATCCCGGCGCGCGCACCCTCATCGCCACGATGAAAGCCCACGGCGCCGCCACGCTGCTCGTCTCCGGCGGCTTCACCTACTTCACCTCCCGCGTCGCCGCGCTCGCCGGCTTTGAAAGCCATCAGGGCAACACGCTTCTTGATGACGGCGCCGCGCTTACCGGCGAAGTCGGCCAGCCCATCCTCGGCCGCGTCGCCAAACGCACGGCGCTTCTGGAAGCTGCCGCGGCCCTCGGCGCAGGCCCGCAAGACGCCATCGCCCTGGGCGACGGGGCGAATGATCTCGACATGATCCGCGCCGCCGGCCTCGGTGTCGCCTACAAGGCAAAACCCGTCGTCGCCGCCGAAGCCAGCGGCGCCATCCGCCATACAGACTTGACGGCGGCTCTGTTCTTCCAAGGATATAAGGCATCCGAATTTGTCCCGGGGTGACCGGAAATGTCCAAACTCCGCACACGTCTCTTCCAGTCCTGGTTCCGCCTCAGTCGCCCGCTGACACTCGGCGTGCGCGCGGCGGTCGAGAATGAAGCCGGCCATGTCTTCATGGTCCGCCACACCTATGTGAAAGGCTGGTTCATGCCCGGCGGCGGGGTGGAGCGCGGTGAGACAGCGCTGGAGGCGCTGGGCCGCGAACTCGTCGAGGAGGCCGGCGTGCAGCTCACCGCCGAGCCCCGCATGATCAATGTCTATTCAAACCACCATGTCTTCCCAAACGACCACGTCATCCTCTACCGCGTGCCCTGGGGCAGCTGGGCGCCGGTAAAGGCGACGCAGATAGGCGAGATCGCCGAGACGGCCTGGGTCGATCCCACCGCGCCCATCGAGGGCGTCACCAAGGGTACGCGGATGCGCCTTGAAGAGATCTATGGCGGGCTGCCGGTCTCGCCCTACTGGACCGAGAGAAGCTGATACGCCTTGCCGGCCACGCGCACGCCCGGCACTTTTCCTGACGCTTCGAACGCGTCCCAGGCAGGTTTCAGCCCCTGCCAGAAGGCGGCATGTTCGCTGCCTCCCTGCGCGGCCATGTTCGCCGCCGTCATGGGGAAGGGGAAGATATGCACGTCCACAGCGCTTTGCCCGCCCTCAAAGGCGGCCTGCATCAGCGTCCACACTTCCTCGATCACCGGGTCGGTCATCGCAAAACATCCAATCGACACACAGGATCCGTGCACCATCAGGAAACTCCCGGTACGGGCGTTGGCCCGGTCGAAGGCATTGGGGTAGCCTAGATTGAAGGAGAGATGATAGCTGGAGGCCGGGTTCATCTGGCCGGGCGTCACCTTGTAAAACCCCTCCGGCGCCTGAAGGTCGCCCTCGCTCATTTTTGGGCCAAGGCCGCCAGACATCGAACACACCGGCCAGGTTCGGAACGGCTGGAGATTCCCTTCCGTATCCTGAACATAAGCGGTGAGCTCTGCGGGCGCCTTGGTAATCTGGAGGAACACCGGACTACCCAGCGCGAGGCCTTTTTCTGCCAGCGCAGCCTTCAGCGGCGCTGACACCGCCTCAACCGCCGCCCGCGAGCGCGCCGTTTCAGGCACGCCCTTGGCATGGGCGAAGGCAAACAGAGCCGGAAGGCACAGGAAACCAAGCATTGCGATCAGGATCGCAAAAATGTTCGGCTGCGGACGGCGGCGATATTTCAGGCGGCGCGGGCTCATGCCCACGCAATTTCATTCCGATTGTGGCTGAAGCCGGGCGCCTTCGGGGAAGGCTCGGGATTTTTAGGTTAATTCTTCGAAATCCAAGGCATTAATCGGTCGTTAAGATGTAAGGCATAATCTGGGCACATGCCGGGTTTACCCCTCCCGGCAGGATGACGACCCTGTAAATTGGCGGCCGCGCTTCTCCCGCATATAAGCCCGCCATAGACGTCAGCGCCGGTCTGTTTACTCAGGCCGGCGTTTTCGCGTTCAGCGCTGGCCGCCCCGGATCGCCTTCACATATTGCGCGCCCGTCAGCAGCGACAGGCTCGCCGCCAGCCAGAGCCCCAGCACCAGCGCGCCGGTCACCACCGCGCTCCAGTGAAGTCCGCGACTGTCTGCAACGCTCTCCGGGACAGGCCACAGCGCCAGAGGCAGCATCAGGCCTGTAATCGCCAGCATCTCGGCGGCGGTTTTCCATTTCGCCAGTCGTGAGGGGGCCACGATACCGGAAGCCTCCGGCCGCGTGCGCAACCAGGTCATGAACACGTCCCGCGCCAGGATCAGCGCTGCGGGAACATAGATCAGCCAGGTTTTGAGCGCGAGACAGAGCGCAATCAGCGCCGCCCCTACCAGCAGCTTGTCGGCGATCGGATCAAGCCACACGCCAAACCGGCTCTCGGCCTTGAAAGCGCGCGCCGCCCAGCCATCGAGGAAATCTGTCAGCATGCCGGAGATAAAGGCGAGCAGCGCAAACTGATGCCAGAGCTGCTGGAACGTCGCATAGCGCTGGCGTTCCAGCCCGGTTACGCCCGCGTCTGCCAGAAGTGCGTCAATGCCCGCCGCCTTGAAGGCAGCAAACAGCACCAGCGCGGCAAACACGCAGCGCGAAATCGTCAGGGCATTGGGGATCCAGGCAAGCATGGCGACCCGTCTGCCAGTGCAGGGCCGCTGCCGCAATGGCGAGGTTCACTGTTTCAGGCGCAGGTCCGAGATGGAGCGGGCAATGGTGCGGTAGACATCAATCAGTTCCTGCCCGCTATCAGCGCTGAAGGCGTGAGAGGCAGAGGTCGCGCAATATTCCAGGATCGTGCGCCCGTCGCCCGTCCGCGCCACGCCAGAGGGCACCTGAAACCCGACCGTATAGATCTGGATGCGCCGGTTGGACGCCTTCATCGCGTCGCAGAGATCCATCGACTGGCGGAACGAGTTTTTTGTAGCGGTGGGGTGCGCAATATTGAATTCCCCATCGGTCATGAGGATGACTGCTTTGGAGGTCTGCGGCTGGCGATAGGGAAGGGGCTCAGACTCTTCAGGCCAGATTGCCGCCCATTCCGGTGAGATCAGATACCAGCCCCAGGCGATGCCCAGATGCCCCGCCGTGCCGCCCTCGGCGATCAGGCTGTTCACATGCGCTTTCAACGCCACCTTGTCCTCGGTCAGCGGCACGGGGCCAGACGGCATGCATGTGCCATGTCGGCCTTCATAGGCGCCCACGCCGTATCCGGTCGCGCCCTGGTTCTCCACATTCTGCCAGCCATCATACTTGGCTGTGCTGCCGGCCGAGAAGTTCCAGCGTGGATTGCCCGCGCCAATCCATCTTCCGCTTGCCGGCGCTGCGTCGCTCGCGGCCTGCGTACCCGTCCGCTCATGGACGCAGCTGTCAGAAAGCGCCGTATCCCCAAAGAAGCGCCGGTCTGCGCTCCAGCTCCAGCTTGAATTACGCCCGCAATTCCAGCCCGAGCATGTGCCGCGCTGGTAATAGAAGAAGCGCTCGCCGGTATCCTGATCGATCATTCGCTTGCTATTGTGGCTGTTATAGCGGTTCTGCGCCGTGGCGTTTGATCCGTCTGCTGACAGGGTTACCGTTTCGGTCACGAGGTCCATGTAAGGCCCGGCATTCAGTGAATGATTATAGCTGGCAATCGCCAGGCGCACGCTTCCGTCTCGCTCCCGGCTATCGGGCAGCAACTCGTCAATGGCCGCGACCGCTGCTGTTTTCAGCTGTGGCAGCCGGTTATGATTGTTCATTGATCCGGATACGTCAAAGATGAACGCCACATCCAGCTTGCCCACGCCATAGGTCGATGCCGAGTAGACATTGAATTCAAGCTCATCATGCCCGATCAGGCTTGAGATATAGGTTGGCTGACGGCAGCGCACGGACCCGTAGATATCGAAATTGGCTTCGTCAAAGCGAACGCCCACGGGGTCACAGTCCAGCCCACCGCCCTGCTGGACGAGCAGCGCCTGCGCATAGGTCTGTACATCAGACGTCACTTCTATGGCTGAATTCCCGGCCTGTCGCCCGAGCGCGCCGGCCAGAACGGCAGAATCCAGCGCCGCCTGAACCTTGGACTTCTGGCGCACGGTGTTCTGCAAGTCGATGGCGATGCCCGCCAGGGCAACGATGCAGGGAATGACGAAGGCGGCAATCATCGCCACGTTTCCGTCCTGGGCGCAGGCCCAGGCGCGGAGGTGTGAGGATCGCTTGGACGAGGCCTTCATGTCTGCCCTGATTTCTGCGCCGGAGCGCGTGAGCACGTCAGCGGGTCAGGCGGACCTCGTTGATGGCGAGTGCGATCTGCTGGAACACCTGGCGAAGCTGGGCGGAGCCGGTCGCCATGTAGACATGGCTCGCGCTCGTTGCGCATTGATTGACCAGCTGCGTGGCACGCACGTCATTCACCACCTCAAAGCCGATCGTGTAGATAGTGATGCCTTGCTGCTTCATGGCGGCGCAGTATCGCAGGGCCTGATCGAAGGCGTGGCCATTCTGGGCGTTGCAGTTGATCTGGTCATTGGTCGAGCCCGAACCGGATGTGGAGTCGCCTGCGATCACGCCATTGCAGTAGGCGGAGTTATATTCCCCGTCCGTCATCAGAACAGCAATCTTGAACAGGCTGACCTTGCCATATGCGCCGGGCCTGCTCTGTGTCGGGAACATGTAGCCGAAGTTCGGCGACAGGCTATACCATCCCCAGGCAGCCCCGAGATGGCCGGCCGTTGAACCGCCCGCTGCGAGGGACTGGATCCTTGCGTTCAGCGCTGCCTTATTGCTGGTCAGAGGCATCATTTCGGCGACTGCGCTGCAAGGGTTTGACGTGGACGGATAATTATATCCGATCGGCGCCGTTGATGGGGCGACATCGGTGAGGGCATGCGCGCCGGTCCGCTCGGTTACGCAGGTGCTGATCTGGTGCACGCGCTGAGCGTTCGAGGCCTTATTCAGAAAGCGGTAGAATTCACAGCCCAGCGTCGTGCAGTATGCCGTGCCGCCATAAGTGTAGGCGTCATAGTTGGGGCCGACCGATGACTGCAACACAAAGTTATGCTGGGTGACGTTGGAGATGCGCCAGGTGGCATTGTTGCCTGTATTGATGTCGGTCATGCCGTTCACGTTACGGATCACGACATAGTCATTGTTGCCGAACTGGTGATTGTTCGCCGTGACGGTCACTTCGCAGTTCGTGTTCAGGCATTTGCGGATGACGCCGCCATTGGAATAGTTGGAGTATTTGCTGCTGTTGGTGCTCTGTAGCTGGAAGGTGTTGGCCGCGCTGTTCGCGACGGTAAACACCTTGTTGTTCACCTGCGACATGCCGCCGACATTGCTGATCCAGACACGGTCGCCATTGGAGAAGCCGTGATTGTTGGATGTCACCACAGCCGGATTTGCGCGGGTGATGCCGGAAATGGATTTCTGGGCGCCGACCTGCCAGGTGGCATTGCTGATCGTGCGGCCTGGAGTGATGTTGCCACGGGCAGCATCAGCATACTCACCAAGATTGATCGCCACTGAATAGGGGATGATCGATGCCTTGGAATAGAAGGGCTCCTGATCGTCCTTGATAACGATATCGATGAAGTCAGCGGCAGCCTGGCGCAGGGCCGTGATGCGCGTGCCGGCCATCGAGCCGGTGGTGTCAAGGATAAGGGCCACTTCAAGCGAGCCCGAGCCGAAAACGCCTGAAGAGTTTACATCAAACTCAAGCTCGTTACGCCCGACAATCTTCGACAGGGTCGTCTCATTGGCGCAGCGCACTGTCACGCCGATCTCATGCATGACATCGTCAAATGTGAATTTCAGATCCTGACAGGTCAGATATTTTGTGTTGTGCGCGGAAAGGACGGCACGAAAATACGTCTCCGTCTCTGCAAAGACGAGATGTTCTGCCTTGCCGGATTCGAGCGACTTGGTTGCGGCCAGAACGGCGCTGTCGACAGCATACTGGACGCGCGCCTTCTGGGTTGTCGTCATCTGGAAGTCGATCGCAAACCCTGCGATGGCCATAATTGGAATGATCGTCAGCGCCGCGATCATCGCGACGTTACCCGACTCGTTCCGTGCAAAATTCTTGCGGCCCATTTTCATGTCGACCCTCTATCCCATCCATAAGGCCGGAATACGGGTCAGATTTGCCCCCCCGAATGCCCGGCAACTGAGCCGTTATGACAGATCTGGGTTTCTGCACGGTGAGAGCTGTGAGATGAAATCTGCCCGGCCGGTTTGGAATCTGTTAACTTGGCCAGCACGCGAATCGAGAGATCCTGCCAAATGCAGCAATATCAGGCACTTCTGAAAGACATCCTGGAAAACGGCCATAAGCGGGGCGACCGCACAGGGGTTGGCACCATCGGCGTGTTCGGCCGCCAGATGCGGTTTGACCTGTCAGAAGGCTTCCCGATGGTAACCACCAAGCGCCTGCATCTGCGCTCGATCATCGTTGAGCTGCTCTGGTTCCTTCGGGGCGACACCAACACTGCCTACCTGAAGGAAAACGGCGTCTCAATCTGGGATGAGTGGGCCGATGAGAACGGCGATCTGGGCCCGGTCTATGGCAAGCAATGGCGCAGCTGGGCTGCGCCCGGCGGCGAAACCATCGACCAGATCCAATGGGTGCTGAATGAAATCCGCACCAATCCCAATTCCCGACGCCTGATCGTCTCGGCCTGGAACCCGGCAGACGTCAACGACATGGCCCTGCCGCCCTGCCATTGCCTCTTCCAGTTCAATGTCATGGATGGCAAATTGAACTGCCAGCTTTACCAGCGCTCGGCGGACGTGTTCCTCGGCGTCCCTTTCAACATCGCCTCCTACGCGCTGCTGACCATGATGATGGCGCGCGCCACGGGCCTCAAGCCCGGCGAGTTCGTCCACACCTTCGGCGACGCCCACCTTTATCTCAACCATCTCGAACAGGCAGAGCTACAGCTCACCCGCGAGCCGCGCGCCCTGCCAACCATCCATATGAACCCGGAAAAGACCGATCTTTTCGGATGGGAATATGATGACTTCCGCGTCGACGGTTATGCTCCGCACCCGCACATAAAGGCCCCGGTCGCCGTCTGAGGCGGCGTCTCAGCTGTCCTCAAGCGCCTGCCAGGCCGTCCAGGCGTCGCCCGCATACATGAGGCTCGGCCCGCCGCCCATATAGACGGCCATGCCCAGCGTCTCGGCGACCTCGTCATCTGTGGCGCCAAGGCGTTTGAGCGCCTTGGTATGAAATCCGATACACCCATCGCACTGTTTGGCGATGCCGATGGCCAGGGCAATCAGTTCCTTGGTCTTCTTGTCCAGCGCGCCGTCGGCAAGGGCTGCCTTGGAGAGGGCGTTGAACTGGGTCAGCGTGTCGGCCGCGCCGGAGCGGCGCAGGCCAGCAAGGCCCTCATTGATGGCGCCGGTGATAGCAGCATAGTCCTTGGTTCCTGATGACATGATGGCTCCTGGGTTCGGGTTGCTTGCCCTTCAGCCTGGAGCGGCGCACGCCACCAGCAATAAGGGCTTGTCCATACACCCTTACAGGCGCGGGCTTTCCCGGCCTACTCGCTCAGCAGCTCGCAATGGATATAGCCGCCGGTCTCAACCGCGAGCGAGAGGGACTCCTCAAACTGCGTGCAGTAAACCACAGGCCCGCCCGCCTTGCTGACGGCGGCGCTCACGCTCACGCGCGGATCGCCGCTCACCTCCCGGGCCACCTGCGCCGCATCAAACCGTCCCGCCAGGGTGATCGACCGGTTGCCCGCGCTGATCTCCCGGTCTTCATGGCCAAGGTCCACCCGCGCGTCCCCGCTGCGGGCCTTGCCGTAATAGTCTGCCCCCACGGTCAGCTTTGCGCCGGCGGTGTCCAGCGCCCGGATGACATCGGCCGAAACCGTGATGTCCAGGCGGAAGGGCAGGGCGGCCGGGCGGGGCTCGTAGACGCGGCTGGCCGCTGCGCTCGCCGCCGGCGCGGAAATCTCCACGCTTGCGTTTTCCGGCCCGGCGCTGTGCCCACAGGCGGCCAGCAGGAACCCAGACATGAAAAGGCCGGATAAGCGTGTCATTGGCAGAACTCCTTGTCTTCCAGACAGTTGCGGGGAATGCCGGGTCTGGCAAGTCGCCATAAAGTTGCTTGCCGTCACGGCAGAAGCTCTGCATCGTGCCTTTGGCTTGAGGCGGCAATAAGACCGCCCCAGCCCATCAAGGAGGCATCTATGAAAATCCTGATTGCTGAGCTTATCGGCACTTTCGCCCTTGTCCTGTTTGGCTGCGGCGCGGCCGTTCTCGCGGGTGGCGAGGTTGGCCAGCTGGGTATCGCTTTCGCTTTTGGCCTGGCAATTGTTGCTATGGCTTATGGCATCGGCCCGATCTCGGGCTGTCACGTAAACCCTGCTGTCAGTTTCGGTGCGTTCATCGCCGGACGAATGACCCTGAACACCATGTTCCAATACTGGATTGCCCAGTTCATCGGGGCCGTTCTCGGGGCCGCAGTTCTCTATCTCATCGCCTCGGGCAAGGCGGGGTATGACCTCGCGTCTAACGGGCTTGGCCAGAATGGCTGGGGGGCAGGCTATCTTGGCGAATACAGACTTGTTTCGGCGCTGGTGTTTGAAATCGTCGCCACCTTCCTGTTCCTCGTGGTGATCCTGGGCTCTACCCAGAAATCGGCCCCCGGAATGGTCGCCGGCCTCGCCATCGGTCTGACACTTGCGGTGATCCACATCGTCGGCATCCAGGTCACCGGCGTCTCGGTAAACCCCGCCCGCAGCTTCGGCCCGGCAGTCATCGTTGGCGGCACGGCGATCTCCCAGCTCTGGCTGTTCCTGATCGCTCCGCTGATCGGTGCGGCGCTGGCAGGCCTTCTGTTCCGCCAGAAACTCCTGGAAACAGAGTAGACCAAAAACCTACCGGCCCCGTCCCAAAAGACGGGGCCATTCCGACCTCTCGGCTGCCACCTCACAAGCAAGGCGCAGCGGCTCCGCGCCAGAGGCGCGGAAACAGCCGCGAGCAATTCAAATCAAGCCTCATACGGCGAGATCAGCCCCTGGTCCTCGCGCCGCCGGATCACATACGAAACAATCACCGCGCCCACCATCTTGCCGATCACGAATACAATCCAGTTGACCGGGTGGAGCATGTTGCCGGGCTCTGCACCCATCTCGATCTGCTTGGCGAGGTCGGCGCCATAGAGGAAAATGGTTGTATCCACCGGCGAGGCCAGCGCGCTGGAAATCAGGATGCGCGTCGACAGCCGGTATTTCGTGAACGTGTAAACGAGCCAGTCGACAAACTCCGAAATCGCAAACGCAATCCCGCTGGCCAGCGCAATCACCGGCCAGGAATAGAAAAACGACCAGGCCACGGCGATGGCCATCAGGATCAGCACCTTGTGCCCCATCTCGCGTTGCACGAAGTCACGCACCACGAACACCATCCCCGTCACCATCGTCATCGGGTGCAGCGCAATGCCTGGCGCGTAATCTCCGCCCGGCGCGAGGATCTGCGCTTCGGGAATCACCCCAAACGACCAGTTGAGGAAGGGAATCAGCGCCACATAGATAAATGCCCATATTCGTCCGTTCAGGAACCAGATGGCGAAGAATGTGAGCAAAAGCGCGCCCAGCGCCGGACCTATGAGCTGAGGTTGCCCATTGGTAAGGACTGCCACGAGTTCAGACATTTATGAGCGTTCCCCCGCTGTGCCAGTTCAATACAGTTTAATACAGTTGCTGCTGTGTTCGGTGCTTGCTTAAATCATGCTCCCTGGGCGAGGAAGCGCGCAATTGGGAGCACGCCAGTCGGACAGATGTGAAAGATAATAATTAAAGCAATGTCCATCGAAGTGAAACTCTGCCTGATCGTTGCGCAGGCGCGCAACCGGGTCATCGGCGCCGCTGGCGCGCTGCCCTGGCGGCTGAAAGACGACATGGCGTTCTTCAAGGCCACCACTATGGGGGCGCCTGTCATCATGGGCCGCAAGACCTGGGAAAGCTTCCCCAAACGCCCGCTGCCTGGCCGCGAGAACATCGTGCTGACTCGTGACTGGGATTATGACGCTGCGCAGGCGCGCGTCTATTCCAGCTTCCCGGCCGCCATGAACGCTGGCCGTGCCATCGCCAGCCGCGAAGGCAAGGATGAGGTCTTCGTCATCGGCGGCGCTGAGATTTACGCCCTGGCGCTGCCCTTTGCAGACCGGATCTATCTCACGGAAGTCGATGCCGAGATCGAAGGCGACACCTTCTTCCCGCAGCTCGACATGCGCCTGTGGCATACCGGCGAAGTCGCTTCCCATCCGGCGGGGGAGGGCAATGACCACGCTTTCACCATCCGCCGCCTCGATCACACCGCCGCTCCGACCTGACGGCCCGTCCCTCACGCTGGGGCAGTGATGGACACTGCCTGCGCCGCAGTCTTACCCTTCCGGGAACGATCATTCCCGGGAGGAAAATATCATGAATTTTGAAGTAGTCGCATCCGGCCTCGGCTTTCCCGAAGGCCCCGTTGTCATGCAAGACGGCTCGGTCATTATCGTAGAAATCCAGAAAGGCTGCATCTCGCGCCTCTGGAACGGCAAGCGCGAAGTGATTGCCACGCCCGGCGGAGGCCCCAACGGCCTCGCCATCGGCCCGGACGGCGCGCTCTACTGCTGCAACAATGGCGGCTTTGAATATCACGAGGTCGGCGGCCTCACGATCCCCGGCAATTGCCCGCCCGACTATTCCGGTGGCCGCATCGAGCGGATCGACCTTTCCACCGGCAAGGTCGAGCGCCTCTATGACGCCGTAGATGGCAACGCCCTGCGCGGCCCCAACGATATCGTCTTCGATAGGGAAGGCGGCTTCTACTTCACAGACCTCGGCAAGGGCTTTGCCCGCACCCGCGATCATGGCGGCGTCTATTACGCAAAGCCCGATGGCTCCCTCATCAAGGAAGTGGACTACCACCACATCTCCCCCAATGGCTGCGGCCTCTCGCCCGACGGCAAGACGCTTTACTTTGCAGACACAATGACTGCCCGCCTCTGGGGCTTTGCCCTCACCGGCCCCGGCGAATACACGCCCCACAAGCCGCCCTTCCTGCGCGGCCGCGTGATTACGGGGCAGACGGAGCTTTGCTATTTCGACAGCCTCGCGGTGGCCGCCTCCGGAAACGTCTGTGTCGCAACCATCCTGAAAAATGGCGGCTATGGCGGCATCACCACCATCACCCCCGAAGGCAGGTCCACCTACACCGAAATCCCCGACCCCTTCGTCACCAACATCGCCTTCGGCGGGGCCGACATGAAAGACGCCTATATCTGTGCCTCCGGCACCGGCCAGCTGATCAAGACAAGATGGCCCGAGGCCGGCCTGAAACTGAACTACAACGCCTAAAAGACCCTCACCTCCCTACTCCCCTTAACCCCTCTCCCTCTGGGAGAGGAGGGGCCCATTGCGCAGCAATGGGAGGTGAGGGCAGAGGCAATCTCAAGCGTCTCCGGAGGCTCATCCTGAGCGAAGTCGAAGGACGAGCCGGGCGCGCCCTACCGCCCCGCAATACACTCCACCTCAACCAGCGCACCAAACGGCAACGCCGATACCGCAATCGCCGTCCGCGCCGGCGGGTCGCTCTCAAAATAATCCGCATACACCTCATTGACCGGGCCATACTGTTCAATGTCGGTCATGAAGATCGTGCATTTCACGAGGTCGCCCATCGTGCCGCCGGCTTTCCCGAGATTGGTCTTCACCGCGTCCATCGCCTGGCGGGTGGCCTCGCTCACATCCCCGGTCTCGCTGCGCCCGATCACGCCGGCCAGATACACCGTGTCCCCATGTCCCACCGCCGCGCTGTAAAGCTCATTACCCGGCACCAGAACTTGCTTGCCCGAAGGCGCTTGTTGCACAGCAGGCGTCGCCGCCTCCTGCACGCTGACACACCCGGCGAGCAGCGCGGCTCCCAGAACAGCAAGACAGACTACAGGTTTCATGAGGCGCTCCTTCAATGGCAAAGATCGCAACCGTAACCCCTCTCCCCCTCCGGGGGGAGAGGGGCAGGGGTGAGGGGCGAGGCAATTCTCAAATGCCTGAAAGATGAGCGCTCACAACAAGCCGGCGTTCACCCCCGCGCTCCGCTGATCGCGCGAATGCCCTCAAAGATCGACAGCGTCGTGCGGCAATCGTCCAGTGCGCGGTGAGCGCTCATCTGCTCGACGCCGAAATGCCGCGCCACGGTCCCCAGCTTGTAATCAGGCAGCGTCAGATACCGGCGCGCCGCCTGTAACGCGCACACAGCAGGATGGCCCTCGAACACTTCTGGCGCGGCCGAGCGCAGGAAGCTCATGTCAAAGCCCGCATTATACGCCACAATCGGCAGTCCCCGGATGAAGCCGGCCAGCTCGCTCACAACATCCTGAACATCCGGCGCGCCGCAAAGCATATCGCCGCTGATCCCGGTCAGCCGGGAGATATGATAAGGCAGGGGGGCATCACACCGCACGAAGCTTGAAAAGTCCGCCACCTCGCCGGCAAGCAAATCAACACGCAGCGCGCCAACTTCGATAATCTGGCAGCTGCGCGGGCTGAAGCCGGTCGTCTCCAGGTCAACGACCACAAACTGGTGCAGCTCATGGGGTGCGCTCAAGGGGCTCGCCTCCGGATGCTCGGCAGCGCCGGCCCAATGCCGCGCCAGGTTCACTGGCGCGTGTGTCTAAGTGTGTTCGGGGGCGAGTCCAAGGGGCGCGCGCTGCGCCCGGTAGTCTCTCAAGCTCAGGGCGCGATACAGCCCGCGCCAGCTTGGCGGTAAGGGCGATTACACTGCCATCCGTCACCGGATGAGTTGAGGTGGGCAAACTCCGGCAGGGTCACCTTGTCGCAAACATCTCCGCGAAGCCGGTATCCCCGATCACAGGCCCAGCCCGTGCCCGATCCAGTATTGGTCAGATAGGCGTTTGCGGGCGGGGTGATGGTCAGGCATTTGCTGCCAACCGCGCGAAAGCCGCGATCGCATGCCCAGCCATTGCCATAGTTTGAGCTCAACAGGTATCCGTTCTCGGGCACCTTGATCGGGGCGCAGAGATTGCCCGCCGCAGTATAGCCGCGCTCGCACTGCCAACGCGTGCCCGACGTGTCGAGATAGGCATTGGCGGGCACGGGGATCCTGGCGCAGGCATTGCCCTCAAGCCGGTAGCCAAAGCTGCATTCCCAGCCGCTGCCATAAGAGCCTCCGGAAAGGTAAGCGTTGGCCGGCAATGTGATTGCCGCGCACTGCTTGCCCGCTTCACGAAAGCCCGCGTCGCAGTTCCAGCCGCCGCCATAGGCTCGCATGCTGGAGTTTTCAGGTCCGGTCGCGGTGCCGGTCGGGGTGGATGTCTGCGCGATGGCCATGCCGGCCGCCAGCATCAGGCCACCGGCCACAAGCATGCGCGCCCAGCGGCGCAGGGAGGCGTAAGAAGAAGTCATGAGTATCTTTCAGCCCGCAGGCGGGCGGGGCAAGGAAAAGCGTCAGCCTTTGGCCGGCACAAGCGCGCTCTTCACGCGCCGGTCGCCAGACTGGGCCGACATAATCATCCGCGGCGGCGAGGGCGCAGAGTATTTGCGCTTCACTTCACTGGCGGGGGCTTTTGCTTGATGAAACATGAGGGGAATGTCCTTCTGCAAGCAGAAAGAATGTCCTGCACCCTCTCTTTGGACCAAAGCGGACAAAATTACAATGCTTTGAATAATTTAAATATTTTATCCAAAAAATTCCGCATGGAAACAGGGTGGGTTGCGTCCCGCTCAGAGGGATGACCCGTAGGGTGGGTTGAGCGCAGCGATACCCACCATTGCAGCGGGCATGCAAAAGGTGGGTATCGGCTCTGCCTCAACCCACCCTGCGCCAAACCCTCAATCCTCAAACACAATCTCCGGCGCCGGTTTTGTCACCAGCTCATCGAGCGCAATCGCCACGTTCCGGGCGAGCTTCAGAAAAATGTCCGCCGCCGGACCTTTTGACAAGGCTGCCGGCGTGCCCGCGTCGCCCGCCTCACGGATCGCCTGCATCATCGGGATTTCCGCCAGCAAGGGAAGCCCGAGCGCCTTGGCCATCCTCGCCCCGCCGCCTTCGCCCATCAGGTAGTGGCGGTTTCCGGCCGGGTCTTCAAACCAGCTCATCGTCTCGGCAATGCCGATCACCGGCACATGCGTCTTGGCAAACATCGCCGCGCCCCGGCGGACGTCCGCGAGGGCCACTTCCTGCGGCGTCGTCACGATGATCGCCGCCGTCACGGGCACCTTCTGCGCAATCGCCAGCTGCGCGTCGCCCGTGCCCGGGGGCGTGTCGATCACCAGAATGTCGAGCGGGTCTTCGGCCGTGCCCCATTCGGCATCGTTGAGAAGCTGGGTGATCGCCGACATGACAATCGGCCCGCGCCAGATCATCGGCGCGTCAGGATCGGAGAGGTATCCGATGGAAAGCGTCTTCATCCCATGAACCTCCACAGGGACGAGCTTCTTGCCCGGCGAGGTCGCGGGCTCAGCGTCCACCGTGCCCAGCATGGTCGGGATCGAGGGGCCATAGATGTCGGCGTCGAGCAGGCCGACCTTCATCCCGGCCTTTGCCATCGCGGCAGCAAGGTTCACCGCGACGGTCGACTTGCCGACCCCGCCCTTGGCGCTGGCGACGACCAGGATGCGCGCGATGCCCGGAATGGGTCTCAGCGAAGTTGCCGGGGGCGGGGCGCCCTGGTTTAGGGCTTCGTCGGAGAGGCGCGCGCCTTTGGTGACGCGGCGTGTCCCGGCCGGGGGCGCGGGTGTCAGATTGAGGCCTGTTCTGGCGCGGGATTGTCCTGGATTGTCCTGATTTGTCCGGGAATGGGTATGGGAATGACCCGATCCGGGCGCCTTTTCGGCGGTCAGAACGGTCGTGACTTTCTCGATTCCGGCGATGCGCGAGGCGGCGTTCTCCGCCTCTATCCGGCGGGCTTCAGCAGCGGCGGTATCGCTGTCATCGGCCCGGATAACAAGGATCGCCCGCCCGTCTTCGCCGACAGTCACAGACTCCAGCCAGTCAGGCGTTCCCAGCGCGCTGCGGACAGATGCAGCCAGCTTCTCCCGCGATTTCTGCCTTGATCCAAACATGAGACCTCCTCGGCTAAAAACAGGCCTAAACGGCGTAAACAGGCCGCCAGGATTGCCGGAATGCGGCATTTTTGCTGCGCCGGGAAGCCGATTTAGCGTGCACAGCCCAGTATACGCTCTATATAGGCGGAAACGGAAATTGCAGGAGGGTGAATGCCCTGGGACGATAAGACAAAAGGCTCTGGCCCTTGGGGCGGGGGCGGTTCGGGTAACGGCGGCGGCGAGGGAGGCTCTCCCTGGAACCGTCCTGGCAAGCCTGAAGCCGGCAAGGAAAAAGACCAGCCAGCAGACCTGGAAGAACAGATGCGCCGCATGCAGGAGCGCTTTCGTCAGCGCCGCGGTGGCGGTGGTGGACGTAAAAATGGCGGCGGCGGCGGCGGTGGCTCTGGCGGGGTCTTTGGCCGCGGCGCAGGCCCGCTGGGTATCCTCGTCATCGTAGGTGTCGGCCTTCTGGCCTGGCTCTCGACCAGTATCGTTATCGTTGACCCGACCCAGCAGGCCTCAGTGTTCCGCTTCGGAAAATGGCAAGCCAATTATGGCCCGGGCCTACACTTCCACCTGCCGGCTCCGTTTGAAAATTCCCGCCTTATCCAGGTGGAAACCCGCAACGAAACGTCCATCGGGCGCACCCAGGACGAGAGCCTGATGCTGACCCAGGACGAAAATATCGTCGACATCCATTTCTCGGTCATCTGGAAGGTCGATACCCAGAACCCGGAAAACTTCATTCTGAACGTGCGCGATCCTGATACGACAGTGTCGATGGTTGCAGAGTCGGTCATGCGTGAAGTTGTCGGCAAGATGCGTCTTCAGGAAATCATTACGACCGAGCGTGACCGCGTTCAGCAGCAGGTTGCCGAGCAGACCCAGTCACTTCTCAACGAGTATCGCGCCGGTGTGCAGGTCTTGCAGGTCCAGATTGGCAAGGCAGATCCGCCCCAGCCGGTCATTGAGGCGTTCAACGATGTGAACGTGGCTGAGCAGGACGCGGAAACTCTGACCAACAGGGCCACCCAGTTTGCTAACGAAGTCGTGCCGCAAGCGCGCGGTACAGCCTCGCGTCTGCAACAGGAATCGGAAGCTTACCGCGATCAGATTGTTGCTGACGCAAATGGTGAAGCCGCTCGCTTCGACCAGATCTATGAGGAATACCGCAAGGCGCCGCGCGTAACCCGCGAACGCATGTACCTCGAAACAATGGAACGTGTACTTGAGCGGTCCGACAAGCTGATTATCGACCAGAATTCTGGAGCTGTGCCCTATCTGCCGCTTGAGCGGACACGGCCCCAGACAAATAGTGGAGGAGATCGCTGATGCGCGCTTTTGGTTGGCTCATCCTGATCCTGTCCATCATTGGCCTGGTCATCGTTTCAAACGTGTTCTTCATCGTTCGTCAGTCCGAGCAGGCCATCGTGCTTGAAGTCGGCCGGCCGGTGAGCATCATCAATGCGCCTGGCACGGATCAGGCTGGTCTTCACATGAAGATCCCGGTCTATCAGCAGGTCGAAATCCTCGACAAGCGCAACCTTGGGCTCGACATTCAGGGCATCCAGGTGATCGCTTCCGACCAGCGCCGCCTGCAAGTGGATGCATTCGTGCGCTGGCGTATCAGCGATCCGCTGCGCTACTATCAGAGCTTCCGCACAGAGCGGGTGGCGGCGACGCAGATCAACACAGTTACGGTTGCCGCAATTCGTGCTGTGCTCGGTGACGTGCCCGTCCCGGAAATCATTTCCGGGCAACGTGCCGCGCTGATGGGCGAAATCCGCACGAATGTGAACACGGAACTGGCCAATGCCGGTGTCGACATCATCGATGTGCGTATCCGCCAGGCCGATCTGCCGCAGGAAGTTGCCGAAGGCGTTTACAACCGGATGCGCACAGCGCGTCTGCAAGAGGCCCAGCGTATCCGGTCTGAAGGGGAGGAGCGGTCTCGCCTGATCCGCGCTCAGGCCGAACGCGAAAAGACGGTCCTTGAGGCCCAGGCCCGCGAAGAGGCCGAGAAGGTCCGCGGTGAGGGCGACGCCCTTGCTACCGAGATCTATGCGACGGCCTATGGCAAGGATGTCGAATTCTTCCGCTTCCAGCGCGCCCTGGTGGCGTGTGAAAAAGCCATTCAGCAAGGAACGCAGCTGGTTCTCAGCCCTGGCTCCATTGGGGTGTGCGATCAGTTCTTCGACAGCGCCCGCGCTGCCGGTGGACCGCGCTAACCGGGCGATGGGTGCGCGATGAGCGCAATCACGCTCGCCCTGGCCGGTTTCGGCGTCTGGCTTCTGGTGGAAGGCGCGCTCTGCGCCATCGCGCCGGAATACATGCGCCGTATTGGCCAGTTACTGTCCAACATGCCAGCCCGCGATCTTGCGATCGGCGGGCTGGTGGTTGCGGCGCTGGGTGTCGGCCTTCTGATGCTTGCAGTTCGCACAGCCTGAGGCTGTTGCAACTGACCGCCAAAGCGCCATAGTCCTGATACAAGAAACCTGCGTTGTGCTGGCGGCAATGGCCATCGGCACCTGAGAAACGACCGTGAAGGGAGTCTTCACCCCAATGAACCGGACCGCCGTTGCGGTGATCGCCCTGATGGCACTCATGGCTCCCGCCACATTCGCGCAAACAGGGGGCAGTCTGTCGCGTCCGGGGGCTCCGGTGGATGCCAGGACCGCGCCAGAAAGCTTCAGTGCGCTGTCAAAACGCCTGATGCCGGCCGTTGTGAACATCTCGACATCGCAGGTCGTCGCCAGCCGCCTGCCGACCTTCCCGGAAGGCTCGCCGGCTGAACGGTTCAACGAATATTTTGGCCGCAATGATGATGGCTTCCAGCGTCAGGGATCGTTGGGTTCGGGCTTCGTCATCAGCGCCGACGGCTATATCATCACCAACAATCATGTGATCGACAAAGCCGACACGATTGAAGTGATCTTCTCTGATGGCCGCACGATGGACGCCAAGATCATCGGGCGTGACCGGGATACCGATATTGCTGTCCTGAAAGTCACGTCCCGCACGCCGCTCCCCTTTGTGGATCTGGGTGACAGCGACAAGGCAGAAGTGGGCGATTGGGTTATTGCAATCGGCAATCCGCTTGGCTTCGGTGGCTCGGTGTCGGCGGGGATCATCTCCGCGACCGGGCGTGACCTGAATACGGGGCGGTCTGACAATTTTATCCAGACCGACGCAGCCATCAACCAGGGCAACTCCGGCGGCCCGCTGTTTGACCTGAGCGGCCAGGTTGTCGGCGTGAACACAGCAATCATTTCCCAAACCGGTGGTTCGATTGGTCTGGGTTTCTCGGTGCCGTCCAACACCGTGAAACGCATATCCGCGCAGCTCATAAAGGAAGGCCGGGTGCATCGCCCCTGGCTCGGCGTGAATGTGCAGGACGCAGACGCGTCCCTTATCAAGGCTTACCGCGCCAAGGGCTCTACGGGTACAATCATCACCCGCATCACCGATGAAAGCCCTGCCGCTAAGGCCAAGCTCGAAGTCGGCGACCTGATCCTGTCGATCGACGGCCGAGTTGTTGCGGGCGTCCGGGATATGACCCGGCAACTTTCTGAGAAGCCGATAGGCAAGCCGATCACGCTCAGCATTGTGAGAGATGGCCGCCAGCGCGATATATCGGTTACGCTGGGCGAGCTGCCCGATGAAGACCCGCCTGCGGCCTCTGCGCCTTCCGAGGCGGTTGGCATGGCCAATGATCTCGGCGCTGATCTGGTTGCGCTTGACGACGACATCCGCCGGCGTTTCGGAGTACCGCGTGACATGAGCGGCGTGGCTGTAACCGGGGTCAGCACGCGCGGACGGGCGTACAACAAATTGCGCCGGGGCGATGTGATCGTCGAGATCAATTTCCAGCAGGTAGGCGCTGTGACCGACGTTCTCAAACGTCTCGAAACGGCGATGCAGACGCCCGGTCAACCGATCCTTATTCGGGTGAAACGCCGTGGTGAAAGCGGTGGATGGTTTGATCAGTTTGTATCGGTCGAGATACGCAAATAGGCGAATTCCCCAGTGTTTTCGGTGTTTAGGGCGGATGACGCTGCGTCACGAAGGTGTCGAACATTACGAAAAAGATGCCGAATTGGCTCGCCAAGGGCGGCAACGCACGCTAAGGACTGCGGAAATTGACCTTCTGACGGGCTGAGGCAGAGACATGATCCATCCTTCCCTGATCGCGATCGCCGCTATTGTTGTTGTGTTCGGCATCCTGAATCTCATAGAGTTCAAGCGTCTGGACTAACCATCAAGGGAGCAGGCGGTGCCCGAACCCATCCTGCTCATTTCCCTTTTCGGCGGCCTGCTTCTCATGGCGCTGGCTGGCGACCTGCTTGTGCGGGGCGCGCTTGGCTTAGGCCGGGCGATGGGCGTTTCGCCGCTGGTGGCGGGTATCTTCATTGTTGGTTTTGGCACGTCGGTGCCGGAGATGTTCATCTCCGCCAATGCTGCGCTGACCGGCAATCCTGGCCTCGCCATCGGCAATATCGTCGGCTCCAACATTGCGAACATCCTGATGGTGGCGGCTATTCCGGCGCTGTTCTTTCCCTACCGCACGGGCGGGGCCGGGCAGGGGCGGGCGCTGATCATGCTGCTTCTGGCGACCGCGATCTGGATCGGGATGACGGCGATCCTGCCGCTCGATCCTGTCATGGGGATCTGCTTCCTGTTCGTGCTGGTCGGCTATACGGGCTATTCGATCTTTGCCGCGCGCCATGATGAGATCGCCGGGCGGGGCTCCTATCATGCCGGCGCCGTCACGCTCAATCCCCCGGTCTGGCGGGCGATTTTCTATGTGCCGCTGGGCATTGCGGGACTTCTCTATGCCTCGCGCCTGATCATTACCGGCGGTGAAGGCGTGGCGCGTGAGCTTGGCGTTCCGGATGAATGGATCGGGCTGACGGTCCTGGCGGTGGGGACATCGCTGCCGGAGATCGGCGCGGGGCTGGCGGCGGCGTTTCGTCAGCGAGGCGATGTGGTGGCGGGCAATATCCTGGGCTCCAACGCGTTCAACATTCTGGGGGCGGGCGGGATTGTGGCCCTGTTCGGGCCGTTCGAAGTGGCGCCGATGTTCCTGCAATATGACCACTGGGTCATGGGGATAACGGCGGTGCTGTTTGCGGTACTGATTACGCTCAGGGTGCGGATGGGCCGGCTTCTGGGTGTGCTGCTGCTGCTGATATATGCGGTCTACATCTACGGGCTGGTGACGGGCACGAACCTGCTGGCGCTGGCGCAGATGGTGACGGGATGACACCCAGAGGCGCGCTGGTGACCGGGGCGGGCGGGCGCCTCGGCCGGGCTATGGCAGAGGCGCTTGGCGCTGACGGGTGGGCCGTGGCGGTGCATTACCGGGGCTCTGCTGAGGGCGCCGAGGAGACGGCTGCTGCCATTCGCGGGCGGGGCGGACGGGCGCAAATCATCGGCTGTGACCTGTCTGACGAGGACCAACGGGCGACACTTCTGGGACAAACCAGGACAGTTTTGGACACGCCGGTGACACTGCTGGTCAATTCAGCGTCAACTTTTAACGCTGACAGCGTCGCCGGACACAGCCGCGAAGACTGGGACCACCATTTCGAGCCAAACCTTCGCGCGCCGGTTCATCTGGCCCAGCAGCTGGCCGCAAACCTGCCGGAGGGGGAGCGCGGCCTGGTGGTCAATCTGATTGACCAGAAGGTGCTGAAGCTCAATCCGCTGTTCTTCACCTATACCTTGTCCAAGGCGGCGCTGTGGCAGGCGACGCGGATGCTGGCGCAGGGGCTGGCGCCGCAGGTGCGCGTCAACGCCATCGCGCCGGGGCCAACGTTGCAGAGCGTGCATCAGAGCCCCGAGCAGTTTGCCGCCGAGCAGGCCGCGACGCTGACGGGGGAGGGAAGCTCGCCCGATGAGATTGTGAAGGCGCTGCGCTATCTGATTTCTGCTTCCAGTGTGACGGGCCAGATGATTGCCTCTGATGGCGGGCAGCATCTGATGTGGCAGACGCCTGACACCCAGATCTGAGGGAACCCCGATGAACTTTGCTTCCGACACGGCCGCCCCGGTCCATCCTTCCGTGCTGGAGGCGATGCTGCGCGCCAATAGCGGGGCGGCGGCGAGCTATGGCGAGGACAAGGTGACCGCGCGCGTGCGGGCAAAGCTGGCGCAGGTGTTCGAGACCGAGGATTTCGATTTCTGGATCACGGCATCTGGCACGGCGGCCAATGCGCTGGCGCTGGCCTGTTTCTGCCCGCCGATTGCCTCGATCCTCTGCCATGAGACGGCGCATATCCAGGAGGACGAGCGGGGCGCGCCGGAATTCTTTACCGGCGGGGGCAAGCTTCACCTGCTGCCGGGCGAGGGCGGAAAAATCGACGCGCGGAGGCTCAAAGACCTGCTCGACGATATGGACCCGCGGGTCGTGCACCGTACGCCCCCGGCGGTCCTGTCGCTGACCAATCTGACCGAATGCGGCACGGCCTATACGCCCGATGAAGTGGCCGCGCTGTCGCGCGTGCGCAAGGCTGCCGGGCTCACCCTGCATATGGACGGGGCGCGGTTTGGCAATGCGCTGGTTCATACCGGCGCACGCGCGGCCGAGATGAGCTGGAAGGCGGGCGTTGATGTGCTGAGCTTTGGCCTGACCAAGGCCGGGGCGATTGGCTGCGATATGGTGATCCTGTTCGGGACGGCCAAGGAAAAGGGCCGGGAACTCCGTGCACGGGCAAAACGCGCCGGCCATATGCCGCCGAAGATGCGCTACCTGGCCGCGCAGGCCGACGCGATGCTGGAAGAGGGGCTGTGGCTTGATCTCTCCGGCCATGCCAATGCGATGGCGGCTAAGCTGGCGGGCGTGTTCCGCGACGAAGCGGTCGAGCTTGCCTGGGAGACGCAGGGCAATGAAGTGTTCGCGCGGCTCGAGGCGGCGGATGTCCTGAAGTTGCAGGAAGAGGGCACGGTTTTTTATGCCGAATGGCCGGGCGGGTTGAGCCGGTTTGTCTGCTCCTGGGCGACAACCGAGACAGAGGTTGAGGCCGTGCGCACGGCGTTGAAACGGCCGATGTGGAAGTAGACGCAGCGGGTGAAGGCGGGGTCAGGGCGTCAGCGCTTTGCCCAGCCAGGCTTGCAGTGTACTGATGACTTTGCTGGAGTCTATGGGGGCGGAGGTGGCGCCGCCCAATAACTCCTGGTGCAGGCTCATGACGAGAAGGGGGGAGAGGGCGGCCAGCGCTGCGGCGCGCAGCTCTGTTTCGTCCTGCGGGGCGCCGGGGGTGGTGCGGAGTTTGTCGGAGACCGCGCTCAGGGCAGGTTCCAGCACTTTTTCGAGATAGGCTTTGCCGATGGCTTCGTCGGCGAGGCCTTCGATCAGGCCGAAGGCGTGGGCGCGGATGAAACCGCCAAGGCGCATGCCCGCTTCGGAGATGCGGAAATATTCCTCAAAAGCCGTGGCGGGGTTAGCCGAGGGCAGGGCGACGACAGCCCAAAGGGGGGCGCCTTTGCGGCCGATGTTTTCGAGGATTTCCAGGATGAGGCCCTGACGGTCCCCGAAATAGTGGCGCAGGG
>JBKBIZ010000042.1:0-23165 GCA_046293975.1 Hyphomonas sp. | reverse complement strand
TTGCAGATCATCAGTTACTTCTTCCTCATCGGTTTCGTCTGGTGGGTTGTGGACCTCTTCCTCATCCCCGCGATCATCGACCAGAAGATGGAAAACGCCCGCTCCGAAGCGGCCCATTCCCTCCGCCGAGGCCGCTACGCCTATTGACCCTCAGAGGGCAGGCGCCCCTCCTCCCAGCCCTGCCCAGCCCCGGAGCCCCGCTCCGGGGCTTTTGCGTCCGGATTGACGCGCGCCCCGCCCTCGCAGAGAGTTGCCGCCATGAAACGCGCCCTCTCCTTTGCCATCGCCCTCGCCTGCGCTGCCTGTGCCAGCGCGCCGCCGGGATTGTCCGAAACTGTCCCGGAAGTGTCCTCGCCTGTCGCCGATTGGCGCGCGGTTGACCCGGAAAACCTCATCCTTGTCACGCTGGAGACCGGGACGGTCGCCATTGAGCTCTATCCCGAAGCCGCCCCCGCCCATGCCGCCCAGATCCGCGAAGCGGTGCGCGAGGGCTTCTATGATGGGGAATATATCTACCGTGTCGTCGAAGGCCATGTCGCCCAGGCCGGCCGGGAATTCGACATGGCCGTCGCCGCCTGGCCGACGCTACCCTTTGAAGCAGAACGGGAAATCCCCGAAGACGGCTTCGCCCCCCAGGGCAACCCAGACCTCTACGCGCCGGAAGTGGGCCACCGCGACGGCTTCCCCGTCGGCCGCGAGGGCGGCAAGGAATGGCTCCTCAACTGCCCCGGCGCCCTCGGCATGGCCCGCGACAACGCTCCAGACAGCGGCTCGACCGAAATCTTCATCCCCCTCCAGCCAAGACGCTATCTGGACCGCAATTATACGGTCTTTGGCCGAGTGATCGACGGCATGGAATACATCCACCGCCTGCCCCGGGTTGATCCGTCGACAGAAGATGAAATGAACGCAATCTTCGGGGAAGACCCCAAGCTCGCCCACCAGATCAGCCAGTATCGCCGCTCAAAACTCGCAGAAAACCAGATCGTCTCGGCCCGCATGGCCGCTGACATCCCGGCAGAAGACCGCCCCGCCTATGAAGTAATGGCGACCCCCTCGGCCGAATGGGAAACGCTGAAGGAGTCCAAGCGCGACTATTCGGCCATCCCCGCCCTCGTCTCGCTTCCCCCCAAGGTGCTGGACGTCTGCTCCCTGCCGGTCCCCGTCCGGCGCGTGAGCGAGTGACGCCCTATTGGGCATCTTCCTTCCTGCCACCAACCTTACGCATTTATAATCTGCCCCGAATCCATCCGGAAACAGAGCACTAGCCTGCCTGCGCGCACGCAGCGCGAAAACCGGCCTCTCTCCCGCCTTGCCAGCCCCAGCCGCCCATAGTTTCGTTGGCTCCGGGTGCCCCGGACATGCCAGTCCGGGCGGGCAGAATCTGCCTGGGGGGCGGCGTCGAATTGGACGACAAAAGGCAGGGCTGCGTGGGAATGGCGTTCGAAGGAAAGACACAAGGCCCGGAGAAAGCCTCCGAGCCTGAAAGCAAGACACAAACCGGGCGCCGCTGTTTTGTCATCCTGCCCTATCCGGCCAGCGAGGCGGAAGGCCAGGCGCCAGACTTTGACGCAGTCTTTGACGAGTTGATCCGCCCCGTCATCGAGGATTTGAATCTCGACATCATCCGCGCCGATCGCGTCAGCCGCTCCGGCCTCATCCATAAGGAGATGATCGAGAACCTGCTGGAAGCTGACGTGGTGATCGCCGATGTGACGCTCGGCTCGCCCGACGTCTTCTTCGAACTCGGCATCCGCCAGACAGCGCGGCGCGCAGGCACCGTCATCCTGCGCCATGCCCGCTCGACCGCGCCGTTCTCCATCTCCGGCATGCGCGCGGTGGATTATGACCTCGACGCGCGCGGGGGCGCCTCCCGCCAGCAGGTGATCGAGGATTGCCGCACCCTCCTGCGCACCCATGTCCGCAACAGCCTCGATAATCCGAGCACGGACAGCCTCGTCCACACGCTGATGCCCGGCCTGGAAGTCTCCCTGCCCGGCCGCGTCATTCCCGAGCGGCGCTACATCTCCTACCGCGTCGGCCCGCAGGGGCCAAAAGCCTCCAAGCTGATCGAGCTGGTCACCGGAGACCTCGCCGACATTGACGATATAGATGTCTGGGTGAACCCGGAAAACACGCGGATGGAATTTGGCCGCTTCCACGAAGCGTCGGTCTCCGCCGCCATCCGCTATCTCGGCTCCCGGCGCGACCGGCATGGCTTTGTGCGCGACGATATGATCGCCCGCCTCCTTGCCCAGCGCGCCGGCGGCCACCAGCTGCGCACCGGGGTTGAGCCCGCCACCGCCCTCCTCACCGGGCCGGGCATGCTGCGCAAATCCAACAAGGTCCGCCTCCTCGTCCACACCGCCGCCTATCAGGGCGAGCCCGGCCGCGGCTACCGCCTCATCGGGGCCTATCGCAAATGCGTCAGCAACGCGCTGGCCGCCATCGACGCGGAAAACCGCCGCTTCGGCATGAGCCCGAAAACAGCCCTCAAATCCGTGTTGATCCCCCTCTTCGGCACGCGCAGCGCCGGGGAAAGCCCGCATGAACGCGCCCAAGGGCTGATCCAGACCGCCCAGCAATACCTGCTCAACTGGCCCGACTCAAAGATCGACCGCGCCGTCTTCCTCTGCCACACTCAGGCCGACCTCGAACTCGGCCAGGCCGCCCTTTACCGCCTCGGCCTGCGCACGGTTTCGGTGCCCAGGGGCGGGCGAAGCTAGGTTTCCTGTGAGTTTGCCCCTCTGCGGCGATATACACATCTTGCGATGTTTACGTATTTAAAACACTATATGTGGTGTGTTGTATGTCCCGAAGGCCAGATTCGCTGGCCCCGCAGACGCCAGACTTGATGGAGCCCGAACAATGGCAAATGTAAGCACTGATCGCCCCGGCCTGTTGACGCCGAGCCATGCCTACAAGCCTTTCCGCTATCCCTGGGCCTATGAATTCTGGAAGAAGCAGCAGCAGGTCCACTGGATGCCCGAGGAAGTGCCCCTCGGCGAGGATTGCAAGGACTGGGCCGTCAAGCTCTCCGAGGAGGAGCGCAACCTCCTGACCCAGATTTTCCGCTTCTTCACCCAGTCGGATGTCGAAGTCGGCGCCAATTACATGACCAACTACATGCCGCTGTTCAAGCCGGTGGAAGTGTCGATGATGCTGTCGTCGTTCTCGAACATGGAGACGATCCATATCGCGGCCTATGCCCTGCTGCTGGAAACGATCGGCATGCCGGATTCGGAATTCTCCGCCTTCATGGAATACAAGGAGATGGCCGCCAAGCATGACTATCTCGGCCAGTTCGGCTGCGAGACGAATGAGGACATCGCCCTCTCGATGGCCGTCTTTGGTGCGTTCACGGAAGGCCTGCAGCTGTTTGCCTCCTTCGCCATGCTGATGAATTTCCCGCGCTTCAACAAGATGAAGGGCATGGGCCAGATCGTCACCTGGTCGATCCGCGATGAGAGCCTCCACTGCGAAGGCATGATCAACCTCTTCCACACCTTCTGCGCCGAAACCAATGTGATGACGGACGAACTGCGCGAGAAGATCCGCGAAAGCTGCCGCACCGTGATCGCGCTGGAAGACAAGTTCATCGACCTCGCCTTCGAAATGGGCCCGGTCGAAGGCATGACGCCAGCCGACATCAAGAACTATATCCGCTACATCGCCGACTGGCGCCTCAACCAGCTGAAGCTGGAGCCGATCTACGGCATCACCAAGCATCCGCTGCCCTGGCTGTCGGAAATCCTCAACGGGGTCGAGCACGCCAACTTCTTCGAACAGCGCGCCACGGAATATTCCAAAGGCGCCACCAAAGGCGACTGGCACGGCGATGACGGCGTCTGGGGCCGCTTCGACGCCCGCAAAAACGCCGGTTCGGATACTGTCCCGGCGGAGTAATTCCGCACAAACTGGCATCCCGGGCAAAGGCCGCGCAAGCGGCCGATTGACCCGCGCCGCGCCTGTGCTTGCGACACGTGCCCGAGCAGATCGCTGGTGATGCCGGATATAGAGCGCGCCATCCTTTTTTGAGGCGAGGATGCAGACACAACAGTTTTTCATACGCGTCCCCACACACCTAGAACATATCATGAACAATTGGTTCGTGTCAACCCTTCCCGTGTCATCCTGGATTTATCCTCTGGGCCGTCCGGCATGATACGGGGTGGCCGGGGATGATGCGCGATGCTGTCCGCGCCGTTTAAAGCCCTTTGCCCTTCTGGCCCTCCCCCGCTAATGATTGGGGCGATCCATGAGCGCTGACGATTCCTCCACAGGCGATGACGCCACCGGCGCCCTCTTCGGGGGCGGGGACGCGCCTGCGCCCGGCAAGACCTATCAGGTGCTTGCCCGGAAATACCGGCCGCAGCGTTTCGAAGACCTGATCGGCCAGGAAGCGATGGTACGCACGCTGTCCAACGCCTTCGAGACCGGCCGCATCGCCCATGGCTTCATGCTGACCGGCGTGCGCGGGGTGGGCAAGACAACCACGGCGCGCCTGCTCGCCCGCGCGCTGAACTATGAGCCCAAGGCTGAATCCAAAGGGAAAAAAGGCAAGGCCGCCGGTCCCTCCATCCATCTCGACCCTGCTGGCGAGCATTGCGACGCGATCATGGCGAGCCGGCATCCCGATGTGCTGGAGCTTGACGCGGCCTCGCGCACCGGCGTGGCGGATATGCGCGACCTCTTGGACTCGGCCCGCTATGGGCCAGTGTCCGCCCGCTATAAAGTCTATATCATCGACGAAGTTCACATGCTGTCGAATGCGAGCTTCAACGCGCTGCTGAAGACGCTGGAAGAACCCCCGCCGCATCTGAAGTTCATTTTTGCAACGACTGAAATACGCAAAGTGCCGGTGACGGTGCTCTCGCGGTGTCAGCGGTTTGATTTGAAACGCCTCGATAGCGGCGAGCTTTCCCGCCACCTGGGCAATGTGGCGCAGAGTGAAGGCGCGAATGTTTCCGAAGAAGCCCTCGCCCTGATTGCGCGGGCGGCCGAAGGCTCGGTGCGGGACGGATTGTCTCTGCTCGATCAGGGCATTGTTCAGACGACGGATGGCGGGGAAGTCAGCGGCGCGGCGGTGCGCGCAATGCTGGGGCTGGGCGACCGGGCGCGGCTGCTGGACGCGGTGGAGAAGGCGGTTTCGGGAGACGCCAAGGGCGCGCTTGCCGAGGTGCGCGAGCAGGTGGCGGGCGGGGCCGACCCGGCGGTGATCCTGAAGGACATCCTTGATATTGCAGCCGATATTTCCGTGGCGCAGGCGACGGGAGACGACTGGACGCAGGCCGGCCCGGCAGATTGGGCGAGCCGGACCAAGGCGCTGGCCCAGCGGCTGACCCCGGCGCAGGCTTCGCGCAACTGGCAGTTGTTGCTGTCGGGCTATGGCGACCTGCAAGTGGCGCCCGATCCGGCGACAGCGCTGAACATGGTGATCCTGCGGCTGGCGGCGGCCTCTACCCTGCCCTCGCCGGAGGAAGCTGCGCGGATGATTGCCGAGGGGTCTCGTCCGCCGGGAAAGGATAACCCGCCCCTTAAGGCGCCGCCGCAGGGGCCCGGCGGCATCGAGAGCTTTGCCGATATGATCGCCCTGATGGTGGCCGCCCGCGAGGTCGGCCTGCAGGTCGATACCGAGCGGTTTGTGCGGCCTTCCCATTTTGAACCCGGAAAGCTTGCCTGCGCGCTGGCGCCCGGCGCGCCGCAGGGCCTCTTGGGACGGCTGAAGATATTCCTGGAGACCTATAGCGAGCTCGACTGGGCCGTTGAGGAGGCCGACACCGATGCCGAATCCGTGCGCGAGCGGGAAGTAAGGGAAAAAGGCGAGCGGATCGAGCGCGCCAGGCAAGACCCGAGAGTGGCCGCCGCGCTCGCCCTGATGCCCGGCGCGGTGATCCTGGATGTGGAAGATCCGCCTGAACTGCTTGAAATGGAGGGCGGCGAGGCCGATGTGGGCAGTAACGTTATCCAAATGAAAACCCGCCGGCCGGCCTGACGGAGATATCACCGCCATGAAAGACCTCGCCCAGATCATGCAGCAAGCCCAGGCCATGCAGGCCAAGATGGCCGAAGTGCAGCAGAAGATTGAAAACACCGAAGCTGACGGCGTTGCCGGGGCTGGCCTCGTGCGCGTGAAGCTGCGCGGCAAGGGCGAGCTGATTTCAGTGACCATCGACAAGAGCCTGATGGGGGACGATCCGGAGATCGTGGAAGACCTGATCAAGGCGGCCCATTCGGACGCGCGCCGGCGGCTCGACCAGGCGATGGAAGAGGCGATGAAGACCGCCACCGCCGGGTTTGGCGGGATGCTGCCGGGGTTTAAACTGCCGTTCTGAACAGTCGTCTCTCCCCTCTCCCGCTTGCGGGAGAGGGGCTGGGGGTGAGGGATAGCGATTAGAACCGGATCGTTGAATTGCTGGGCCACCCCCTCACCCCTACCCCTCTCCCCCAAGGGGGAGAGGGGAAATAGCGCCGGGATGACACGGGCGCCGAACTGCGCGAAGAGAACTCCCATGTCACAGCGTTCTGCCGGTCCTGAACTTTTGCGCCTGATTGATCTGATTGCGAAGCTGCCGGGGCTTGGGCCGCGGTCGGCGCGGCGGGTGGCGTTGCATCTTCTGAAGCGCAATGAGCAGCTGTTGAAGCCGCTGGCCGAGGCGATGGCGGAAGCGGGCGCGAAGATCCAGAAATGCGGGATCTGCGGGAATTATGACACCGTGCAGCCCTGCGCCGTTTGCCAGATGCCGGGGCGGGACGAGGGCATACTCTGCGTGGTGGAGGACGTGCCAGACCTCTGGGCGCTGGAGCGTGGGGGGTCTTTCCGGGGGCGGTATCATGTTCTGGGCGGGACACTCTCAGCCATTGACGGAACCGGGCCGGAAGATCTTGGCATTGCCGCGCTGATTGCGCGGGTGCAGGCAGGCGGGGTGCGCGAGGTGATCCTGGCGCTGAACGCGACGGTGGATGGTCAGACCACGGCGCATTATGTTGCCGACCTGCTGGCCGGGAAAGGCGTGGATGTGACGCGGCTCGCGCACGGGGTTCCCGTGGGCGGTGAGCTGGATCATCTCGATGATGGCACGCTGGCCGCAGCGCTGCGGTCCCGGCGGGGCGTTTAGCCGGTCTCGAGCCGGAGCGCGGCCTTGTCGACCTGCGCCTGAAGCGCCCGGATTATGCGCCGGTTTATTCTGGGAGTATGCGCGCCGGGGGCGTCTGCCTGCGCGCTGTACGGCAATAGCTTGCCTGGCTTCTCCCCGATCAGGCGGCGCATGCGCTCAATGTGGGGCCAGGGATTTTCAAAGACGGTTTCCAGGGCCTGATAGCGGCGTACAAGCTGGCCAGCGGGCAGCAGCGTGGCAGGCGCCTCACGCGGAGGTTTTGCCCATTCAGCCTGAGCCGGATGATGATGACCGCGCGTTTCGCGGTCGCGCGCCTTCGCGGTTTCGGTGAGGCGAAAGCGCAGCGCGCGGGGCGCCCCGGATACAGCCAGCGGTGAATACGGCGCAGGCCCGGCCAGGACCGGCGGTGTTGCGTGCGAGTCCAGCGGCGGAAGTGGACCGAAGGTTGCGGCGATCAGGAAGAGGGCGCGGCGCGTGACCGTTTCAATGTAATTCAGGTCGGCATCGAGCCGCTCATGCTCTTCGCGGGGCAGGAAGACCGTGTAGCCGAAGCGGCCGATCCCGAGGCGTTCCCTCAGGCCAACAGCGAGGCGCTCTGCCATCATCTGGGCAAAACGGATCAGGCTGGTAACGGGGGTGGGAAAGGTGAGCGTCATGCCGGGAATTATGCCGCTGTTGGGGGCCCGGCGGATTGGGCGGCGCAATTGGGTTATATTTCGTTTTGTTTCAAGGATCTAGGGTGGGGATAAGGGGCGCGCTGTCCACGTTTTGCGGGTGTCAGACCGGGACAGTTCAGGACAGGGCGAGACACTCCCGGACACTGGCGGGACAGACGCGGACAAATCAGGACAGTTTGGGACATTTCAGGACACACCGGGCGCAGCCGCCGGAATGACGCGCCTGAACGGAGATTTGGGGCGCATTCTTTCAACATCTGTTCAAATGTTGGGCAGTCTTGCCTGCGCGGGTGGCAATTGCAGCCAGCATGGCTGGTATTCACCTCATGGGCGAGCGGTGTCATTGCGCTGTCGCAGTCTCAGGCTAATTGTTGCATTGCAGCATGAGCCAGGCCGCTCCGGTCAAGGCCACGGCACGCGGCCCCCGTCCACCGGGACCGCGATGACCGGACCGGAGCAGGATAAATCCCTGGACGCGTTGCGGGAGGAGTTTCAGCCGGCATGACCGGCGCTAACTCTGAAGGACTAAAACCAATGCTGAAAGTTTCCTCGATGATCCTGGCCGCTGCCATGATGGTCACCCCTGTTGCCGCCGCAGAGTCGCTGAAAGAAGTGACCCTGAAGATGAATTACGACCCTGCCCTGCTGACCAGCGAGGCTGGCGCCGAAACCGTCGTCAGCGATCTGAAGCGGGAAGCGCGCAAAGTCTGCTCGCAGCGTATTCCGGCCCTCGGCAGCGTTTATGTCGATACCAGTTGCGCCGACACGCTGGTGAAAGCCGCTGTGCAGCAGATCCATGCCGATGTCAGCGATGCTGGCCAGGCCGTCGTGCCTGACTTCCAGCGCCTGGCAGCTGTGGATTCCGCGCTCGCAAACTGCGCCCCCTATCTCCGCAACACCGCCAGACCATGGTTTCCGCCCGGTCCGCGGCGTTGGCGGGCCCACCCCGCCAAAGGTTGGCCCCTCACTCCGGCATTTTGTGCGCGTCGTGATTGCGATACCGTCGCAAGATTACACTTGACGTTGCGCAACGTTTCCCTAGCGTAAGGCACGGGCAGCGAGGGGCTGCCTGATCGCTGCCTGACCCGTGACGGGGCCGTGAATGAGCCCCGCCGGACAAGCGCCGTACGGCTGGAGGAAACACGGACATGCTGACACTCAATACCGGACCATCGCGCCTGAGCCTTGCCGCGCTTCTGGCGGCGCCGCTGGTTTATGGGCTGTTCCTGGCGGCCAATATGCTGATCACCGTGACCGACGTGCGGCTGGATGAAACACCCCAGCGCGTGCTGACCAAGGTGACCCCGCAGATGGACGTGAGCGGGCCGGTTCGTGTGGACCGGCGCCTGATGTCCATCGACCCGGCCCAGAAACCCCCGCCCCTGCCCGACTTCAAGGCGGAGACGACCGGTGTGGGCCCGGTTGGCCCGGTCTGGGCCGGTGAGGCACCGGGGAGTTTCGACATTGGCCCGCTGAGCTTTGGCGCGATCTCCACCAGCCCGATTGACGGGCGCGAATTGGTGGCGGTGCGCGCGCCTGTGCCGTCGATGCCCCCTGGGGCGCTGTCGCGCGGGCTTTCCGGAAGTTGCGATGTGTTCTTTGATGTCGACACGGCCGGGCGGCCTCAGAGTATTGTGGCGAAGTGTACGGACAATATCTTCAAGGCCGAGGCGGAACGGGCTGTGCGGCGGGCAGAATTCCTCCCCGCCATCCGCAATGGCCAGCCCGTTGTTCAGAAGAATGCAATCTATCCGATCGAGTTCAAGGTGAACTGACGGGCGGGCCGGGACGGAGCTGCCTCGTCCCGGCACCTGGCTTCTGCCTGGCTCCAGAGTTGACCCGGGGGGCAACGCCGACAATATGACCCCCGGGTCGATAAGCGGGGAGCCCATGCGATTCCAATCGAGACTGGCTCACACGACACTGGCGGGCCTGCTGGCAGTGTGGGCGATATGTATGCTGACACCTGCGGCAGTGGCCGAGCAGACAGAGGCGGCAGGCCGCGATCTTGCGGGCGAGTGCGAAGCGGACGAGGCGGCCGCCTGCATGCAGCTGGGCGAGCGCCTGTATCTGGGGCTCGACGCGCAGGCTGACATCCCCGCCGCCCTGACGCTTTTCAGCAAGGCCTGCGAGCTGGGCCTGGGCGAGGCCTGTTCCCGCCTGGGCGGGGAACTCGAATTTCCTGATTTCGGCGAACCTGCCCCCGAAGGGGCACAGGCGGCCTACACACGCGCCTGCGCGCTGGGCCTGGCTGATGCCTGCGACCGGGCCGGCATCGAGGAGCAGGCCGCGCCCGAGCCCCAGACGGCAGATGTTCCCCTGCCCCCGCCTGCCACCGGATCTGCGGACACAAACGCTGACAAGGATGCGCCGGTGATTGTGGCCCCCACTGCGCTTGTTTCGGAGGACGCGGCGCTGACAGAGACATCTTTTTCCGCGTTTGGAAGCGAGGCGCTGCCGGATCTCGATTTCGGAATCGAAAGGGCAGATCTTGAACCTGAAGCGCCCTTGCCCGAAGGCGAGGGCCCGCCCGCAACTGACGCGGAAGAGACCGAGCCCGGCGAGCCAACCGAGGAAGCGCTTCTCGCAGAGGAGCGCCGGGAGATGGCCAATGCCTGCGGCCGGGGCGATATGGAGGCGTGCGAGATATTTGCCGCCTGGCTGCGCGACGGGACGGGGGGCACCGCTGATCCGGTGCGGGCACGGCGGATCTTTTCCGTCATCTGTACCGAAGGGTCGGTGATGGGATGTTATGAGCTTGGCTGGATGATGTATGATGCCGGGCTGGGCAGCGGCAGTGGTCTGGATACGGATGAACTTGAGATTTCACGGGCCCGGTTCCTGTTTTCGGAGACCTGCAAGGCGGGCGTGATCGAGGCCTGCATCCAGGGCGCCGACATGCGCCGCAATGGCGTCGGCGGGCGCGTGGACGAGGATGGCGCCGGACGGCTTTATGCCATCGCGTGCGAAGCGGGGCTGGAGATCGGGTGCCTGATGGCGGGGCCGGAAGAGGCGATTGTTGATGTGGCGGCGGAGAGCAATGCTGAAAGCGGCGTTGAGGCGGCCCTGCTGGAAGACGATACGTCTGCGGATTAATTTGCTGCGGACAGATGGTCCCGGATCACCGCTATGCGGTGTCCGGGATGACACGGAGGTGTGACGCCACCGTGGTTCTGATGTCAGCGCGTGTTATTCGCTGGTGGGGGTCTGGTCTTTCTGGCGGGTTTTGCCGACGCCGAGGACCATGCCGAGGCCGATGAGGGTGATGGCGCCGACACCGATCCAGACAAGGGCGACGCCCAGCAGGAAGGCGCCATAGGCAAGGCCTGCAACAAACAGCAGGAAGCCGATCAGATAGATGGCAAAAGACGACATGGGTAACCTCCACACATAGATTGTGTTCCAGAGGTTAAACGCGCGCGCGGCAGAAAGGTTCCGGAGTGGGCGCTGGCATGAAAAAAGCCCTCTCCGGGATGGAGAGGGCTTTTTATTCTGAGAGATGGTCCCGGATAAGCGGCTTTGCCGCTTCCGGGATGACACGGGACGCTTAAGCGTCGGCGGTTTGTTTGGAGCGGCGTTTGCGGTCGTTGGGGTCGAGCCAGATTTTCCGCAGGCGGATGTTCTTGGGCGTGACTTCAACGAGTTCATCATCGGCGATGTAAGCGAGGGATTTTTCCAGCGTCATCAGCAGCGGCGGGGTGAGGCGGACGGCTTCGTCCGTACCCGACGCGCGCATGTTGGTGAGCTTCTTGCCCTTGAGCACGTTCACTTCCAGATCGTTCTCGCGATTATGTTCGCCCACGATCATGCCGCCATAGACCTTGTCGCCGGGATGGATCATCATCGGGCCACGGTCTTCAAGATTCCAGAGGGCGAAGGCAACCGCCTCGCCCTGCTCCATGGCGATCAGGACGCCGGTATGGCGGCCCTGGATCTTGCCTTTATGGGGCAGGTATTCGTGGAAGATGCGGTTCATGATGGCGGTGCCGCGGGTGTCCGACAGAAGCTCGCCCTGATACCCGATCAGGCCGCGCGTCGGCGCATGGAAGACAAGGCGCGTGCGGCCAACGCCCGAGGGGCGCATGTCGAGCATCTCGGCTTTGCGCTCGTTCATCTTCTGGACGACGATGCCAGAATGTTCGTCATCCACGTCGATGATGACTTCTTCGATGGGCTCAAGCTTCTCGCCATTCTCGCCAACCTGCAGGAGCACCTGCGGGCGGGAGACGCCAAGCTCAAAGCCTTCGCGGCGCATCGTTTCGATCAGCACCGAGAGCTGAAGCTCGCCCCGGCCGGAGACGGTGAAGGCCTCGGCATCGGTGGCGCGGTCAACTTTCAGGGCGACGTTGCCTTCGGCCTCTTTCAGGAGGCGGTCCCAGATGAGGCGGGAGGTGACTTTCGTGCCTTCGGTGCCGGCGAGGGGCGAATCGTTGACGCGGAAGGTCATCGAGATGGTCGGCGGGTCAATCGGCTGGGCGGCGAGCGGCTCGGTGACCGACGGGTCGCAGAAGGTGTCGGCGACGTTGGCCTTGGTCATGCCGGCCAGGGAGACGATGTCACCGGCTGAGGCTTCATCGACGGGCACGCGGTCGAGGCCCCGGAAGGCGAGGACTTTGGAGATGCGGCCCTGCTCGACCAGCTGGCCATCGCGCGAGAGCACCTTGATCGACTGGTTCGGCTTGATCGAGCCTGAGAGGATGCGGCCGGTGAGAATGCGGCCGAGGAAGGGGTCTGCCGAGATTGTGGTGGCGAGGAAGCGGAACGGGCCGTCGCCGACTTTCGGGGTGGGCACATGGTCGACGACCAGCTGGAAAAGCTCGTCCATATTGGCACGGGCTTCTTCATACTGGGTCGACATCCAGCCCATCTTGCCGGAGCCGTAGAGGACGGGGAAATCGAGCTGCTCATCGGTCGCGTCGAGATTGGCGAAAAGGTCGAACACTTCGTTGAGCACTTCGTCGGGGCGGCGCTCGGCCTTGTCGATCTTGTTGATGGCCACGATGGGCCTCAGGCCGAGTTTGAGGGCCTTGGAGACCACGAACTTGGTCTGCGGCATGGGGCCTTCAGCCGAATCGACGAGCACGATCACGCCGTCCACCATGTCGAGGATACGCTCAACTTCGCCGCCGAAATCGGCGTGGCCGGGGGTGTCGACGATGTTGATGCGGTAGCCGTTCCACTCGACCGAGGTGGTCTTGGCGAGGATGGTGATACCGCGCTCTTTTTCCAGATCGTTGGAGTCCATCATCCGCTCGGCCGTCTTTTCGTTGGCGCGGAAGGTTCCGGACTGTTTCAGGAGTTCGTCAACGAGCGTGGTCTTGCCATGGTCAACGTGGGCGATGATGGCAATGTTGCGCATCTTTTCGAGGTGCGTGGTCATAGGGTCAGGCTTTCCGGCGGGCGGCGTTCGGGAGGAAAACGGGCGCGGTATGGTGGATTTGGCGCGCAACTAGCAGACAAGCGGCGATTTGCCTATGCCGAAGCGGCATGTTTCGGCGTTGGCAGCGCGGGCAGGACCAGCCCTTGACGCATCGCGCGGGGCCCGGCAGCACGGAAGGCATGCATCCGCCCTTTACCCCTGCCCCCCTGCTCTCCGGTATTTCCGGGCTATCCCATGGTTTCTTCGGGCGAAGAGGCGGTGTTTCGGGCGGGATTTATGAGAGCCTGAATTCGGGCGAGGGCTCGGGCGACGCGGCGCGCAATATTGCCGAAAACCGGGCGCGGATTGCGGCCGCGCTGGGGGCGCAGTGGCTGCTCTCCTGCTATCAGGTGCATTCGCCCGATGTGGTGACGGTGACCGGGCCCTGGAGCGAGCGGCCCAAGGCCGACGCGATGGTGACGGATCGTCCGGGCCTCGGGCTCTGCATCCTGTCAGCTGACTGCACCCCGGTCCTTTTTTCGGACCCAGAGTCTGGCGTGATCGGCGCCGCGCATGCCGGCTGGAAGGGCGCGATGGGGGGCGTCCTGCTGCGTACGCTGGAGGCGATGGAGCGGCTGGGGGCGCAGCGAGGCCGTATCCGGGCTGCGATCGGGCCGACTATCCAGCAGGCAAGCTATGAGGTGGGCCCGGAATTCCGCGAGGCGTTTCTGGCCCAGGACCGGGAGAGCGACGATCTCTTTGCGCCGGGCAAGGGCGACCGGTTCCAGTTTGACCTGCCGGGCTTCTGCGCCCGCCAGCTCAGCCGCGCCGGGGCGGGCGAGGTGTTCAATCTCGGCCATGATACCTGCGCGATGGAGGACACCTACTTCTCCAACCGGCGGCGCAACCTGCGCGGGGAGCCAGATTATGGGCGGAATGCTTCTGCGATTGTGCTGCTGCGTTAATCGGCCGATTCCAGAATCCTGTGGCTTGCGACTCGGGCCGCCCTGTTACAAAAGCGTCGCGAGCCCCCGCCGGTCACCAGAGAGCGCCCCCCATGAAGCTGATTTCCTGTAACGCGAACCGGCCTTTGTCCGACGCCATCGCTGACTATCTCGACATGCGGCTGACCCGCTCGGAGGTCAAAACCTTCGCCGACCAGGAAATTTTCGTTCGAATTGACGAGAATGTGCGCGGGGAAGACGTGTTCGTCATCCAGTCGACCTCCTACCCGGCCAACGACAATCTGATGCAGCTGCTGATCATGATGGACGCGCTGCGGCGCGCCTCGGCCCGGCGCATCACGGCGGTGATCCCGTATTTCGGCTATGCCCGCCAGGATCGCAAAACCGATGGCCGCACGCCGATCTCGGCCAAGCTGGTGGCAAACCTCATCTCCACCGCCGGGGCTGACCGGGTTCTGACGGTCGACCTGCATGCCGGGCAGATCCAGGGCTTTTTCGATATTCCGACCGACAATCTGTTCGGCGGGCCGGTGATGGTGGACGACATCAAGGAGCGCTATGGCAAGGAAAAGATCATTGTCGTTTCGCCCGATGTCGGCGGCGTGGTGCGTGCGCGCTCGCTGGCCAAGCGGCTGGATGACTCTGACCTTGCCATCGTCGACAAGCGCCGGCCTGAACCGGGCAAGTCCGAGGTGATGAACATCATCGGGGACGTGAAGGGCGCGCGCTGCATCATGCTCGACGATATGTGCGATTCGGGCGGCACGCTGGCGAATGCCGCTGCGGCGCTGAAGGAGCATGGCGCAAGCTCGGTCTCCGCTTATGTGACGCATGGCGTGCTGTCGGGCGCGGCGGTGGAGCGGATCGAGAAATCGGTGCTCGACGAGTTGGTGATGACCGACACGATCCAGCCTTCCGAAGAGGCGCTGAAATCCAAAAGCATCCGCGTGCTGCCGATCTCGCCGCTGCTGGGCGAAGCAATCCGCCGGATCGCGAATGAGGAAAGCGTCTCGAAGCTGTTTGACCGGTAAGGGGCCTCCCCTTCCCCTCCAGATACAAAAAACCCGCGAGACATGGCTCGCGGGTTTTTTCTGTCAGGCAGGGCGCCTGGAGCTTACTCGACGGTCCAGCCGCGGGGGGTGGGGCGGGCTTCCAGGGTGATGGTGCCTTCTGGTGCGGCGTGGCGGCGGGCGGCGCGGGACTGGCGCGAGGCGGAGAGGCGCATGGCGATGGCAACGGCCGCGAGCGTGAGGCCGGCGATGGCGGTGACCACGGCGACGAGGCCCGCCACCAGGATCAGCATGAGACCGGCGAGCAGCTGGGCCATCAGGGCCACGCCTGTCCGCAGGGCGGAGAGCAGGCCGGCAACCGGATCATAAGAAGCGCGTGTGTGTACCATGAAACTCACTTTCACCCCTTAAAATGGCGCGATGATGGCGGGGCGTCAACGCGGGTGAGGCAATCTCTGTGCCATTAAGGCAGAAGACGGTTAATCCTGACGCACCAGCAGGCCGCGTTCTGCCCGGATCTGGGCGTAAGCGGCGGTTATCGCGGCAGCCTTGGCGTGGACACTGCCTTCAAATTCGCGCGGGGCGCCTTTCTGCACGATCCGGTCTGGATGGTGGTCTGCCATCAGGCGGCGATAGGCCGAGCGGATATCGTTGAACTCCGCGTCATGGGCGACGCCGAGGACATGATAGGGATCGTCCCGGTCGGGGCCCAGATGGCTGGCGCGGATACGCCGGAAGGTCGCCTCGCTGAATCCGAAGGCGTCCGACACGGTGCGCAGGTATTGCAGCTCCGGCTGGGTGATGACGCCGTCTGCGCCGGCAATCTGGAACAGGCCATCGAGCACGCCTTCCAGGAGGCAGGGCCGGTGGCTGTAGCGCCGGCCGATGCGGCGGGCATAGGATTCGTAGCCCTTTACCGTCTGGCGGGCGAGATTGAACACGCGGCGGACATTCTCCGCCTCCTCCGGCGGGGCGCGGAAGACGCGGGCGAAGACCATGATCTCCCGGTCGGTGACATGGCCGTCGGCCATCGCCATCTTGGCGCCGAGGCCGACCACTGCGGCGGTGAAGCCGATATCGTTGGGATCTGGCGCGCAGGCGTCCGGCCCCGGCGCTGGGTCAGGGTCGGGTCCGTGGTCGAACAGGCGCCGGCCGCTTTCGAGAAGTCTTGTCCAAAGGCTCATGAGTGATCTTGTTTATAGCAGCGATCCCCGGGACTTGGACAGAGAGGGTTTCTGACAAGCGTGTGAGGTTCCTCTCTATACGGGCGGAATTGGCAGGCGTTCCGGGGGGACGATCATTAAACATCGGTTAGAGAGTGAGCCATTTTGTATTGCGCGCCGTACACGATATCAGTTGGACATCCTTCCAGCGCCAGTTTTGATGACAGGACACTCTCATGAAAATGTTCGTTTCTGCGGCCGCCGCCGCGCTCCTGATCGCCCTTCCCGCCACCGCCGGCCATCACGGCGACAAGTCCAAGGACGCCGGCAAGGCCGAATATTCCAAGGGCGAGTATGTGAAGCCCACCGCCGATATTGTTGAAACCGCCGTCGCTGCGGGCAGCTTTACGACGCTGCTGGCGGCCGCTGAAGCGGCTGGCCTGGTGGACGCGCTGAAGGGCGAAGGCCCGCTGACCGTGTTTGCGCCAACCGATGAAGCCTTTGCCAAACTGCCCGCAGGCACGGTGGAAAGCCTGCTTCTGCCGGAGAACAAGGACGCCCTTGCCGGCATCCTGAAAATGCATGTGATTGCCGGGAAGGTGAAATCCAAGGATCTCGCCGGCAAGACGATGGAGGCTGAAACGCTGAACGGCGCGGTTTCCATCGACGGGACGGACGGCGTGCGCGTCAATGATGCGACGGTGATCAAGGCCGACATCAAGACCTCCAACGGCATCATCCATGTCATCGATACGGTGCTGCTGCCGGCCAGCTGAGGCCCCCTTAAAACCCCTCCCCTCCCCATCCTGACTTTGCCCGGGCCGCAATGCCCGGGCATTTTTTCACCCAACACGCAGGGCATGGCCGCAGTTTTCGCCTCAGGGAAGAATCTGAAAACCGGCCGGGAACGAATCTCCGACGCAGTCGTTTTAACATCAGTGAAACGAATTCCACATGCCGCCAGCCGGAGGACTTCAAAGATGAAAAAGCTGATTGTTGCCGCATCTGCGGCCCTGATGATCGCCCTGCCGGTTCTGGCCCAGTCTGAGGTGTCTGGAAGCATCAACACCAGCTTAGGGATTGGGAAAGCACGCGCCGTGGCCGCCATCGCCACGCAGCCAACCGACACGCTGCTCGACAAGGCTTCTGAGGCCGGAAAATTCTCCATTCTCCTTTCTGCGATAGACGCAGCCGGCGCGAATGAGGCGCTGAGCGGTCCGGGCACCTATACGATCTTTGCGCCGACCGATGCGGCGTTTGCCAAGCTGCCCAAGGGCGCGATGGACACTCTGATGAAGCCGGAAAACCGCGACCAGCTGGTCGCCCTTCTGGGCATGCATATGGTGGCAGGCGAGTTGATCACGGCGGACAAGGCGAGCGGCCAGCAGTTCACTGCTGAAACGCTGAATGGTCCGGTTGCCATTGACGGCACGGATCCGTCCACGGGCGTCTGGGTCAATGCTGTGTCTGTAGACGGACCGGGTATTCGTGCGTCGAACGGCGTGATCCTGGCGATTGATACGCTGCTGCTGCCGGCCAGCTAGGCCGCGTCAGTCTGCGGAGGTGGTGGTGTCTGACACAATTTTCCAGGTGCCGCCGGTCTTGCGCAGGACGAGCGTGTAGAGGCCCCAGGGCTGGTGCCCCTGCCAGTCGAGCTGCCATTTGCCATGCGCAATGGCGGCGTCCGGCGACAGGAGAATGATCTCATGATCCGAGGTTGTCAGGGTGCCCATCACTTCGCTGCTGCCATAGCGGGCCTTGTAGCGCGCAAGCGTTTCATCCCAGCCGCGCGTGATGTTGCCACCCGAGGCAAAGCGCAGATCGGGCGCGCGCCAATAGCCCGCCATGAACCCTTCGATATCCCCGTCATTCCAGGCGATATCCTGAGCTTCGAGCAGGCTGAGGATTGCAGCCTCATCGGCCGCACGTGCTCCCGGGCTGGCACCTGAAGAGGCGCAGGCGGCGATGACAAGGAAGGCTGCGCCTGTCAGCGCGGCCGCCAGCCTAGTTGGTACGCTGAGGATCTGTTTCATGGCCGGGAGCGTCCTCATCATCGAGCGTGTCATCGGCGGTTTCATCAAGATCGCCGCTCTTCTCTACCGCCACCGTTTCATAAGCTTCGGGCTCAGCTTCATAACGGCTCTGTTCTTCATGCCCGGCATTGAACGAGGCGTCCGCCAGCTGAACCTCTGTCTCTTCTTCCAGGTCTTCTTCCTTCTTGCGGCCAAAGCCGAAGAGGCCGCCCTTGCCTTCCGGTTTTTCCTTCTCGACGCGGCGCCGGCCGAGAGGGCCGCGCGCATCGGCGTGGCGGTCATAATTCATGGAATAGTATTCCCAGGCCGTATGGGTCAGCGGACGCGGGGTCAGCTCGACGCCGTAAAGGCGCAGGCGCTCGACCACCTCGTCGCGCAGGTGCATGCCGGGGAAGGCTTCGGCGCGGAAATTCTTTTCCTTCATCCAGTCGCGCACCGACCAGCTGCGGACCCGGCCGATATCGGTGGGCACGGCCCCTTTGTGTACTTCCCAGATGTAGAGCGCGGAAATGCCGTTGATGGCCGCGTCCATCGCATCATCAAGCTCGGTCTCAGGTTCGCGTCTTTGGGCCAGAACAGCGCGCAGGCCGAGCTTGCGAGCCTCCATCTCCTGATAGGTGGAGCCAAGCACCGCGATGCCGTTGCGATTAGTATTGATGAGTGAGCGGTTGACGCCATCGAGCTGGGGGCTGCGGATCGGCAGGAGGACATCCGGGCCGACACCGGGATGATGCGCAACCTGCGAAAGCTCGCTGATCATCCGTTGCAGGTTGATTCGCAGCTCATGAGCCACCCCCTCAAGAGCCGAGGCGCGCCCGGCGCTGGCCTCTTGCCGCATGCGCCAGAGATTCCAGGCGACCACCGTCATCAAGGCAATCAGCAGGGCCAGGCCGCCGGTCAGGAAAGTATGAAATTGTGCTTCGCTCATTCTGAGTCCCCCTGCGACTGTGCCCGGAAGGGGCCCTGCGCGCGATGGGCAAAAGCCCTTCGTTACCAACTTCTAAACGCCGAGCGCCCGGCCTGCAATCGCCTGAAGCGTATGAATCATGAGGGGGTCTCGTGACTCTTTTGTGGTGATGAGCGCGAAGTCGAGGCAGGTTTCAATCCCCTGAGGGGATTGTGTACGCGGCGTGCCGTTCAGACTGTGGGCGAGCTGAAGGATGGCGCGGCGGGCAAGGGCGGTGTTCTGCGCCATGATTTCGAGCACATTGGTGACGGTGACGGCCTCGGTGTCAGCCCGCCAGCAATCATAATCGGTGACCATCGCGAGGGTGGCGTAGGGCAGTTCTGCCTCGCGGGCGAGCTTGGCTTCGGGCATGTTGGTCATGCCGATCACATCGCAGCCCCATTGCCGGTAAAGGCGGCTTTCGGCGAGGGAAGAAAATTGCGGGCCCTCCATAGCGAGATACGTGCCGCCGCGATGGACCTTGCCCCCGACCGCCTCCACCGCGTCCGCTGCCATCGCCGAGAGGCGGGCGCAGACGGGCTGGGCCATCGAGACATGGCCGACGAGGCCCGGCCCGAAGAAGGTTTTCGCGCGGGAGACGGTGCGGTCGATGAACTGATCGGCGGCGACAACCTCGCCGGGGGCATAGTGTTCCTGGAGGGAACCGCAGGCGGAGATGGAGAGGACATCGGTGACGCCGGCCATCTTCAGTGCGGCGATATTGGCGCGGTAGGGCACGTCTGTGGGCGTCAGGCGGTGGCCCTTGCCGTGGCGCGGCAGGAAGACGAGCTCGACCTCGCCGATGCGGCCGGAGACCAGCGTGTCAGACGGGGCGCCCCAGGGCGTATCGACCGTCTGCTCCTGCCGGTCTTCCAGGCCGTCAAGCGCGTAGAGGCCCGAACCGCCGATGATCCCGAGTTTCCAGCCGCTCATAGTCTCTCCCCTACTTGCCCTCAGAACCATTTACGCATGCCGATGGGCGGGGGCGAGCGCGGATTTGGCGTTGTCAGTTCAACATCCTGCGCAAGGGCGTAGCCAAGGCTTGCATAGAAGTCGATGAGGCGCGGCTGGTCGGTGCGGATGGCAAGCTGGGCGCCCACCATCTCCTGCTCCCGGCCCATCTCTTCGAGGGCTTGCAGGATCAACGCGCCAAAGCCGCGCCCGGTGAAGGCTGGCAGGACGCCGATACGTTTGACTTCCATCCAGCGCCCCTGCCCTGCCGGGCCGGGCACCGCGACCCAGCGGCCAGAGCCGGAGGGCGCCCCCTCGATCTCTAGAATGACTGCGCCGCCTTTCCCGATCTGGGCGGCGACCGTTTCGGGCGTTTCGCCGAATACGGTGGATTCAGCCGAGACCCGGCCTGTCCAGATGCGCCGCGTCAGCCCCTCAACGAGAAAGCCATCCGAAGGGGTGGCCCTGCGGATGGCTATCAATGGTTTCATGCTGCGGGGGTGAGACTAGTGCTCAACCTTCCGCCAGATCTGTTTGTAGGAGAACCACAGGAGCGTCGTGAGGATCAGCAGGAAGGCCATCGTGGCGAGGCCCGTGCGCTTGCGCGCTTCCAGCTTGGGCTCGGAAGCCCAGGCGAGGAATTGGGACACGTCATAGGCCATCTGGTGGACCGTCGCTTCTGTGCCGTCGGTGTATTCGACGCGGCCATCGGTCAGCTGCGGGGCCATTGCGAGGAAGCCACCGGGCGGCGCGTGGCGCGGATCGCCCTCATAGTTGGGCGTCGTGTCGCCCGCCATATAGGGGTTGTAGTACTGGCCGGCTGGCTGGACGAGGTAGGCGGTGTGCTCGGGCCGATAACTGCCGAGCTTCTCGAACTTCGAAACGTCGAGCACTTTCTGATAAAGCGTCTCGCCATTCTCCTGGACTTCGCGGTCGTCAAACAGCGCGGGGTCCGGATAGCCGGTCATCAGGTTGTAGACATAGTCTGCGCCATAATGGCGGGCCTTGACCATCACCGAGAGATCTGGCGGCAGGGCGCCGCCATTGGCCGCGCGGGCGACGGCATCATTGGCGAAGGGGGCGCGGAAACGGTCGGCCGCCATGGCCGGGCGGAAGTCATACTCGCCGCTTTCATTGGGCTCGGCATTCATGACTTCGTTCTCAGCCGCCAGCGCCTTCACGAACGGGTTGTCGTTCGGGTTGGGATAGGCCGGATCATAGAACGGGCCACCGGGCTCACCGAGGTTGCGGTAGCTCATCAGCTTCATGCCGTGGCAGCTGGAACAGACCTGCTTGTAGACCTGATAGCCGCGCTGGACGGACGCCTTGTCATACTGACCCGTGACGCCTTCGAACGGCCAGCCCTCTTCAGGGCCGTGCGGGTGCTTCGAGCCGCCCGCAGCATGGGCGAGGCCTGCAAAGGCCAGGCCCATCAGGCCAGCAGCGAGGATGCGGAAGGTTTTCATGTTCTTTCTTTCCCCAGCTTGCATCTTACTCAGCCGGCACTGCATTGCCCGTATCCTTGGGCTTACGCTTCAGCACGGATTTATGGATTGATTCCGGCAGTGCCTTCGGCTTCTCGGTCAGGCCGATGAAGAACAGGGCCGCGAAGTAGCCGAAGTACAGGAATGTCAGAATCAGCGACAGGTGACGGAAGGCGAAGGCTGGCGCCGGGACAGCCGCGAGGCTGGGATTGGTGCCGGCCGGCAGGCTCGCCATGAAGGCCTTGGCATCTTCAAAGTCCTTATAGCTGCTGGTCGAGGGCGCGCCATCAACTGTGTAGCTGACCAGAAGGCTCGGTTCGCCCTGAAGCGCCGGGATGACCGCGTCATCCGGATTGGCCGCGCCGCACCATCCAAGCAGGAAGCAGACGACCACAAAGCCGAAGAAGAACTGACGGGCCACCGGGCGGTAGCGCATCGACTTGACCTTCGACGTGTCGAGCCAGGGCAGCAGGAAGAGCACGGCAATGGCGGCGAACATGAAGATGACGCCGAGCAGTTTGGCATCAATCGGGCCAAGGTCGAAGGTGATGGCGCGCAGGATCGCGTAGAATGGCAGGAGATACCATTCGGGCACGATGTGGGCCGGGGTCACCAGGGCGTTTGCCTCGATATAGTTGTCCGCATGGCCCAGAACGCCCGGGGCATAGAACACGAAGACGGCAAACATGATCAGGAAGATCACGATGCCGAAGGCATCTTTCACCGTGTAGTACGGGTGGAAGGGCACGGTGTCCTTCTGGATGTCTTTCACTTCAACGCCGGTGGGGTTGGTGTTGCCCGGGACATGCAGCGCCCAGATGTGCAGGGCGACGGCAGCGGCAATCATGAACGGCAGCAGATAGTGCAGCGAGAAGAAACGCTGGAGCGTCTGGTTGCCGATCGAGGGGCCGCCCATCAGCCAGGTCTGGATGCTTTCGCCGACCAGCGGAATGGCGCCGAAGAGGCCGGTGATCACGTTCGAGCCGTGATAGGACATCTGGCCCCAGGGCAGCATGTAGCCGAGGAAGGCAGTGGCCATCATGAGGAGATAGATGACGCAGCCGATGATCCAGAGCACTTCACGCGGGGCTTTGTACGACCCGTAATAAAGGCCGCGGAACATGTGGAGATAAACCGCGAGGAAGAACATCGAAGCGCCGTTGGCGTGGATGTAGCGCAGCAGCCAGCCATAGGGCACGTCGCGCATGATGCGCTCGACCGAGGCAAAGGCGCCATCGACGCTCGCCTCATAGTGCATGGCCAGGATGACGCCGGTGACGATCTGGATGACCAGGCAGACGGCCAGGATGGCGCCGAAAATGTACCAGTAGTTCAGGTTTTTCGGCGTCGGGAATGTGATCATCGTGTCATTCGCGAAGCGAATGATCGGAAGACGGGTGTCTAGCCAGCGCTCAAAGGCTGAGTTCGGCGTGTATTTGGATTCATGTCCGCTCATCTA
>JBKBIZ010000041.1:10769-24033 GCA_046293975.1 Hyphomonas sp. | reverse complement strand
AAAGTCGCCCGACCAGACAAGGCGTACGGGTCGTCGGCGGTAAGTGTAGGCCTTCGGATAAATTCCCTGATTATGTTCGTGTACGCGGGCTTCGGGATCATCGCCACGGTGCGATCCGACATAGAAGCTGCCATCGGCGCATTCGAGAATGTAAACCCAGAACTGCATGAACTGATGATAGCGCGGTTGGAATTGAAGGCTACCGTTTCTTAGCCCGCCATCCTTTGACTTCGCTCAGGATGAGCTTCTCTGGCGTTTCGCTGCTTAGCTCATCCTGAGCGAAGTCGAAGGATAGAGCGGGTACCCCCAGACTTACCCCCGCTCCACCCGCTTCACCGCCTGCCAGTAAGCTTCCTGCTCGTCCAGGCTCAGCGACGCAAACTCAACCCCCGCCTCGGCCGCCGCAATCTCCATCGCCCGGAAGCGCCGCTCGAATTTCCCGTTGGCCCGCCGTAGCGCCTGCTCGGGATCAACGGACAATCGCCGCGCCAGGTTGGCCGCCACGAACAGCAGATCGCCAATCTCGTCCTCGATGGCGTCAGCGTCCCCGCTGGCGATGGCCTCTTTCACTTCGCCGGTCTCTTCTTCCAGCTTGTCGAAAATGTGCGCCGCCTCAGTCCAGTCAAAGCCCGTCCGCGCCGCGCGCTTCTGAATTTTCTCGGCGCGCAAAAGGGCCGGCAGGGACAGCGCCACGCCATCCAGCGCGCTGGCCGCTTGCGCCGTCTTGCCCTTGGCGGCGCGTTCGGCCGCCTTCATCTCTTCCCAGGCGGCCGTCTGCCCATCGGCGTCGCGCCCATCAGCGGCCTCGAACACATGCGGGTGGCGGCGAATCATCTTGGTGTTGATGGCGTGCACAACGTCGGCCAGCGCAAAGGCGCCGGCCTCCTCGGCCATCCGGCTGTGGAAGATCACCTGGAACAACAGATCGCCCAGCTCCTCGCGCAGGTCGCCCATGTCGCCGCGCTCGATGGCGTCGGCCACCTCATAGGATTCTTCGATTGTGTAAGGGGCAATTGTCGCGAAGCTCTGTTCCAGATCCCAGGGGCAGCCTGTCTCCGGCGTCCTCAGGCGCGCCATGATGTCGATCAGCTTCAGCAGGGCTTCTGCGGCTTCGGCTGGCTTGGAATCGGTTGAGGACATGCGTTACGCTCCGCCTTGGTCTTGGCCTTCGTGTTTAGGCTCCCGCGCGGGTGCAGCAAGAGCAATAGGGCATCTTGCGGCTTGCGCCGGATCAAACGCTGGCCCACACCGGAGACTGGAGATCAGATGCGTCGGTCATCGGGAAGCAATTGAGATGAAAGACAGCCTCGCGCTGATTGGCCTGGACTGGTCTGGCTCCCGGCTCTCTGCCTGGGCCTATGATGGCGAGGGGGAGGTACTCTCGTCCGCCATCCTGCATGAGCCTGAGCGTGTGCCCCCTTCGGAATATGTTTCGCGGGTCAGGTTTCATGTCGCCGAATGGCTCGGCGCATGGCCGGAGGTGCCGGTGATTGTGTCCGGGGATGTGGGTATTTTGTCCCAATCTGTCCCGAATTTGTCGCTGCCTGTCCTGCTGTCGTCGCTACCGGGTCACCTTATGGCGCGTGATGGCATCTGGATTGTGCCGTGGATACGCCAGCTCTCGCCCCCTGATATCTCCGGGGGCTCGGAGACCATTCTTGCAGGATTGGGCGAGGATCACGCCGCCGTCTGCATCGCCGGCCGTCACACCCGCCACTACGACGTCGAGCATGGCCGAATCATCAGCCTATCCACCGAAATCACCTCTGAACTCCGCGACCTCCTGCTCACCGCCGGCGCCCTCGCGCTGAAGGACGGTCCGGCCCAGACCTTCGATCCCCGCGTCTTCCGCGAATGGGTCGAACGCGCCCTCGATACCGAAGATACGCCCCCCGTTTTCTCGGTCGAAGCAGCCATCTTTACCGGCCAACTCGACCCCGCCAACAAGGCCGCCGCTATTGCCGGCCTGCTGATCGGCGCAGACGTCGCCGCCCATTACGATCCCGGCGATGAAGTGCTGCTGGTGGCCGATGGGCCCTTGCGCGAAGCCTATGGCCTGGCTTTTGATGCACTGGGCGCCGAAGTTTATGAAATCTCTGCCAGTGAAGCATTGCAGGACGGGCTGTTTGAGCTCGCTGACCTTGCAGGCCTGCTCGGTGAGGATTAATCCCCCCATCCTGTCCACAACTCTGGTTATGCCGCCATGATCCTCTCCCCCGAATGCGTTGCGCCCACCGGCTGTATGCAGGGCGAGGCGCCCCTTTGGAGCCCGTCTGAGGGCTTCCTCTGGTGGGTGGATATCCGCCGGGCAAAGCTGCACCGCTATAATCCCAAAACCGGCAATACGCGGCGCTATGATCTGCCGGTGAAGGCCAGCAGCCTTGCGCTCTATGGCGGCAATCTGCTGATGGCAGCTGACCGGGAGATTGGTTTTTTTGATCCTGCCAATGAGGCCTATGAACGTCTTTCTCTCCTGCCCGATGAGCCTGGCTCCAACCGGACCAGCGATGGCGGGATCGCGCCGGACGGGTCTTTCTGGTTTGGCACGATGGATGATGCCGAACGCGACCCGAGCGGGGTCTACTATCGCTATGGCGAGGACAAGGCGGTTACCCAGCTGCGCTTGCCATCGGTGCTGGTCACGAAAACCCTGCAATTTTCTCCTGATGGCGCCACCTTCTACACCTGCGATACTGCCGAGGCGGAGATCCTGGCCTTTGACGTACACCCTGAAACGGGCGCGCTTTCCGGGCGGCGTATCTTTGCCACTACCCATGATCTGGGCGGATTGCCGTATGGGTCTACGGTCGACAGCGAGGGGGGGCTCTGGGTCTGCCTGCACGGGGCGTCCCGCGTGGTCCGGTTTGCGCGGGATGGCACACTCGACAAGACCATCATCCTGGCCGCGCCCCTGCCGACAGGCTGCGCCATCGGCGGTCAGGACATGCGCACCCTGTTCATCACCACAGCCCGCACGGGGCTCAGTTTCCCGCAGCTCGATGCGCGCCCGCTTTCGGGGAGCCTGTTTGCGGTTGAGGTGGATGTGCCTGGTTTACCGCCAAAGGCATTTGGGAAAGCGTGAAACTGGCAAATGAAGGGCAGGGCAGGGCTTGTTTCTGTTGCCAACTCACCGCACATCAACAGTTGGCGCGGGTCTTTGCATGAGGCCCCATGCATATTTGGCGTGGACGCGGGCGCCCAAAAGGGCTAATCGCCCGCCTTTCAAGATGAGTGGTGACATGGCCGTTAAGGACCAGAAGGAAAAGAAGAAGCGGATTGGCCCTATTACTTTCATCCGCCAGGTGCGCGCTGAAGGTAACAAGGTGACATGGACGTCGCGTCAGGAGACCATCCAGGCGACGATATTCGTGCTCATTATGTCGATCCTGATCGCAATTTTCCTTTTCCTGACGGATATGGTCATAGCTTATTTCGTGAATTTCGTGCGCGGCGCCTGATGGCCGCCGTGACGCCAACAGTCCTTCCGGAGCGCGATCGCCCCATGTCCGATGCCAAGTGGTACATTGTCCACGCCTATTCCAACTTCGAGAAGAAGGTGGCTGCCACGATCCGCGAGCAGGCGGAACGTAAAGGCCTGCTGCACCTGATCGAAGAGATCGAAGTGCCGACTGAAGAAGTCGTTGAAGTTGCTCGCGGCAAGAAAAAGACCGTCGAGAAGCGTTTCTTCCCGGGCTACGTCCTGATGAAGGCCCAGCTGACCGACGATATCTACCACCTCGTCAAAGATACCCCGAAAGTCTCCGGCTTCCTCGGTGCAGAAGGTGGCAAGAAGCCGCTTCCGGTTCGCCAGCGTGAAGTTGATCGCATTCTTGGTAAGTCTGTCGATGCGTCGGATGAGCGTCCGCGTCCTAAGGTCAGCTTTGAGATTGGTGAACAGGTCCAGGTCAATGATGGTCCGTTCCAGGGCTTCGAAGGCGCTGTCGAGGAAATCGACGAAGCCAATGGCCGCCTGAAAGTTACCGTGTCGATCTTCGGCCGGGGCACTCCGGTGGACCTTGAATTCGACCAGGTTGTGAAGATCTGATGATTTTGCGGCAGAGCAGGGGCTTTGGCCAGCTGCTCGCCGCTTGAAACAGTTTTCCGGTGGCTGTATGTCGCCGGAACGGTTGCCGCCTTAGCTCAGTTGGTTAGAGCGCTAGATTGTGGATCTAGAGGTCCCCCGTTCAAACCGGGGAGGCGGTACCATCCCCCCCCATAAGCTTTGCGAGACTGTCACCTTCAGGTGACCCGGATAGCCACTTTGAGGCGCCTTCCGTAGTTTTGCACCCTTTGATAGTCTCTGAAGGGCGGGTCTCTGCTTGCGCCGCAAATGTGGTGAGCTTTCTGATAGGCCGCGTTCCTGGTAACGTCCGGTCTGCATGAAAATAGCGGGAGTTGGCTGATTCGGTTTAGTGTTAACCCTTTGAGAACCCTGATTGCCGTTGGCGCCGAGTCTGTGGAATTCTCGCGTAGTCAGCAAAAAACTCGATTTAATCTGGAACCAATGCCAGCGCACGAGCGTTTGTGAATTGTCGTTCAGCGCACGTTAAGAAACCGTGGTTTGACGGCCTCAGGGACCTGTTGCAAAAGGGTCTCGGTGATCGGAAATTTCCACTGCAATCGGGGTCATTGGACTGAATAATGCTCGCGGACGGCGGAAAAAACGTTTAACACCAAAGCATGCGGTTTTGATACCGCTATGAACCTGCGGCCGAGGGCAATCCCGTCATTCGGCACACAAAAGGGGATTGAGTATGAAGAAAACTCTGTTGTGCGCGACCGCCGCGGCCGCTTTCGCGACTGTTGGCGCGACTGCGCATGCCGAAGACGGCTGGTACGCCCGCGCTGATGCGCAGTTCAGCTTCGACGGCACTCTCGACCACGATGCGGCTCCGAATGTGCTCGGTACTATTCCGGACGATTCGACGGCTAATGAGACCGGCGGCGTAAGCGCTGGTCTGGGTTATGCGTTTGCTAACGGCCTGCGTCTCGAGGGTGTTCTCGGTAAGCGCGGTGGCCCGCTTGATGTGCCGACTGCTGTGAATGGTGCCATTGGTGGCTCCACTCAGGCCAGCGGCTACATGGATGTCACCGACCTGATGGTGAATGGCCTTTATGACTTCAACAAAGACGGCACGATCCGTCCGTACATCGGTCTCGGTGTCGGTGGTGCTCGCGTTGATGCAAAAGCTACCAACCGCGTTCTTACGGTTGGCAGCGAAACGCATGCTCTGAACGGCTTTTCCGACAAATCGACCGGTATTGCCTATCAGGGTCTCCTTGGCGTCGGCTTCAAGCTGAGCGAACGCCTGACCATGGATGTCGGCTACAAGTACTTTACCGTTGACGATCTTGACTTCGCCGGCAAGCACGGTGGCTCGAGCTACACGGCGAACTATCAGGACCACACGGCGACCATGGGTCTGCGCTATTCGTTCAGCGCACCTCCGGCAGCACCTCCGCCGCCGCCGCCACCACCACCACCACCACCGCCGCCTCCGCCGCCTCCGCCGCCACCTCCGCCGCCTCCTCCTGAGGAAACCACTCCTCCACTGGCACAGCAGTGTTCTGCTCTCAGCCAAGAGTTCGTGGTTTACTTCGAGTGGGATCGTTCGGATCTGACGAGCCAGGCTTCGGCAGTTGTGGATCAGGCTGTTGCCAACATCCGTTCGGTTGAAGGTTGCTCGGCTGGTTCGGTGACGATCATTGGTCACACCGACACCTCGGGTAACCCAGACTACAACCAACGTCTGTCGGTTCGCCGCGCTGACGTGGTTGCAGCTGCTCTGACCCAGCGCGGTATTGCCAACACGCTGATCGAGAAAGACGGTAAAGGCGAAACAGCTCTCGCAAAGGCCACCCTTGATGGTGTTCGCGAGCCACTGAACCGCCGTTCGGAAGTCACAATCATCGTTCAATAACGGCGACTGATACCCTAAAAGAAACGGCCCGGCGAAAGCTGGGCCGTTTTTGTTTTAGCCGCAGAAGGGCGGAGGCTTGCCGGGTGCCTTCAGCTGTGAAACCAAGGGCTATGATCGAACTCAGCTCTCTTACCCGCGAAGATGAGGCCGCTCGTGAGCGCCTCGCGGCGGCCGCAGCGGATATGGTAGCGCGCACGCGCGCCTGGTCCTCCATCAATACCGGCAGTTACAACATTGAAGGCCTCAAAACGCTCGCCCCGAAGCTTGCAGACGCGTTTTCGGCCCTTGATGGTCAGGTTCGGCTGGTAGAGGGCCCTGGCTTTGAAACCGTTGGCGCCGATGGCCGTGTTTCGGAGATGCATACGGGCCCGATTATTCAGGTCGAATCGCGTCCCGCCGCACCCATTCAGGTGGTCATGTCTGGCCACTATGACACTGTTTTTCCCCCCGGCACGTTCGAGACCATTCGCGATCTCGGCAACGGCCAGATCAATGGGCCGGGAATGGCGGACATGAAGGGTGGCCTCAGCCTCATGCTTGAGGCGTTGAAGGCGTTTGAAGCTGGTCCGTTCAAGGATCGTCTTGGCTATCGCATCGTTATCACGCCCGATGAAGAGATCGGCAATTTCGCCAGTTCAGGCGCGCTCACCGAGGCTGCCCGGTCCGGGGCGCATATCGGCATGACGTATGAGCCGGCAATGGAGACGGGCGCCATGTCTGGCGGTCGCAAAGGCTCTGCCGTGTTCGATATTGTGCTTCACGGACGGGCCGCCCATGCCGGCCGCGCCAAGGAAGAAGGTCGCAGCGCCATCGAGGCGGCGGCCGAACTGGTTGTCGGACTGGAAGGGCTGAACGGCCAGCGCAGCGGTGTTACGTTCAATGTGGGCGCCATCGAAGGCGGTGGCCCTGTAAACATCGTGCCGGATCTTGCCGTTGTGCGTTTCGGGGCGCGTGCGCCTGACGCGGAGGCGTCTGCCTGGGCGACGCAGCAGGTCGAGCGCCTCTTCGCCCGCGCTACCGCGCGCAATGGCATTCACGGCCATCTTCACGGCGGTTTCTATCGCCCGCCCAAGCCCCGCAACACGGCCCAGCAGGCGCTGTTTGATGCCGTGCATGCCACAGGCCGCGCCATCGGGCTTGATCTGGAATTTGTGGACACGGGCGGCGTCTGTGAAGGCAACAATATCTTCGCTGCCGGCGTTCCGAATGTAGATACGCTGGGCGTGCGCGGCGGGCGGATTCACTCGAATGAGGAATTCGTTGTCGTTGACAGTTTTGCAGAGCGCGCAACGCTCTCGGCGCTGATCCTCAACCGGCTGGCCGATGGCCGGATGGACGGCAAGCGCATCAAGGACTTGATGGGGCACTGAAATGGCAACCGAATATGTGATGCGCCCGTCAAGGCTCGATGATCTCGCAGCCTTGACCGAGCTGGCAGAATTGTCCGGCCCCGGATTTACCAGTCTGCCGGTTGATGAACCCATCCTGATGGAGCGCCTGGAAAAATCTGACCGGGCTTTCCATAGCCGTCAACAGAACCTTCAGTACGGAAAGTATCTGATGATGATGGAGCATGTACCGACCGGGAAGGTCGTGGGATGCTCGGCGGTGAAGGCGGGAACGGGCATTGATCAGCCCTTCTTCAATTATCGCATCATCACGCTGGCGCAGGCGAGCCATGCGGCGGGCAATCTCCGCTTTGATATGGACGCGCTCATCCTGACGAATGAATATGTAGGGTATACGGAAGTCGGCACGCTGTTTCTCAAGCCCGATCAGCGGGGCGGCGGCGCTGGCCGCCTGGCCGCGCAGTCGCGGTATCTTCTGATGGCGGCCGCGCCGGAGCGCTTCAGCGACCGTGTGCTCGCCGAACTTCGCGGCGTGGTGGATGACACCGGCGTGTCGCCCTTCTGGGAATGCCTGGGCCGGCATTTCTTCCGCATGGATTTTGCCGAAGCTGACCGGCTTTCGGCGATCACGGACAATCAGTTCATTGTCGATCTGATGCCGCGCTATCCGGTCTATGTTGACCTGCTGCCGCCCGAAGCGCGCGAAGTGATCGGCCGCTGCCACTCTGAAGGCGTGGGCGCGTACAAGCTGCTGCAATGGGAAGGCTTCGAATTTGACCGGACCGTGGACATCTTTGATGGTGGGCCGCTGGTCGCGGCGCAGCGGCGCCATATACGCACGATCCAGGAAAGCCGGCTGGTGACGGTCGAGGCGGGCGAGGTCGAAGGTGACAAAGATGCGCGCCAGGGTATGCTGTCGAGCAACAGGTTTCCGGACTTCCGCGTTTCTCTCGGCAAGTTTGTGCGCCGGGGGGAGGGTGGCCTCGTGGCCTCAGCCGAGGTTCTGGAGGCATTACATCTGAAGCCCGGCATGCCTGCGCGGATCTGGGTACGGAGTAAATAATGAACAGCGGCGTTTATATCGACGGAACCTGGCGCGCAGGACAAGGCGCGGCCTTCACCAAACACTGCCCGGCAACCGGCGATATCAGCTGGGAGGGGCACTCCGCCAGCGCGGCAGAAGTCGAAGCGGCTGTCGCGTCAGCGCATAAGGCTTTTCCCGGCTGGGCCAGAACCCCGGTTTCCGAGCGCATCGCCCTACTTGAGCGGTACGCTGACGAACTGAGCAAACGCGCCGCCGCAATCGCTGAAGCGATCAGCCGGGACATGGGTAAGGCGCTCTGGGATTCACAAGGCGAAGCGGCCACCATGAAAGCCAAAATCGCTGTCTCGATTGCAGCGCTGAAAGAACGCGCCGGCGAGCGGGATGAGCCTGCCGCTTTCGGGCAGTCCCGCCTGACGCACCGGCCCCACGGCGTAATGGCCGTGTTCGGACCATTCAATTTCCCGGGCCACCTGCCAAATGGACACATCGTTCCGGCGCTCCTGGCGGGCAACACCTGCGTGTTCAAGCCGTCGGAACTGGCGCCGTCTGTTGCGGCCCTGATGGTTGAGGCGTTCGAAGCGGCAGGTCTGCCGCCGGGCTGCCTCAGCGTTGTTCATGGTGGGCGTGAGACGGGCGCGGCGCTGATTGATCAACCAATCAACGGACTGCTGTTCACCGGATCGGCGGCCACCGGCGTGTTTTTCCACAAGCATTTCGCCGGCCGCCCGGATGTCATCCTCGCGCTTGAGATGGGCGGCAATAATCCGCTGATCGTATGGGAGCCTGCCGATGTCGAGGCGGCGGCAGACATCGCGGCGCAGTCGGCTTACCTGACAACCGGCCAGCGCTGTTCCTGCGCGCGCCGTTTGATCCTTCCTAAGACCGCCTTTGGCGACGCGGTGGTTGAGGCCATTGTTGCGCGGGCAAACGCGATCCGGATTGGCGCCTGGAATGAGCCGGACATTTTCATGGGGCCGCTTGTGTCTCCCAAGGCTGCGTCGCAGGCGGTGGATTTCTACAACATGCTGCTCGCCAAGGGTGCCGCGCCAATTCTTCCGCTCATGGCGGGCGCGCAGGGAGGCGGGTTTGTTGCTCCCGGAGTGGTCGATGTCACCGGCGCCCAGGATATTCCGGATGAGGAGCTGTTTGGTCCGCTTATTCAGATCTACCGGGTGGGAAGCTTCGAAGAGGCGATCTCCCGCGCGAACGCCTCGAAATATGGTCTCTCCGGCGGCCTCGTAAGCGATGACGACCAGCTCTGGGAGCGCGCCTACAATGAGATGCGGGCAGGCGTTCTCAATCGAAACCGGCCGACCGCGGGGGCGAGCGGCGCCATGCCGTTCGGCGGCCCGGGGCTGTCGGGTAATTTCCGTCCGGGGGCGTACTATGCGGCCGACTATTGTGCCTGGCCGCAGGCAAGTCAGCTCGCGCCGAAAGCCACAAGGATGACGGCGCCGGGCTTTCCGTCCTGAGGGAGAAGAAAATGGATAATACCTCACAGATCGAATACTGGAACGGCCCAGCAGGGCAGAAATGGGTGCGGGATGCGGACCGAATGGATGTCATGTTGTCACCCTTCGTGGATGCCATCATTGCCTCGGTGATGCCCAGGCCCGGCCAGTCCGTGATAGATATCGGTTGCGGCGCGGGGGCCCTTTCTTTGAACCTGGCGTCCAGTTCCGTGAATGTTACGGTTACAGGCGTTGATGTTTCCACGCCGCTTATCGAGCTTGCAAAGAAGAGGTCTGCCGCGGTCGGCGCGGGGATAGAGTTTGTGGTTGCCGATGCAGCAGTGTGGAGACCGAAAGAGCCTGTAGACCTTGTCATTTCACGCTTCGGTGTGATGTTCTTTTCTGATCCTGTAGCGGCCTTTCTTAACATCCGGGCCAGCGTGAAACCCACGGGGCGGATGCGCTTTGCCTGCTGGCGCCCGCTTCAGGAAAACGCGTGGGCGCTGACGCCTTTGCTGGCCGCGATGCACCTCCTCAAAACGCCGCCAGCGCCCCCCCCGCCGGGAACGCCGGGCCCCTTTGCCTTTGGCGATGCCGATTATGTGCGCCGTATACTGATCCAAAGCGGCTGGTCAAATATCACTGTTACGCCCTGGGATGGCGATCTCACTTTGCCCGGCGCGTCTGCCGAAGAAGCGGCCGAATTCATGCTGGAAATGGGGCCACTGGCACGCGCAATTGCAGAGCAGGACATTGATCCGAATACGGTGAAAAGTGCCGTTGTGACAAAACTTCAGTCATTGGCGGGCGAAGATGGCCGCACGCGCCTGAAAGCGGCGGCCTGGATCGTTGAGGCAGAAGCATGACCCTCGCCGCGGAAGTCAACTTTGACGGCCTGATTGGGCCGAGCCATAACTATGGCGGCTTGTCGGATGGAAATCTCGCGAGTTCAAAGAATGCCGGCGACATCTCCAACCCCCGCGAGGCGGCGGTGCAGGGGCTCGAGAAGATGCGCTTTCTGGTGCGGGCGGGGCTCGTTCAGGGCGTTCTGCCCCCGCTGCCCAGACCAAATTTCGACATTCTGGTCTCGGCGGGATTTACCGGAACGGATGCAAACATCATTGAGACGGCCGGCAAGAAGGCCCCGCGCCTGCTGAAGGCGGCCTATTCTGCCAGCAGCATGTGGACGGCCAATGCGGCCACCGTCTCACCTTCGGCAGATACCGGTGACGGCCTGTTGCATTTCACGGCCGCCAACCTCTCGACCATGCTGCACCGAAGCCTCGAACATCCCGACACCACAACCACGCTGATTTCGATTTTTGCGGGCGATCACAGGTTTGCGGTGCACGGCGCGCTCCCCTCCCATCCGGACTTTTCCGACGAGGGAGCCGCCAATCATGTCCGTCTTTGTGCTGAGCATGGCGCGCGGGGTGTCGAACTGTTCGTGTATGGCCGTGAGGCGGGAGAGTTCGCGGCAGGTTTCCCGGCGCGGCAGACGCGCCTTGCGGCCGAATCCGTTGCGCGCGCCCATGGTCTCGATCCTGCGCGCGCTGTGTTTGCGCGCCAGTCCAAACGCGCCAACGAAGCGGGCGCCTTCCACAATGATGTGGTCTGTGTGGGCGCGCTCGATACGCTGTTCTTTCATGAGGCAGCATTCGAAGATACCACCGGAACATTGGAAGCGCTGCGCCGCGCAGGCGACGGCCTGTTTGAATTGAAGCCCGTAATGGTTCCGCAGGCGGATGTTCCGCTGGAAGACGCGATCCGGTCCTACCTCTTCAACTCCCAGCTTCTTCAGTTTCCGGGCGAAGACAGGCTTGTCCTTGTCGCGCCCATGGAGGCGCAGGAAACTGAGACGACGCGCCGGTTCTGTGATCAGATGGTGGCGGGCAATGGCCCAATTGGACGGGTCGAATTTGTCGATGTCCGCCAGTCGATGCGCAATGGCGGCGGCCCGGCCTGCCTGCGTCTCCGGGTCGTGATGACCGAAGACGAACTTGCCGAATGCCATTCCGGCGTCCTTCTGGACGAAGAGCTGATTGATGAACTGCAGGACGCTGTCCGCCGCACCTATCGGGACCGTCTGTCCCCGGCCGATCTCGCAGACCCTGCCTTTGCGGACGAGTGCCGCCTGGCGCGGGAAGAACTCCTCGCAATTCTCGAACTGGATGACCTTGCATGATCCGCCTTTATGACTACTGGCGCTCCTCTGCTGCTTACCGCGTGCGGATCGCCCTCAATCTCAAGGGCGCAGACTATAGCCTTGTGCCCGTCAATATTCTGGGCGGCGTTGATGAGCAGCTTACGGATGAATATCGCCGGCTGAATCCCCAGATGCGGGTGCCCTCCATAGAGGTGGATGGGCGCGTGGCGGGCCAGTCGATGGCAATCATTGAATGGATTGAAGAGGCGTTGCCAGGCCCCGCCTTGCTGCCTGCCGATCCGTGGGCGCGGCTTCAGGTGCGGGCCTTTGCAGATGTCATCGCCTGCGACATCCACCCGCTCAACAATCTCAGCCCGCTTGCCTATCTACGCCAGGCGTTTGGCGCAGACGAGGCGGCCATCTCGCGCTGGTATGGCGAATGGATCGTCAGAGGTTTCTGCGCGCTGGAAGAGATGGCGCAGGGATCTGCCGGCCAGGACTTCCTCTTTGAGGGCGCGCCGGGCATGGCCGAGGTCGCGCTGATCCCGCAGATGGCCAATGCGCGCCGGTTCAAGGTCGATCTGGCGCCTTTCCCGCGGCTTGTGGCCGTTGACGCGACCTGCCGGGCGCTGGGCGCTTTCCAGCGCGCTGCGCCGGAAAACCAGCCTGCGGCCAAGCCCGCTTAATCAGCCAGCTTATTCAGTTTGTCCGGGACGGCGGATGTCGATGATCTCGACCTCTTCCAGATCGCCCAGAGGCTCTGCTAGTTTGGGCGCGCTACCGTCCAGCCATTGGGCAAATCCGTCCAGCACCGCTTCGCCGGCAGGGCCTTCCTCATCTATCATCCAAACGCCATCGGCGCGCTTGATCTTGACCGGCGCGGCGCAGACTTCGCCTGCGCCAAACCTGTCGGAACAGACGCTCGCCGGGTTCACGTCAGGCGCAAAAGCGGTTTCCTGACCTTCCAGCAGCAGGACACCGCCAAATCGCGCGCGCACCATCGCATCGGCATTGATGACCGGAACTGCGCTGGCGGGCAGGGGTTGGTTGCTGGCGATGACGAAGGCGCGGCCGTTATTGCTGGTTTCAAGGTATTTTTCCAGCGCGCTCGCCGCGTCCTCAGCGAAGTTTGGGGCGCGCAGTTTGGGGGCATAGACAGGACCGATTGCGCTGAGCGCTGCGGCGAAATCTTCCGGGTTCCGGCGCGTGCCGGCCGTAAGCTGGAGAACATCAATCGCCCAGCCATCTTCCCACACGGCGGCTGGTTGTTCAGCGGGTTTTGCGTCCCAGCTTTCGAGGAGAGCATAGTCATAAGGATCAAGCAGGACCGGCTCAGGCTCTGGGGTGGATGA
>JBKBIZ010000041.1:0-10759 GCA_046293975.1 Hyphomonas sp. | reverse complement strand
GGCAGCCACACCTCCTGCAATTAGCACGGAGGCTCCCAAGCCGATCAGAACAAACTTATTCATCGCTTCCTCGCGTGTTAGCGGGCTGCGGTTCGAAGTCCCGAATAGCCCGGCTGGTCGACAGACAATTGGTCAATTGTGGTCGATTTTAGGTGGGTCAACAGGCTTGGGGTCGTGAGGTCAACCCGGCCTGCCTGTATTTCCACACACAGGGCCCGGTTGAGCGCGGCAACGTCTGTTTCTTTGGAGTTCAAAAGGGCCTGCAAACGCGCGCGTTCGTCTTCCTCGGCTGCTGGCCGTTGCTCCATTTCGCGCAGCACGGTTGCCAGCGCATTGGAGGCGACACGTGCATGGAAGGCGGCGTGCCCTGTCAGCTGGGTCATGGCGGTATTGTCGATGAACGACTTTACCGCTTCGACGAGTTCCTTTGCGGAGGGTGCGTCATGCATTGCGGCCAAGTCCCTCAAACAGGTTGATCAGGTCGATCTCGGTTTCGGAAACGCGGCGGCCGATGGCGGCGCGCTCGACGCTGCGGTCAGAGCCGGTCTTGAAGGCGGAATACATGATCATGCACATCACGCCCCATTTCAAGCTGCCGAGCATTTCCCACCAGTCGATGTCTGCCGGCCGGAATTTTGCGTCGCCTGCCTTGGCATAGGCCTCCAGCATTTCGTCCAGTTGCCCGAAGCCGCCGACGCGGTTCTCTGTCTGGCCAAAACGCCAGGAGTTCACGCACACCCAGGCGATGTCCTCGCGCGGGTCGCCTATGTGCGCCAGTTCCCAGTCGAGCACGGCGGCCAGGCCCTCCTGATCGACGATCAGATTGCCGAGCCGGAAATCCCCATGCACCAGCACAGGCGCGGCAGGCTCAGGCTCATTCGCCTTCAGCCAGGCAAAGGCAAGCTCAAACACCGGGCGGGGCAGGTCGAAATTACGATAGATGGTTTCGTATTTGTCGAGCTGGTCGCGGCCCATGCTGTGGGGCAAGTCGGGCAGGCCATCGAGAGGAACGGAGTGAATGCCAGCCAGCGCCTCTCCACAATCCCGGGTCAGCCGGGTGCGGGCGAGGGTATATTCCTCATCGCGAAGGATCTTCCTGCCAAGCGTTTCGCCTTCAATCCGCTTCATGACGAATGCTTCGCCGAGGGCCGAACCGGGCGGGGACACGTACCGAACGCCAGGCACACGGACGCCTGCTTTGTCAGTGCGGGCCAGTAAGGCTGCCTCAGTTGCCAGCGTTACGGCTTCCGAGTTGCGCGCCGCAGCGGTTCCTCCCGGCGCGCGCCGGAGAATCAAAGCTTCGCTCTTGTCCCCGGCATCCACTTCGAACGCCCATGTTTCCTGGCTTGCGCCACCAGAAAGGCGCCGAAGGCCAGCAATAGCTGCGCCTGCGCCATAATGTTGGGTGGCCCAGTCACTCAGAGCCTTTTCTATATCGGTTACGGTTCCCATCTTCGCCACAATTACGCGGAAGAAGGTGCGCGCCAAGCGGTAACGCTGAGGAAGGCCGCAACGGCATAGGGGCAGATTATGTCAGAGAATGAAAAGCCGGATTACGGCATCGTCGTGGTTGCGCCTGCCCCGAAGCAGGGACCGCTGGCCTGGCTGAGGGCCCGGTTCGTTGCCGGCATGCTGATCGCCCTGCCGATTGTCGCAACATTTGTCATCCTTGAGTTCCTGATCAATCTCATCGACAGCTTCGTTGTCCCGCTATTGCCGGCAAGTCTGCGCCCGGAAACCTATCTGGATTACGCGGTTCCCGGCTTCGGCCTGATCATCCTTGTCGTGTTCCTGACGCTTGTGGGCTCTGTCGCGACAAATTTCCTCGGCAAGTTCTTTGTCGACCTGACCGACAGGGTTTTGACCCGGGTTCCGATTGTGCGCTCGGTGTACTCGGTGTTCAAACAGATCCGGGACGTTTTCCAGAGCAATACGGCTGGCCAGTACAAGGAAATCGCGATGGTCGAATACCCTCGCGAAGGCAGTTGGGTGATCGGCTTTGTGGCAGGGCCGGTAAAAGGTGAAATGCGTCAGAGACTTGGGGAAAACTATATTGGCATTTTCGTGCCGACGACGCCCAATCCCACGTCCGGCTTCCTGCTCTATGTGGCCGAGACAAAACTCATCCGGTTGAACATGAGCGTCGAAGAAGGCGCGAAGATCATCTTTTCGGGCGGCCTTGTGGTACCGGACTTTCCGCTGCCCGGCCAACCCCAGACACCAAATACAAACCCCGCCAGATAAGGCTGCTCAGGAACCAGTTTCGGCGCCCTGAGCGACACGCGGCGTGAGCAGTTCGCGGGCGAGCCGGAGGGCTTGCCAGCGTTCTCCCTTGCGGTCGGGGTCGCCGGTCAGAACCGCTTCGGCATCCTTGCGGGCGATCTCCAGCAGGGCGCTGTGCCTGGCCAGATCAATGATCCGGTAATCCGTCATGCCCGCTTGCCGAACCCCGAGAATGTCGCCCGCGCCCCGCAGGCGGAAATCGGCCTCGGCAATCTCAAAGCCATCTTCGGTACGGCGCAGCGTGTCGAGCCGCTCGCGCGCTGTCTCCCCCAGGGGCGGACGGTAAAGCAGCAGGCAGAAGGAGGGCTTGTCGCCCCGGCCAACCCGGCCCCGCAGCTGGTGAAGCTGGGCGAGGCCAAAGCCCTCGGCCCGCTCGATCACCATGATGGTCGCCTCGGGCACATCGACCCCCACCTCGATCACCGTCGTGGCGACAAGGATGCGCGTCTTGCCCGTGCGAAAATCTTCGAGGGCGGCGTCTTTTTCCGCAGGCTTCAGGCGGCCGTGAACGAGGCCCGCTTTCACGCGCAGCTCTTCCTCGAGCGCGGCATGGCGCACGACAGCTGAGGAATCGTCGTCCTCGACATCCACGCGCGGGCAGACCCAGAACGCCCGTTCGCCGCGCTTCAGGGCCCGGCCGATGGCTTCGATCACGTCTTCAAGGCGCGAATCCGGCACGGCGCGGGTCTCGACCGGCTTCCGGCCGGGCGGCTTTTCGTCAAGGATCGACACATCCAGATCGCCATGGACCGCCTGCGCCAGCGTGCGCGGGATGGGTGTGGCACTCATTACCAGCATATGCGGGTTCTCGGATTTGCTGGCGAGGCGCATGCGGTCCGATACGCCAAAGCGGTGCTGCTCATCGACGATGATGAGGCCGAGATTGCGGAAGGAAACCGTTTCCTGGAACAGGGCATGGGTGCCGGCAACGATTTGGATCGAGCCGTCAGCGAGGCCCATCAAGGTGCCCTCGCGCGCGCTGCCCCGGTCACGTCCCGAGAGGGCGGCAACGCTGTATCCGAGCGGCGAGAGCAGGGTGTCGAGCGTGTCATATTGCTGGCGGGCGAGCACTTCGGTGGGCGCCATGAAAGCAGACTGAAAGCCTGCGGCGGCTGCCTCAACAGCGGCGAAAGCCGCCACAAGCGTCTTGCCCGAGCCCACATCCCCCTGCAGCAGGCGGCGCATGGGATAGCCGCGCGCCATGTCTGAACTGATGTCGGCGGCGGCCCGCATCTGGGCGCCGGTGGGCCGGTAGGGCAGCGCGTCGATCAGGCGGTTGACGGCGCTCGGCGGGGCCTTGATGACCGGCGCCGGGCGAAGGCGTCGCGCGGCCTGGGCGAGGGCAAAGGCCGACTCGCGGGCCAGCGCTTCGTCATAGGCCAGCCGCTCCCGCGCAATCGCGAACCGGTCTTCATCATAGACCTGCGGATCGTGCAGCCAGCCGAGGGCCTCCTTGAAAGCAGGCCAGTTTTTCTGGGCGACCAGATGGCGGTCTGCCCATTCGGGCAAATCATCCGGCACGAGGCCGAGCGCCTGAAGGGCAAGGGTGTGGACGCGCCGGTTCGTGAGGCCGGCCGAAAGCGGGTAGATCGGCTCCACAGCGGGCGGAGCCTCGCCTTTGGCCGGGTCGAGGATGAAGTCCGGATGGGTGATCTGGCGCTCGCCGCGATACTCCTCAACCTTGCCCGAGACGATGCGGGTTTCGCCAATCGGAAACTGGGATTTCATCCAGCGCGGGTCGGCGCGGAAGAAGGCGAGGGTCAGAAAGCCAGTTGAATCAACCAGTTGGACGCGGTGAGGGGATTTGTCATTATAGGGCTGGTGATAGGCGTGGACCTCGCCTTTGACAGTGACGATCTCGCCCGCCACGGTTTCGGCAAAGCTTGCCTTCACCCGCCGGTCCAGCCAGCGGTCGGGCAGGTGGAGGACGAGATCCCATACCGTGCCCCCGCCCACCAGCTTTTGCAGCAGGGGCGTCAGTTTGGGGCCGACGCCGGTCAGCGTCTCAAGGCCGGCAAACAGCGGAAAGAGTCGCTCGTCTCGCATCGTGGGGTGAGTTTAGGCGGGCAGGCGGCGCGGAACAATCTGCCGTGTTTCAATTGCCTTTGAACCCTCTCGAACCTAGTTGGATAGCGCCGGGCCTATCCCGTGGATAAGGGCCCGAAAAAACTCCAACCGCTCCTCCAACGAGACGGCAAAAAACTCCAAGGAAACTCCAACGGCGTTGGAGTTTCTGGCGGACCCAAGAAGGACCAGAGCGCTCATGGACGATACCCGCCGCAGCAAGCTGAAATTCCGCGCCTGGCGCCGGGGCTTCCGCGAGCTTGATCTTCTGATGGGCAGCTTTGCGGACGAAGCGCTCGGGGAGATGAGCCAGGACGGGCTCGACGAGTTTGAGCGCCTGCTGGATGTTCCCGACTGGGAAATCTTTGCCTGGCTTGTGGGCCAGGAGCCTGTGCCTGAGAAACACAAGGGCCCGGTGCTGGACCAGCTGATCGGCTTCCGCTACGCCCCTCGCGGCGGGTGACCATCAAGGGCCAGCCGCCCGAAAATTAGAGATCGCCTAGAGAACGCCATGACACCCGCTGATGTCCTTTCATCCTCAAGCGGCCCCACCGCTTTTGCCGGGGCGCCGTTTGGCGCCGACCTGATCGTCTTCTGCGAGGCGCTGCTTAAGCGCGGCGGGATCGGCGTTTACGTGGCGCGCGATGACCGGATGGCGCAAGGCGCGCGGCGGATGGCGCTGTTTGCGGCGCCGCGGCTGGAGCAGGTGGACCTGCCGGGCTGGGACGTGCTGCCCTATGACCGGATCAGCCCGACGCCTGCGGTGGCGGCGCGGCGCTGCGCAGGGCTTGCCCGCATCTCGCGCTATGAAAAATCGCAAGGGCCGCTGCTGGTGGTCACGACGGCGGGCGCCCTCGTTCAGCGCTCGGCGCCGGTCGAGACGCTGAGAAAAGCCTCGCTGTCGATCCGCGCGGGCGAAACGGTGAAGGCCAATGATCTCACCGAGTATCTTGCCTTCAATGGCTATGTCCGCTCCGGCACCGTGCGTGAGCAGGGCGAGTATGCCGTTCGCGGGGGCATCATCGACATCTTCCCGCCGACGGCCGAGGAGCCCTTCCGGCTCGACTTCTTCGGCGACGTGCTGGAGACGATCCGCACCTTCGACACCGAGACCCAGCGCTCCACCGGCAAGGCCGAGGCGGTCACCTTCGCCCCGGTCAGCGAGATCCTGTTCAACGACAATGTGCTGGCCGCTTTCCGCGACCGGTTTCTGGAAACCTTCGGGCCGCCCTCGGGCGACCAGATGTATGAAGCCGCGCGCGCCTCGATCCGCCGTCAGGGCGTGGAATCCTGGCTGCCACTCTTTCACAAGCAGGTCGACACGCTGTTTGACTATGTCGGCGAGAACGCCCTCTTCGGGCTGAGCCACCTGGCCAGCGAAGCGGCGCATGAACGCCTGACCCAGGCGGACGACTATCACGCCGCGCGCCTGGAAGCAGGCGGCGGCGACGTCCGCAAGGCGCGCGTGCTGCCGCCGGGACGGCTCTATCTGGAACTCGACGAACTCGACAATCTGCTTGCGACCCATGCCGTGGCGCGCTTCTCGCCGTCTGAGCCTTCGCCAAACAGCTTCGACATGGGCGGGCGCCGGGGGCGAGACTTTGCGCCCGAACGTCAGAGAACGGACGAGAACATCTTCGAAACCGTGATCGCCCATGCCCGCGCGCTTTATGCCAGCGGCAAGCCGGTGGTGTTCGCGGCCTGGTCAACCGGATCGGCCGACCGGCTGATCAATGTGCTGAGCGATCACGGGCTGACGGCGCTGGCGCAGGTGCATTCGCTCGACGCGGCGAAGAAGACCGATTTCACGGTGGCCGAAGTGCCGCTGGAGGAAGGCTTCAGCCTGCCGGGCCTCGCGATGATCTCCGAGGCGGACGTTCTGGGCGACCGCCTCGCCGCCCCGCGCCGCAAGCGCAAGTCTGCCAGCTTCATTACCGACGCCACCTCGCTGACGCCCGGCGATCTCGTCGTGCATATTGATCACGGCGTGGGCAAATATATCGGCCTCAAGACGCTGGAACTGACCGGCGCGCCGCATGACTGTCTCCAGCTGGAATATGCCGGCGGTGACATGATTTTCATCCCGGTAGAGAATATCGACCTCATCAGCCGCTATGGCTCAGAGGAATCGGAAAGCCAGCTTGACCGCCTCGGCGGGGCGGGCTGGCAAACGCGCAAGGCGAAAGCCAAAAAGCGTATCCTCGAAATGGCCGCTGAACTCATGCAGATCGCTGCGGCCCGCGAACTCAAACGCGCTGATGCGGTGCAGAGCGGGCAGGGGCTCTATGAGGAGTTTGCTGCGCGCTTCCCGTATGAGGAAACCGACGATCAACTTTCGGCGATCGAAGATGTGCTGGGTGATCTTGCATCCGGCAAACCGATGGACCGCCTCGTCTGCGGCGATGTGGGCTTTGGCAAGACCGAGGTGGCTTTGCGCGCGGCCTTCGTGGCGGCGATGAGCGGCAAACAGGTGGCGGTGATTGCGCCCACCACGTTGCTTGCACGCCAGCATTTCAAGACGTTTCAGGAACGCTTTGCCGGATGGCCGCTGAACGTGCGCGCGCTCTCGCGCTTCGTCGGCGCGCGCGAGGCGGCGGAGACGCGCGATGGCCTTGCCAGCGGCAGCATTGATGTCGTCGTCGGCACGCACGCCATCCTCACCAAGGGCATGGAGTTCAAACGCCTCGGCCTGATGATCGTGGACGAGGAACAGCGCTTTGGCGTGAAGCACAAGGAGCGCCTGAAGGAACTCAAATCCGACGTCCACGTTCTGACGCTTTCGGCGACGCCTATTCCGCGTACGTTGCAAATGGCCCTCACCGGAATTCGCGATCTCTCGATCATTGCGACGCCGCCGGTCGACCGCCTCTCTGTGCGCACCTACATCACCGAGGAAGACACCGTCACGCTGCGCGAGGCGCTGCTGCGTGAGAAGTATCGCGGCGGGCAGGCTTTCTTCGTCGCCCCGCGTATCCAGGATCTCGACCGGTTGGAGGATTTCCTGCGCACGCATGTGCCGGAAGTCTCCTTCATCGTCGCCCATGGCCAGATGGCGGCAGGGGAGCTGGAAGACATCATGACCGCCTTCTATGAGGGCAAATATGATGTGTTGCTCTCGACCACGATTGTTGAAAGCGGGCTTGATATTCCGCGCGCCAACACACTGATCATACACCGCGCCGACATGTTCGGCCTCGCCCAGCTTTACCAGCTGAGGGGCCGTGTGGGCCGCTCAAAACTTCGTGCGTATGCCTACTTTACCACGCCGCGCGACAAGGTGATCACCGAGAGCGCCGAGAAGCGCCTCAAGGTGCTCCAATCACTCGACTCTCTCGGCGCCGGTTTCCAGCTTGCCAGCCACGATCTCGACATGCGCGGGGCGGGCAATCTGCTCGGCGATCAGCAATCTGGCCAGGTCAAAGAGGTCGGCGTGGAGCTCTACCAGTCGATGCTGGAAGACGCTGTGAAGGCGCTTCAGGCGGGCGCGCGCGACGACGCGGACGTGGCGGACGATTGGTCGCCGCAGATCAATCTGGGCGTCGCGGTGCTGATCCCGGAAGATTATGTGGATGATCTTAATGTCCGCCTGTCGCTCTATCGCCGCCTGTCAGATATTTTGACGGCGCAGGACCGCGAAGCGTTTGCCGCCGAACTCATCGACCGGTTCGGCCCGCTGCCTGACGCGACCCGACAGCTGCTGGATGTGACGGCGATCAAAGTGTCCTGCAAAGCGCTCGGCATTGCCAAGCTCGATGCCGGGGAGAAGGGCGCGCTGTTCACGTTCCGGAGCGACACCGTGATGGACCCGCAAAATCTGATGCAGATCGTCCGCACGCGGCCGGCTCAGATGAAGCTACGTCCGGATTCAAAGCTTGTGCATTCTGGTTTGGGCGGCACGCCGGAGCGGAGGCTCTCGGGCGCCAAGGCGTTCCTGCGGGAACTGGAAGCGGCGTGTGGCATCGTCTCGCCCGCGTCTACGGACGCCGTTGCTAGTATGCCTTCGCGCAAGGCGGCGGCGCCGGAAGACAAATGGGCAAAGCCGATTGCGAGCGGCTTCCTCAGCGACGACACGTAAAGCTCAGGCCGCGATCCGGATGCGGACGAAAGGCCCGATGAGTGCGGCAGCGAGGAAGGTCTGCGGCGTGTGATAGCTGCGCTTTTCGGTGACCCGCCAGCTGAGGCCGGGATGGTTTCCTGCCCGGCCCATCGCGTCATTGATCCGCTCGGCGAGGCGCACGCCGCCGCGATAGGGCGTTGCGGGCAGGGAAATGGCGTAGACGCCCGGCTGGACGAGGGCGGCGCAATCTGTGTCACGGATCTGGCTACGGATGATGTCGCCGGCGGCAAGTTGCGCGGCGTGGGATTTGGCAAACTCCACGTCCAGCCGGAGCGTGAGCACGGAAAGCGCTTCAGCCTGCTCGCTGGCGATCTCCATCTGGCGGGGCAGATGGGCCTCGAAGAAGCCGCGCGTGAAGAGGCCGGAGACAAGATCGGTGACGGCCAACGCGGAAAGACCCGGCAGGGGCATCATCGGCGCGCTGGCATGCAGGCGGCGGCACTGGGTTTCGATGGCAGTCACGATAGTATCGTCGCCCAGTGCGGGGTCGATGATCTCTGTGGCATGGCTGAGGAGGGCGAGTTCCCGCTCGGTAAACTCCGCCTGCGGACGGCTAAGCACGATGAGCGGCAGGCCGGCAAGGCCATCATCCTCTGAAATCCAGCGTCCCATGCCGCTGGCGTCTTCATGCGCCATGCTGAGATCGATCAGCGCGGCGGCAAAGCGTTTGCTGGTCATGTGCTGGCGGGCGGTAGGCCGGGAGAGGGCGGCGGTGATCTCCACACCGCGCTGGCGCAGGGCGCCTTGCAGCGACAGGAAGAAGGGCGAGCCATCGCCGAGATAGAGCAGCGCAGGAACGGCGTCGACATCGACGGGCGGCAGCTTTGCGCCAAGCTCCAGCACGGTGGCGCGCCGGATGGCGGCTTCGCGCTGGCGGCTGGCGCGGCGGGCGAGCGCGGCCAGGCGGCTGCGCAGGGAGGTGAGGTCTTTGTCCAGGCGCAGCTGGATGGCGCCGTCGAGGCGGGGGGTGGGCAGGCCGCCGGTGTTTAGGATCACGATCTGGCGGGGCACACCGATCATGGCGGCGCGGCCGAGACGTTCGAGCTCTTCCGGGGAGATGCTTGCCCGGTCCACAATCAGGGGATCAGGGGCTGAGAAGTCGATCTGGGCGGAGGCCGTGTAAGGGCGCAGGCCGGATAGCTTCAGGCGGGATACGATCATCTCCAGGCGGGGGCTGGTGGCAGCCACCTCAATGGGAGGATCGAAGAAGGAAAAATCCAGCATACTGATACGCGCCTGATTCTCGGTGAAAACTCGTGGGAATCGGGCCGGGAGCGACGTCGCGGCACCCCTTCCTTTTGCGCCTGCCACCCTTAAAGTTCCGCTAACTCGACCATTAACATCAGGACATGACGGAGACCTATCATGGCTCAAGGACCGCTCGCGGGCGTAAAGATTGTAGAGTTTGCGGGCATTGGTCCGGGGCCGTTCTGCGGCATGTTGCTTTCGGATATGGGTGCCGATGTGATCCGCATCGACCGTCCGGGCAATGGCAAGCCGGGCCGGGCGGAAGATGTCGTTGGCCGGGGGCGCCGCTCGATTGGTCTCAACCTCAAAGATCCGGCGGATGTTGAGCTCGCCCTCAAACTGATCGCAGAGGCGGATGGCCTGATCGAAGGCTTCCGCCCCGGCGTCATGGAGCGCAATGGCCTTGGCCCGGATGTGGCGCTGAAGCGTAACCCGAAGCTCGTCTATGGCCGGATGACCGGCTGGGGCCAGACAGGCGCGCTCTCCCATTCGGCCGGGCATGACCTCAACTATATCGCCATCACCGGCGCGTTGCATGCGATGGGCGATGGCGATGGCCGCCCGCGTCCGCCGCTCAATCTCGTGGGCGATTATGGCGGCGGGGCGCTGTATCTGGCGATGGGTGTGCTGGCGGCGATCATCAACGTCAAGAATGGCGGCAAGGGCCAGGTGATCGACGTTGCGATGTCGGACGGCGCGGCGTCGCTGACCGCGATGTTCTGGGGCATGCGCGCTATGGGCGTGTGGACCGATGACCGGGAAGCCAACATGCTCGATGGCGGCGCGCACTTCTACGACACCTACGAAACCAAAGACGGCAAATGGGTCTCCATCGGCTCCATCGAGCCGCAATTCTATGCCATCCTGCGCGAGAAGGCTGGCCTTACAGACGCTGCCTTTGATGCCCAGATGGACAAGTCCAAATGGCCTGAGCTGAAGAAGAAGGTCATGGACGTGATCAAGACCAAGACCCAGGCGGAATGGAACGAGATCATGGAAGGCACGGACATCTGCTACGCGCCCGTCCTCTCCATGGCCGACGCACCG
>JBKBIZ010000040.1:0-25224 GCA_046293975.1 Hyphomonas sp. | reverse complement strand
TGAGCGCCATGCCGAAGAAATCATCGAACTCAAGCGCCGTTTGAACGAAATTTATGTCCGGCACACGGGTCAGGAATACAACGTCGTTGAAAGAAAGCTCGATCGCGACACCTTCCTTACGGCTGAAGAAGCCATGGAATTCGGGATCGTTGACAAGGTTTATGAACGCCGCACCGCTGAAGACGAGAAATAATCCCCTGGGGATTGAGGTGTGGCCCGGCCCTTGCAGGGCAGGCGAACAGGCTTATTGTCTAGGAAAAGACCATGCTTGGCAGGGGCTTAAAGCCTGCGTTAAGCCTTGTATGGCAGTGAGGACCGCATGACTAAACCAAACGGCTCCGGCGATTCAAAGAACACGCTGTACTGTTCCTTCTGCGGGAAGAGCCAGCATGAGGTTAAAAAGCTCATTGCCGGGCCGACCGTGTTCATCTGCGATGAGTGCGTCGAACTCTGCATGGACATCATCCGCGAGGAAAACAAAACCTCCGCGATCAAGTCCCGTGACGGCGTGCCCACACCGCAGGAAATCTGCGATGTTCTCGACGATTATGTGATCGGACAGCGCTACGCCAAGCGCATTCTCTCTGTCGCCGTGCACAACCATTACAAGCGCCTCTCCCATGCCGGCAAAACCGATGGGGTGGAGCTCTCGAAATCCAACATCCTGCTCGTCGGTCCCACCGGCTGCGGCAAGACGCTGCTGGCCCAGACGCTGGCGCGCATCCTGGATGTGCCCTTCACAATGGCTGACGCCACGACGCTCACCGAAGCCGGCTATGTCGGCGAGGACGTTGAAAACATCGTCCTGAAGCTGCTTCAGTCGGCCGACTATAACGTCGAGCGGGCCCAGCGCGGCATCGTCTATATCGACGAGATCGACAAGATTTCCCGCAAGTCTGACAACCCCTCGATCACGCGCGACGTGTCGGGCGAGGGTGTCCAGCAGGCGCTCCTGAAGATCATGGAGGGCACGGTTGCCGCCGTTCCTCCACAAGGGGGGCGCAAGCATCCTCAGCAGGAATTCCTGCAAGTCGACACGACAAACATCCTGTTCATCTGCGGCGGCGCATTTGCCGGCCTCGAGAAGATCATATCCGCACGCGGTGAGAATGCCTCGATCGGCTTTGGTGCCACCATCAAGACCGGTGAAGATCGCGGCGTCGGCGAGACGCTGCGTGAAGTCGAGCCTGAAGACCTTCAGAAGTTCGGCCTGATCCCGGAATTCATCGGCCGTCTGCCAGTCCTGGCAACGCTCGAAGATCTCGATGAGAAAGCCCTCATCCAGATCCTCACCCAGCCGAAGAACGCCCTGCTCAAGCAGTATCAGCGTCTCTTCGACATGGAGAACGTGCAGCTGACCTTCACGCCTGAAGCGCTGGTGGCTGTTGCCCGCCGCGCCATTACGCGCAAGACCGGCGCCCGCGGCCTGCGGTCGATTATGGAGTCGATCCTGCTCGACACGATGTTCGAGCTGCCAAACCTGCGCGGCGTGGAAGAAGTGGTCATCAATGCCGAAGTCGTCGACGGCAATGCTGAGCCCCTTTACGTCCACGCCTCCAAGAGCCAGACCGAAGCGGGCTGATCCGCCCCTCAGTCACTGAATTTCAAGACGCCCGCCCGGAACGCTCCAGGCGGGCGTTTTTCATTCCGGCAGATGTACCGTCAGCACGTCAATCTGCGGCGGCATCAGGAAACGCATCGGGATGCCGGTCATGCCCGTTCCGGTGGTTACATAAATCAGCCGCTCAGCCCCAGCCGACGGGAAACGGTGTAGCCCTTTGTCAAATGGCCCGGTAACGGGAAGGATATGCTGATAAAGCCCGGGTATGCGCACCTGTCCGCCATGCGTGTGCCCGGCCAGCATCAGATCATAGGGAAACCCATCTGGCACATTCAAGGCCGTATCCGGATTGTGCGTGAGCAGAATGACGGGAGCGCCCTCGGGAAGGCTGGTATGAAACCTGAAATCCTGCCGCCTTTCCCAGAGGTCTGACGCGCCGGACACGATCACGGGGCTCCCGGCAATCTCGACCTCCAGCGCCCGGTTATGCACAACGCGCGCACCGGCCTCCTGAAGCGCCCGCATCAGGGGGTCCGTCAGGTTCTCGCCCGGAAACCCCACATCATGATTTCCCAGAACGGCGAATAGCGGCGCGTTGAGATCTGCCAGCGCGGCAAAGTCTTCGGGAATATCCTCCGGCTTCGGATGATAGGTGAGGTCTCCGGCCAGGAACACCGCGTCCACGTCTTGCGCATTGATCTTCTCGACAATCCGCGCCACCGGCATGGCATTGGGAAACATGCCGATATGCGGGTCCCCAAACAGCGCGATGCGGATTGATGGGGAAGTGGCGCTCGCCCCAGGCAAAATAATCGTCTCCTCATGCACGGACAGAAGCTGCGGCTCCACAAACCGGGCCCAGGCGAGGGGCAGGGAGAGAGCAAGGGCGATCGCGGCAATCGCGCGGTAAACCCGGCGCGCACGAAAGATCGCCCACACGCAGAGCAGGGCAAACGGCCAGAAGGCATGGGCGCCATAAACCAGCGCGAGTTTCAGGACGGTCATGGGCGAGAACGTGCCATGCCTTTGCGGCAAGGAAAAGGCCGGCACCCGAAGATGCCGGCCTCTGCCCAGAACTAAAACCCCGCGTTCTAGTTCTTGTAGTACATGTCGAACTCGACCGGGTGCGGATGGAGTTCGTAACGCATGTTCTCTTCCATCTTCAGCTCGATATACGCATCAATCTGATCGTCGTCGAACACGCCGCCTTTCTTGAGGAAGGCGCGGTCGGCGTCTAGCGCGGCAAGGGCTTCACGCAACGAGCCGCAAACCTGCGGGATCGCCTTGGCTTCAGCCGGCGGCAGATCATAGAGGTCTTTGTCCATCGCGTCGCCGGGGTGGATCTTGTTCTCGATGCCGTCGAGGCCTGCCATCAGCAGGGCTGCGAAGGCGAGATAGGGGTTGGCCATCGGATCAGGAAAGCGGGTTTCGATACGCTTCGCTTTCGGGTTCGAGCCGTAAGGAATACGGATCGAGGCCGACCGGTTGCGGGCCGAATAGGCCAGCATCACAGGCGCTTCATAGCCCGGGACCAGACGCTTGTAGGAGTTGGTCGACGGGTTGGTGATCGCGTTCAGCGCCTTGGCGTGTTTGATGATGCCGCCGATATAGTAGAGGCACATCTCGGAGAGATCAGCATACTTGTCGCCTGCGAACAGCGGCTTGCCGCCTTTCCAGATCGACTGGTGAACGTGCATGCCCGAACCATTGTCCTTGAACATTGGCTTCGGCATGAACGTCGCCGTCTTGCCGTAGGACGCAGCCACCTGGTGGATCACGTATTTGTAGAGCTGCATCCGGTCAGCCATGACCGTGAGCGTGGAGAATTTCAGGCCAAGCTCGTGCTGGGCTGGCGCCACTTCATGGTGATGCTTCTCAGGCTCAAGGCCGATATCGCTCATGATCGACAGCATTTCGCCGCGCATGTCCTGCTCGGAGTCGATCGGGGGAACGGGGAAGTAACCACCCTTCGGGCCAGGGCGATGGCCGAGGTTGCCCATCGGATATTCGCGGCCGGAGTTGGCTGGCAACTCGGTCGAGTCGAACGAATAGCCGGTATTGTGCGGGTCGGTTGACCAGCGCACGTCATCAAAGATGAAGAACTCGGCTTCCGGGCCGAAGAAGGCGGTGTCGCCCACGCCGGAGGCGGCGAGGTAGGCTTCTGCTTTCTTGGCGGTGGTGCGCGGGTCGCGGCTGTAAGCCTGGCCCGAGATCGGGTCGAGAATGTCACAGAACACGACGAGGGTGGTCTGTTGGAAGAACGGGTCGATGAACGCGCCTTTTGCGTCCGGTTTCAGAAGCATGTCGGACTCGTTGATGGCTTTCCAGCCAGCAATCGAGGAGCCGTCAAACATCTGGCCATCTTCGAAGAAGCTCTTGTCCACCATGTCCTTGTGGAAGGAAACGTGTTGCAGCTTTCCGCGCGTGTCGGTGAAGCGCAGGTCCACGTACTGGACGTCCTGGTCCTTCATAAGCTTGAGAAGATCGTCTGCCATTTTTTTAGCCTTCTAATGAGCGTTTTTTCGGTGCGGGGTTTTGCGGGGCCTGCGCCTGAGGCCGGCCCCGCAGGGATCGATCAGAGCGCCGAGTCGCCTGTTTCGCCGGTCCGGATGCGGACAGCATCAATTACGTCAGAGACGAAAATCTTGCCATCGCCAATCTTGTCAGTGTGGGCAGCCTTCTTGATGGCTTCCACCGCGCCCTCGACGGCGCTGTCGGGCAGCACAACTTCGATTTTCAGCTTCGGAAGGAAGTCCACGACGTATTCGGCGCCGCGATAGAGTTCGGTATGGCCGCGCTGGCGGCCGAAGCCTTTGGCTTCGATGACAGTCATGCCTTGCAGGCCGATTTCCTGTAGGGCCTCTTTCACATCGTCGAGTTTGAACGGTTTGATGATCGCTTCGATTTTTTTCATTGCGTGGTTTCTCCCCAGCCGTCGGGTTTAGAGTCCATCCGTGCGTATGAGGTGTTCCTGTCTTAAGCGATAGGGGGGCGGTCGCAAAGCGGTTAGCTTTGATGTCGCGGTTAAATATTGTGCAGCATTGATTAATTATTGGGCGTCTGCTTTTTCATGGAAAAGCAGGAAAATGACGCTAGTGTCACTTATTCGCGGCGCCACTTTGTGCTAGAAACCGCACAGCAGACTTCATGAGGAATACTCACATGGCTTCCCAAGACTCTCAGGTCTTTGTTCATCCCGACCGCAAACCCGCGCGTGTCCAGCCACTGAAAGCCTGGCGCCACATGCAGAACCTGCTGGCGAACAAGGAAGACACCGAGCAGGTATTCCACATCATTGAGGCGCTCAACGGCCGGTCCTTCGAGAAGAACTTTGCCAACTTTGTAGCCACGCCGGAAGGCAGCCGCCTGTTGAAGGAGCGCGCCTATCTGCCGCCGGTTCTTGATGACCATTCCTGGATAAATGAGCTTCCGGAAGGCACCGTGGGGCGCGCCTATGTCGAGTTCATGGAGCGGGAGGGGCTGTCGGCTCAGGGGCTCGTTGATGAGAGCCAGAAGCATCGCTCCAAAGTGCAGGAGTATGACGACGACTACCTCTGGTACGGCAACCGCCTGCGCGACACGCACGACCTTTTCCATATCCTCTCCGGCTATAATCGGGACGCGCTGGGGGAAGCTTCTCTTCTGGCCTTCACCTATAGCCAGAACCCCGGCAATGGCGTCCTCTTCATCGCCTTCATGGGCTGCCGCACCATCGCGAAGAATGCGCCGAAGTCAGCGCGAATCATGGACTGCTTCTGGGAAGGCAAGCGCAATGGCGCGGCCGCCCAGAAAATCATGCGCCAGGATATCATCGCCCTCATGAAAGAACCGCTGGAAGACGCCCGCGCCCGTCTTGGCATCAAGCCGCCGGTGGCGTATCGCCATGCGCTCCAGGTGCTCACCGCACATGGTTACAGCGCTAAAACCCAGCTCAGCGATGCTGGCAAACTCCACGAGCCCGTAGCCGCGTGATCTTCCTTATCCGTCATGGCGAAGCTGCCGCGAGCTGGGGTGACCATCCCGATCCCGGCCTGAGCGATCTGGGTAAAGGGCAGGCCGAGGTCGCCTCTGAAATCCTCGCAACCTTTGGCGCCACGAACGCCATCACCAGCCCCATGCAGCGCTGCCGCGAAACGGCCCAGCCCTTCGAGGCGCGCGCCGGGCTCACCGCCCGCGTGGTTCCGGAAGTTTCCGAAATCGCGACCCCCGCCGGGATCGAGGACCGCGTGTCCTGGCTGCGGGCCCTGATGACCGGCACATGGACGGATGCGGGCGCCGATCTGGTCGCCTGGCGTCTCAAGATGTCCCAAACTGTCTCGGAATTGCCCGACGGTGTCGCGGTCTTCTCCCACTTTGTCGCCATCAACGCCCTCGTTGGCGCGCTGGAGGGCGATGACCGGGTGACGATCTTCCGCCCCGGCCATTGCTCGGTGACACGGCTGGAGCGTCGCGGCGGGGCCTTGCGCGTTGCAGAATACGGAAGCGAATCCGCAACCCGCGTGCTATGAGCCCCGCCCATGGGAAGACCAATACTGACACCGCAGGAGATGCTTGCCGCTGAGCAAGCCGTAATCAACGCCGGAACCGACAGGTTTACCCTGATGCACAGGGCAGGCGAGGCAGTTGCCGAATTTGTCCATGCCCACTGGCCAGATGGCCGTATTCAGGTGCTGTGCGGGCCGGGCGGCAATGGCGGCGACGGCTTCATCGCTGCGGCCAAACTGGCGAAGTTCTGGCGGAATGTGGAGGTCTACTGCACCCATCCCGTCAGCGATCTCACCGGGGATACGGCCCGGGCTGCCAGCGAGTGGGATGGCCCCGTCCACAAACTCGAAGACGCCCTGAATTCCCAGCCGGACCTCATCCTCGACGCCCTCTATGGCGCGGGTCTCGCGCGCCCTCTCGAAGGCCCTGCCGCAATGCTCGCCCAGCGCGGCGGACGGGTCATCTCGGTCGATGTACCCTCTGGTATTGATGGCTATACGGCCAAGCCTCTGGGCCCTGCCTTCCAGGCTGAAGCCACCATCACCTTCGCCGCCCTGCGCCCGGCGCATGTGCTGCTGCCCGGCTCGGCTTTCTCTGGCCCTGTCATGGTCGCCGATATTGGTGTGCCGCTTCAGACGGTCCTTGCCGAAAACAGCCCGGCCCTCTGGCACAGCCAGATGCCACAGCCGGGATTTGGCGTTCACAAATACCAGCGCGGACACCTCAAAGTCGTCAGTGGCGGCCCGTGGAACACCGGCGCGGCACGTCTCACGGCCAGGGCGGGCCTGCGCGCCGGGGCTGGGCTCGTCACCATGCTCTCCCCGCCCGATGCGGCAGGCGTCCATGCGGCCCACCTCACCGCCATCATGCTCACGCCTTTCGTGACGCCCGATGATCTTGCCACCTATGCGGCGCAGTCCACAGCGATGGTCATCGGTCCGGCTGCGGGTATCACTGCGGCCACCCGCGCCAATGTCGAAGCCCTCCTCAAGGGCCCGGCAAGGCTGCTGCTGGATGCCGACGCGCTTACGGTGTTCGGCGAAGACCCGGAAGCCCTGTTCAAACAGCTGCGCCCGACTGACATCCTCACGCCGCACGAGGGCGAATTCTCCCGCCTGTTCGGAGACCTGCTCGCCACCAGCGACAACAAGGTCCAGGCCGCGCGCGCCGCCGCCGCCAAGGCAGGCTGCGTCATCCTCCTGAAGGGCGCCGACACCGTCATCGCTCAGCCGGACGGCAATGCCCTCGTCAACACCCACGCCACCCGCTGGCTTGCCACCGCAGGGTCTGGCGATGTGCTGGCAGGCATCATCGCCGCTTTCATGGCGCAGGGCGTGGATACGTTCGTGGCCGCCGCCATCGGCTGCTGGCTGCATGGGGAGGCCGGCCGCCGCGTGGGCGCAGGCCTCATCGCCGAGGATATCGAGATGCAGCTGCCGATCATCCTCAGCGCGCTGCATGGCGAGCTCGGCTAGGCTCAGATCGGCAGCGCCATCAGGCGCGCGCCGGCGCCGTAAATATCAAGAATACGCGCAAGTTTCTGCGGGCCGACCCGTGTGTAGGGCACAAAGCCCGCATTGTCCCAATAGCTTCCCGACTGGCCAACGGCCACCAGGCTGATGGCATCGTAGCCCAGCTTGAGAGCGGTCTGATAAGCGTCTTCGAGCAGGGCCCGGGAAATGCCAGCCCCGCGCGCATCGGGCAGGATTGCGATGTCATGGATGTAGAAACAGTCCGGCTCGGGCAGCTCGACCGGGAATTTCTCATTATTGATGGGCGTATCGCCGAGCTTCCAGGGGAAAGCGATCATATACCCCACCATCCGCTCGCCCATGAAGGCGACCCTGAAATACTCCCCGAACCGCGCCATCCGGTCAGTAAAGACCTCCGGGGATTCCCGCAGATCTTCGGTAAAGGCCTGTGCCTGCACGCCAGCTGCCTCGGCAATATGCGCCGGTGTCATGGGAATGATCTGAAAAGTCATGTTGGGAGGAGGAGCGCTTCTTGGGAGGGGAGAGGCTTCATATGGCGCATGATGGCTTGCTTGCCAGAGGCTCGCAGCAGCCTCGCCGGCCATTTGTGGTGCGGATGAAAGGACTCGAACCTTCACACCTTGCGGCGCTGGAACCTAAATCCAGTGCGTCTACCAATTCCGCCACATCCGCATCTGGGCGCTTCCTACGCTACACCAGCGTGGGCTGCAACGGCCCTTGCATAGATTGGTGTCGTCGTTGTCACAGCCGCGGCGATAGACACTCCGTGGGGAGACCGAATGCCTGCGGCTTCATTCAGGGCAGACGCATATCGCGCCGCCGAACCGGTCAGGACCATATCCGGCAAGCTCTTCTGGAGCCGCACAGGAGACCGCGTCCGGGGGTGTGTAGCGGACCGTGATACCCGCTTCCCGCATCACATGGATCCGAGATTGCACCATATCAGGATAGACGCAGTAAGTGTTTCCGGAGGCGGCCATCATCCCGACTTGCGCAGAGGCTTCCACATGGCGTTTGGCCGTAAGCCAGAAGCCCGAAGCGCCGACAAGGGTGGCGTTGAAAAGCATGGCAGCCGCAATCACGGTGCCGAGAATTTGCACCGCTCGCTTTTCTGTGCTGATCGCCGCTGCCGCGATGCACAGGGGGACAAGCCAGAATTGAGGAACATACCTGGCCCACCAGTTCTGTGGCATCACCAGGACCGAAAACAACAACGCACCGGCGATCAGCAGCAGACCCAGCGTGGTGCGGTTCCTCCAGCGTGGCCGCAGTATCAATGACAGGGCGCAGGCAACGGCCAGAACGAAGACACCGGAGAAAAAAGGCCCAAAGCCGCCTAGCCGCACATCCACGCCGCCGGCGGCGCGCAGCTCCTGAGCTGACATCAGGAAAGGGATCTTCAGGTGCGGCGTTGTGTTGTAACCGGCATGTGTTTCGGAAAACAGCGAAAACAGGAAACGTTCAGCGGCAGACAGGTTTTCCAGAACTTCAGGCGTATTGTTCAGCGCAGGAATCTCACCGCTCATGATGTCCACGGCCTGCGCGCCCATAATCGGATGGAAGACATGTCCGAAGTCCAGAAAGTTGCGCATGTAGGGTGACCAGCCAAGCAGGACGATAGCCACTGCCGCCCCGCTGAAGAGCACGGCGCCAACGCTAATGGCTGAACGCTGCCCGCGCGTCAGATAAGTTCCCGCGCAGGCGAAGGCGCAGAGAATGACAAATATCGGAACCGCCGAGAATTTAAGGTTCAGCGCCAGCATCATCGCGATCAGGCCTGCCAGGGCGGCAAGTCTGTCACCGTCCCGGACCCATACCACCATCGAGACAGCAAAGAGCAGCATGCAAAGGCCGAACAGGCCATCGTTCATGCTTGTGAAAAGCTGCGACAGGACCACCGGGTTCAGGATTGCAACTGCCGTCAGGAGCGCAGCTGATAGCCATGAAAACCCACAGCGGAAAAGTGTGCCGGCCACCAGGGCGGCGCTCGCAAACAGGACAAGAAAGTTCAGCGCCTTGACGCTGGCCAGCGGAAATCCCGCCGCGAAAAGGTTCGCGGAGAAAACCCATCCCGCGCGCGGATAATGGACAGCCCACAATGTAATGGGGTCGCCGATAACGGGAGGGGCGGCCTCGCCGTAAACGGGGTTCCATCCCTCGGCCAGAGCATAGATTGCCTGGAAGTGGTAGTGCTGGCCGTCGATAGATGTGTCTTGGATCAGTCCCGAAACAATCAGGGCAAGCGCGCCAAGCCCCAAAGATATAACAGGTGCCAGAGGCCATGTTCCCGGCAGGAACAGGCGCGGAAGCAACAGCGCGCCTGCCACCGACAGGAACAGGATAAGCCAGGCGGAGAGCGGTGTGATCGCGCAGCCGGCAGTGAACAACGCTGTGGTCAGAGCGAATGTAAGCGCGGGAAAAATGAGAAGCGGCGTGCCCACGCTCCAGAGAACGCCAGACTGGGCTGCTCTCGTTTCGCCGGGCTCGTTCGAGAACGCGTTCTGGAACAATTGACGGATCATGGAAGTTCCAAACATGGAAGGCATGCGCAGGGCCGTGACCAGCATGCGATAGCGCCAATTTGCCTGTTGATCTGCCTCAACAGAAAAAAATGGACTGCCAGAAACAATAAACCAACCCCAGTATGCTCCCCACGATTGCAGGCTTTGCATGAGGGTCAGAACTAGTCAACTTTTTCGCAGAAGGTATGGCGCGGTCAGCTGGATCAGCGGACAGGCGCGTCTGGTGACGGGACAGTGCACCGTACATTTCGTGTGCAGGCCAGGAGGGCGGCGGGCCTCATTTCCACTCTCAATGGGAAGATTAAACGCTGGCATACATGCTGCTTTAAGATATGGGGTTTTTAAGGGAACGGGATGACTTCAGGCCTTCGCTAAAGTGGCAATAAGGCCGGGCGTGGGGATGCGGCCATAGTCATGTATTTTGAACGAAGAGGGGGCTAGCCCGTGCATTCACTGACCGTCAACGGCCTACATTTTGCCGGCGCTATCCTGGGCTTCCTGCTCATCTACCGCCTCGCAGGCTCCTCGCGCTATTCGGGGTTGATGTGTCCGTTCACACTGGTCTGGGGCGCGATCATGGCCGTGGTCATCTTCCTGAATACGCAGCCATCGCTCGAATTTATCTTCTGGGATTTCCGGTATTGCTACTGGCTCGCGGGCGAACTGGTCTGGAACGGGCCTCAGGCACTGGCCGGCGCTTATGACGACGAGACACTGGTCTTTGTGAACCTGCCAATCGTGGCGTATCTGTTCGCCCCTTTCGGCCTTATGCCGTCGATGGTCGCGGCCATAATCATAACACTGATCGGCCTGGCCGTGATGGTCCTCATCTGGCGGATGCTTGTTCAGATGTATACGCTCGATACGCGGGAGCAGGCACTGCTGTGCTTTGCATTGTGTGTGTTCGGCCCACTCATTTATTCTTTCAAGGTCGGTAACACCTCCCACTTTATCCTGGCGCTGCTGCTGGGGGGGCTCAGCATGGGCCGGTCCGGCAAGGATTTTACGGCCGGATTGCTGTTTGGCGTGGCAGCTGTGATCAAGCCGGCCTTGCTGCTTATCGGAATTCTCTACTTTCTGCGCGGCCGCTGGAACGTGGTCGCCGGGGGCGCGGCTGTCGTGGCGGGCTCTGCGGCGCTGTCACTTCTGATTTTTGGCTGGGATATGCATGTGCTCTGGTACGAAACATCGATCCGTCCTTTTGCGTCCGATCCCGTGATTGCCTATGCCAACCAGACCGTGCAGGGCATGGTTGCGCGCTTTGAGGTCGGTGGGCCTTTCGGGCACGAGTATACAGTCCACACACTTTCTACGGCCGGGCGTTTCGTGGGCCAGGGGCTCACGCTGGTCCTGCTGGTGGGGATTGTTTTTGCCGTGTGGCGTTCTGGACGTGCTTTTCGGCCAGCCAATAGCGACATCGAGGTGGAAGTCCTGATCGCGGTGACGCTGGCGATGTCTATCTCAGCGCTCTCCTGGGCGCACTATCATGTCTGGCTGTTGCCCGCGATCGTGCTCGTATGGGTCAAATCCCGCCCTGATATGGCCCTTTCCAGGCTGCGCTTGCCACTTGTGGCGGCGTTCGCCTTGCTGGCAGGCACGGCCTTTGTCAGCCATTCGATGACGGGGGGCCGGTTCGGGCCGTTCGCCAATCTCATTGTGTCGCACTGGCTGTGGGGCGCGCTGTTGCTTTTGGCGCTGCTGTCAATTCTGCGCGCCCAGCGTGATCCTGCGCCGTAAGCGGATCAGCAGGAAACGCCGCCATCGACCAGAATGGTCTGGCCGGTAATCATTCGGGCGCCGTCCGAAAGCAGGAAGCGCACCAGATTGGTGACATCTTCGTCATCGGCGAGTGAGCCCAGCGGCGTGCGGTTCACGATCTGGTTGAGCTGGACCGGTGTGAGTACGGACGACATTTCCGTCAGAACATAGCCGGGAGCTACAGAGTTCACGGTAATTTTCCGCCGCCCAAGCTCACGCGCCAGCGCGCGGGTGAGGCCATCCATTCCCGCCTTTGAGGCAGAATAGGCCGTCATGCCATTATAGCCGCGGCTGCCAATGATGGACGAGATGTTGATGATGCGGCCGCCTTTGTTTGCGCGCAGCATATGCTCTGAGGCTGCCCGCGCCGCCTGGATGGCGCCAAACAGGTTCACCTTGAGAATCTTCTCGGTCTCACGGTTGGGGAAGGAAGCGAGAATACCCGTCTGAGCTATCCCGGCATTGTTGACGAGGCCCCACAGGCTGTCTTTGCCAGCCCATTCGACAGCGGCGTTGACGAAAGCATCGACCTGATCGGCTTCCCCCACTTCGCATCGCTTCCAGAAAAACCGCGCGCCATAATCAGCATGCGTCTCAAGGGCCTCGATATTCGCTGACTTTGAACGCGAGCATGTGGACACACGGTATCCGTCGGCGAGCAGGCCTTCGATCATCGCCGCGCCGAGACCACGGCTGCCGCCTGTGACGATGACATGGCGGGCAGAGGAGGGGGCAACAGTTTCAGTCATTTTCAACCCTTTTTGCCGGATTCGCGTACGGCGATGGCATCCACCACCTTGAAGGCACGCGGCACCTGATATTGTGCAAGATTTTCGCGGCAGGCCGCGAGGATGGCGCTGCGGGTCGCGGCAGGGTCAAGCCCTTGCTCGATAACCACATCGGCAGCAACAAGCTGCCCGCTGATCGGGTTGGAAACGCCATACACATGCGCCTCGATCACCCCCGGCTGGCGTAGCAGGAACTGCTCAACCATCAGCGGATAAACCTTCGAGCCCGCGACATTGATCGTACTGTCATCGCGGCCGACGATGAAGGCGCGGTCGCCCCGGATTTCCACCCGGTCAGCGGTCGCAAGCCAGCCATCGTCAAGCTGGGGCTGGGCTGTGTCGGACACATAACCCCCCATCGCATTGGGGGTTCTGATGTGCAGGAAACCCTCGCGCACACGCATGGTAACGCCTTGTGTCTCGCTCTCCAGCCAGTCGGCGGGAAAGCCCTCGCGTCCATCATGCACGGAGAAGACGACACCGGCTTCGGTAGAAGCGTAGATATGGGTGATGCGGGCTTCCGGAAATGCCCGCTTGATACGGTCGAGCGTCGACTGGTCTGCCGCCTCACCGCCAAGCGTGATCTGGCGCAGGTTCAGATCGCCCGGCCGGACAGCCATGAGGAAAGCCCGCCAGAATGTCGGTGTGGCCGAAATCTGTGTAACGCCATTGGCCTTTGCGGCTGCGAGAAAACCCGCAGGCGTCCGCTCATCTGGCGCCACAACAACGCCGCGCCCGACCACTGCGGTCAGTTGAACCTGCACACCCGCAAAGCCTGTGGGTTGGTAGGTCAGCAGCCACTTCGCGCCACGATTTCCCGGATGCATGGCCGCTTTTGCGCGGCTCATCAGGGCATTGAGACTGTGTGAAGCAATTTTCGGCGCGCCGGTGGTGCCTGAAGTCATCATGAAGATGCGGGCCTCGGCTGCGCCAGCAGGCGTCTCGCCAGTCAGCTGGTCTTCTGAGGCAATAATCATCTGTACACCGAACGTCTTCACCACGGCATCAATGTGCGCCTGGGGAAGGTTGGTGTGGGCGATGAAAAGATCCGCGCCCGTGCGGCTTACCGCGTCAATGGCCCGCAGGATGTGAAAGGGGTCATCCGAGCGCACCATGACGCGTGAGACGCCTGCATCCGTCATCGCATCGGCCAGTGCGCCGGCTGCGCGCGCCAGGTCACCGCGGCTCAGCGTGCCGCGGGCATGGGCAACGAGGACCGTTGTGTCGTCCGCATCGAGGTTGAAAGCGCCGGCCGGGTTCATTTTGCGTAGAGCTTTGCCAACTCGCCAACCGTGCGGAACTCGATGAACCCTTCTGCGAATGGGTCGTGGCCGACTACGTCTTCCAACTCCCGCACCAGCATGGCCAGGTCGAGCGAGTCGATGTTGATGGCGCCGCCGAGCAGTTCAGTATCGGCTTCGATGGTTACGGCCTTTACGCCTTTGTCTTCCAGCATGCGCTGAACGATGGCGGTGATCTGTTCGAGTACCTGGGCTTCGGTCATGTGGGTGTCTCCTTGGAAATCTGTCAGGGTTGGCGATCGCAAAAGGCTTCATCGCCAAATAGGGTTACGATATCATCAGTAAGGATCTTTGAGCGTATGGCGCGTCCTTCGGCATTGAGGTGGTAAACCGTGTCGAAGTGCTGGCTGGCGGGGAAAACGAAGTCTCGTGCCGGGCGCGGCATATTGAATTCCGGGATAGCTGCCATCTGTGAGTTCAGCCGTTCGATCTCGGTTTTATGCCGGGCATAGAAGTCCTCGGCGATGGGAGTCCAGGAGACCATCACCTTGACCCCTCTGGAGGTCATCTCATGGATGAAAGACTGCATCAGCGGCAACACGTCCTGATCCATCGGGAGCATGGAGATATTATCGCCATCTTCGAGATCATCGGGCCAGGTTATGTTCAGATGTCCGATCAGGTCGCCTCGGGGCGAGAAGTTTGCCGAGCCTTCGATAGCCAGAATATTGAGCGTGTCCTGAAGGTCGTCTTCTCCCTGCGAAACAAGGCTGGCAGCGCTTTCATAAACGTCCCCCATGACACGCAGGGTCTTCTGCTGCGCCACAAAAGGATAGCGGCGGAGAACGCCTACCTTCTGGCGCAGGTTCAGCGAACCAAACGTTTTGGGATTGGCCTTGGTCACCATGAGAAGGTCCGTACTCGACCCATCCACTGATTTGTAGAAGCTGTCATATTCCCAGGAGATCACCACAATGTCGCCTGCTTTCAGATAAGGCTTCACCTCTTCCAGCATGAAGCGTACGCCGAAATATCCGTTCATCCCCATATTCACGACGGGGCAGCTGGTCGCTGTTTCGATGACCGTGCTGTCAGTGCCGAATGAAAGATTGGAACCGCCCACCAGTACGATCTTCTTGGGATCATTGGCAGCAAGCAGATTGTGCTTGAGGACAGACGCTTTGGCATAATCGCCATCATCGGGAATGATATTCGCAATGGCCACTGTGGTCGCATATACGGCGGCCAGAAGCGCTCCAATCTGAAGGGCCAGTATGAGCGGGCCAAATCGGGAGCGGGGAGTGCGTTCCGCCTTGTCTTGATTGGGAAGTGTTTGGACAGTTTTCATCTTAGAACCTGAAATAGATGAAGTCGGTCTGCGCGCCATAGAAGGCACCGAGCAGGACAACAGCCAGTGTCCCTACATAGTAGAGGCTCCAGCGCATCCATACCGGGCGCGCCTCGATGGTCTTGCGCATGTCGAGACGGCCTTGCAGAATTTCAGCTCCCATCACTACGGCAATACCGATCAGTGCCAGGAAGAATTCGTTACGCCGCCCGTCGACCACCGAAAGCAGGTTGGATTTGAAATCCATCCAGCCGGTGCCGAGGCTTGCGACCATGTGAAGGGCGTCGCCCATGCTGCTGGCCCGGAAGAAGATATAGGCAAAGCAGACCAGCGAGAATGTCACGGCGATCTTGAGGCCGCGGTAAATGTTCGGCCGTTCGGTAAGCTTCACGGCCCGCGCGAAGGTGTTCCACCGTTTCTGGAGCAGCAGCGACACAACGATATATGCTCCGTGCAAGGCGCCCCAGACAACATAGGTCCAGGCTGCACCATGCCACAGGCCGCTCACCACGAAGGTGATGAACAGGCTGTAAAGCATCAGATTGAACAGCTTGATCTTGAACGTGCGCTGACGGGTAAGCGGTGTGTAGATGTAATCAGTCAGCCAGGAAGTCAGAGAAATGTGCCAGCGTTTCCAGAAATCCTGGATCGAGGTCGCAAAATAGGGCCGGTTGAAGTTCTGGGTCAGGCGGTATCCGAAGATCAGCCCGATGCCGAGCGCGATATCTGTATAGCCCGAGAAGTCGCAATACAGCTGGAAGGCATACAGCCAGGTAGCGAAGATGATCTGCACGCCATTGGCGGCCTCGGGATTGTCATAGATCGCATTGACGAACGGCGCGATCCGGTCGGCAACGAAAACCTTCTTGAACGCGCCCCACAGGATCAGCTGGAAACCCAGCATGACATCAATGCGGTTAAACGCAGGATTGGCGTGGATTTGAGGAAGAAGGTTTTTCGCCCGTTCGATTGGGCCGGCCACCAGCTTTGGAAAGAAGGTTACATAGAGGGCAAAGGCGCCGAACTCGCGCTCGGCCTTCTGCTGGCCGCGGAAAACGTCGACCAGATAGGAGATAAGCTGGAAAGTGTAGAAGGAGATGCCAATCGGAAGCAGCCATTTCAGTTCCGGAACGGGATACTCTATCTGCGCAATCCCCAGCAGGGAGCGCAACGTCTCGTTCAGGAACGGCGTATACTTGAACACCACCAGATTGGCGGTCAGCAGGATCACGCCCAGCGCCATGATGGGCTGCTTGGCTTTCTTGTCGGGCGCTGCCTCGATACGTTTGCCGAGCCAGAAAGACACGCTTGTCGCAGCAAGTATCTGGATCAGGAAAATCGGCTCAGCCAGGCCATAAAAGAACAGGCTGGCTGCAAGCAGCCATATCCAACGTGCGCGGACAGGTAGCATGAAATGCACGACCACGACGGCTACGAAAAAGATTACAAATTGCGCCGAAATGAACGCCACAGGGCCCCACCCTCATTCTATTATGGTCAATATGTCGTGCGCAGGGTGCGCTTTTGAACCAATATGCAAGTCCAGTGCCGCAAAAGTGGGGTACTGACAATGCTGTTCCCCGCTCCAGTCCGGTCAGGAATATGCCTTTCGCCTGGCTGCGTGTTTTCAGAGCCGCTCCGGTATCGTTCGCCCAATTCCAGCTCAGCGGAAGGTGAAAAGCTTGTGTCCGAAGAAGTTTACGACGGCGCCAATGCCGATGCCTGCCAGATGCGAAACGGAGGGCGCAAACTGCTTATAGGCTTCCGGCCACCAGGGACCGCTGCTCAGAACCATTGCGCTCAGGACCGTGGCAATGCCGGCGACGAGGTTCACACCGATAAAGTCGCGGATCTGGAGCCAGAGCGGGCGGGTTGCCCCCTGAAAAACGAGGTTCCGGTAGAGGAAGAAGCCCGCCACCATGCCGATTGCCGTCGCGACCGACACAGCGGCCGCATAGGGCAGGAAGATCGACAGCGGAAACCGGATAATCCAGTTCAGGAACGCTGCCGAGCCGCCAGCGAGCAGGAACCGGATGCGCTCATCCCTCAACAGTTCAGTCAAAGCGGAACCCCGAACCAGGCCAGGAAGAAGCTGATACCGGCCATGCCCGCATAGGCCAGGCAGACCTTGTCCTTGACCACGAAGACGACCGGGTCGTCATCCAGTTCGCCGCGCTGGCAGACGACCCAGATCCGGCTGGAGATCAGGAAGATCAGCGGAGGAAGCGCCCACAACCAGTCCCCATTCTTGATGAAGCTCTGCTGGTGGGCGTCCTCGATGATGTAGAGTACCATGATGACCACGGCGGCGATTGAGCTTGAAATCCCGGCCGCGAGTACGAGCGGCAGGTCAGATGCCCGGTAACCGCGCCCATTCACCCAGAATCCGCCCTTTTCGATGACACGGGCGATTTCGGTGTGCCGCTTTGCGAATGCCAGGGAGGTGAAGAAGAACATGGAGAAAACGAACAGCCAGGGCGAAGGCACGGCCGACACGGCGACCATGCCGACAACCAGTCGCAGTGTGAACAGGCTGGCCAGGGTCATGGCATCATGGATCACCTTGCGCTTCAGCCAGAGCGAATAGGTCAGGGTTACCGCCACATAGACGAGCACCCAGAGCAGCACGGCAGGGCCAGCCAGAAGGGCCAGTACCAATCCGGCCACAAAACAGATCATGGCGCCGGCAATGCCTGTGGGCAGGGACAGGGTACCGCTGGCGAAGGGGCGCCGGCGCTTGGACCAGTGCTGACGGTCATCCTGAAGATCCCAGAGGTCGTTGAAGACATAGGTCGCAGAAGCGGTGAGCGACAGGGCAAAGAAAGCCAATGCCAGAGGAAGAAGTGTCGAGGGGTCGATGATCCGGCCTGAAAGGATGGCAGGCACCACGACCAGCATGTTCTTGGCCCACTGGTGCGGGCGCAGACACTTTATAAATGCCTTGAGCACGGCCGGTCGTGTGATGACCTCTGTAACATTGGCAGACTTCCGGGCCTTGCGCACGGTGCTGCTGGAGGCGCCCACGGGGATCGCATTGCGGGCATGCTTCCAGACTTCAAGATCAGCCCGGCTGTCACCGGCATAGTCGAAGCCTTCTGGAAAGCGCTTGGAGAGAGCTTCTGCCTTGGCCTTGCCTTTAAGGTTTAACGTCCCTTCGGTCGCCAGCAGTTCGGTAATGAACGGAAAACGCTGGAGGAAAGGCCTTGCTGTGTCAGCGTGAGCAGCCGTGGCGAGAACGATCTTGCGGCCCTTCGCAGCTTCCCGTTGTGCCAGGGCGACGACATCTTCGTTGACCGGAAGAAATTCCGGATCCAGCGGCACGGCGGCGGCGAGCCGTTCCTTGAGAACGACCCTGCCTGCAAACACCCAGGCGACAAGCTTGAAGATGGCGAACGGCTTCCGGCGGATCAGGCCCAGCGCCTGTTCCTGTAGGGAATCGGTACGGATCAGGGTGCCATCCAGGTCCAGGACAAGGGGGATGGTTTGGGCTGTATCCACGGGAACATGTGTCATGGCAGTGCCGTTATCGATCATTGTTGTGCTTCATCTTCCTGGACATGTACTTACCCGTGCTCCCCTTGGGCGTGCTGGTTGGAGGCCATGACGCCGGAGCCAGGGGGAGGTTGTGTGCCAGACGGCCAGAAGCCATCCTCGCTGAAAACGCATAAAACAAAGTGAAGACAGGCGGTTGTCGCCGGGCAATGCCAGGAGTGGCCAGGAAGGCCATTTTGTCTCCTGTGGCCGAGCCGGGGCGGCTCTGGCGCGTATCTGACAGCATGTTCCACCCGCTTCTGATCTGCCAGCCCACCCCGGATGTCCCGGGAAGCGCTGAAGTTTCAGTCTCTGCGAGCAAATACTGTGCCAGATGCGCGGCCAGACACGGGGTCAGACGGGGAGGCAGACAAGGGCGGGGGCCCTCGCCGCCGCCCCGCAGCCTGATTCAGGCTGCGCATGATCGCCTGTGCTGTGGGCTTCCCCGGCGTAATTCTGAGCCACTGCATATCCCGTCAAGCTGGCGTGGACAGGGCCTTGTGGCTGTGACATAAGCCGCCGCTTCAGGCAGGATCAGCAGGCTCCGGGTGCGCATCTGGCGTGCGCCGCGCCGCCCAATAGACGGAAGAATGTCCCATGGAAGTGACACAGACCAAGGCAGAAGGTCTTAGCCGCACCTTTGCGGTCAAGGTGCCGGTCAGCGAGTTGCAGGCAAAACTCGATGCACGCATCGAGGAAGTCCGCCCGCAAATGCGCCTCAAGGGCTTCCGCCCTGGCAAGGTGCCGGCCGCACATGTACGCAAGATGTATGGCCGCGATCTCATGGGCGAAGTGATCGACAAGCTGGTCAACGAAACCAACCAGAAGGCCCTCGAAGAAAATTCGCTGCGCCCCGCTGGCCAGCCGAATGTCGACATGCAGGCCGACATTGAAAAAGTTGTCACCGGCCAGGAAGACCTGTCCTACCAGATGCACGTCGATGTGATGCCGGAATTCACCCCGGTGGATGTCGCCACGCTGACCATCGAGCGCCCGGTTGCCGAGATCGCCGACGAGCAGATCGACGAATCTCTCAAGCGCATCGCCGACCAGAACATGAAATACGAGCCCCGCGCGGAAGGCGAAGCCTCCCAGGACGGCGATGCCGTGATCGTCGACTTTGTCGGCAAGATCGACGGCGAAGCCTTCGAGGGCGGCACGGCTGAGCAGCAATCGGTCGTCATTGGCGCCAACCGCTTCATCCCCGGCTTCGAAGAGCAGCTGCTCGGCGTGAAAGCTGGCGAAGAAAAAGAGCTCAACGTTTCCTTCCCGGAAGACTATCCGGCGGCCAACCTCGCTGGCAAGGCAGCCGTGTTCGAAACCAAGGTCCACGAAGTCCGCGCCCCGCAGACGCCGGAGATCAACGACGAATTCGCCACCGGTCTCGGCCTCGAAAGCCTCGAACAGCTGCGCGGCCTTGTGAAAGACCAGCTGGCCAACGAGCACAACGCCGCCTCGCGCTCCAAAGCCAAGCGCGACCTGCTCGACAAGCTCGACGCCGCGCATGATTTCGACCTGCCCCCCGGCATGGTCAATCAGGAGTTCGAGCAGATCTGGCAACAGCTCCAGCGTGAAATGGATGCCGGCCGCGTTTCCGATGAGGAAAAAGCCAAACCGGAAGACGAGCTGCGCACCGAATACCGCAAGATCGCCGAGCGCCGCGTGCGCCTTGGCCTTGTGCTGGCAGAAGTCGGCCGTCTGGCCGATGTGCGCATTTCCGAAGCGGAAGTGAACCAGGCTCTCATCCGTGAAGCCCGCCAGTATCCGGGCCAGGAGCGTGAAGTCGTCCAGTTCTTCCAGAAGAACCCCGGCGCGATGGCGCAGCTGCGTGCCCCGATCTACGAGGATAAAGTCGTCGACCACATCCTCGACACGGCAAAGGTTGAGGAAAAGACCGTGACCCGCGAAGAACTTTTTGCTGAAGACGAAGAGTAAGTCTTTTCCTTACAAGGCATTCCAAGCCGGCCGGTCGAAAGATCGGCCGGTTTTGTTTTGCCGGGGTTCTTTCCGTCCGGTCATTTTGGTAAATTCCTGTTAACCGGCTTCGCAGAGGTTGCCGGAGTATTCTGTCGGGGATCCCAAATACCAATGAGCGTCCAGAGCCTTCGCCCTCAACTGACCCAGCAGGACATCCACCGGCTGATGAAAGGCGAGTCGCCGGAGCAGCGCGCGTCCGTCGCCCACAGGCTGTGCCGCCGCATTGGCCTGGATGTCCTCAGCGACCGGGAAAAGGACTTCGCAAAGGAGATCATTACGATCCTGGCCGATGACGCGGCCGACCTTGTCCGCCGTACGCTCGCCGTTACCCTCCGGTCCTCGCCCATCATTCCGCGTGAGATCGCCCTGAAGCTTGCCCGCGACATCGAGGCTGTGGCAATCCCCATTCTCGAAGAGTCGCCGGTCTTCACCGAGGAAGATCTGGTCGAGCTCGTCCTCTCTGTCACTGCCGCAAAGCAAGCGGCCATCGCAGGCAGGGAAGCCCTCTCGATCACAGTCGGCGAAGTCATCTCCGAGCATGGCGCCGTTGAGGCCGTGCGCGCCCTGGCGGAGAACCAGTCAGCTGAGTGGAGTGACAAGGCGTATGGCGATGCGCTCTCCCGTTTTGGCGCAGACGAGATCGTTCAGGCCGGTCTCATCCGCCGTGATTTCATTCCTGTGCATATTGCCGAAAAGATGGTCTCGCTTGTCTCAGGCCATCTGTTCGACATGCTGGTCAATCGTCACGAACTTCCCGCGCAACTCGCCATTGATCTGGCCGCCAGCGCCCGAGAGCGCGCCACGATCGACCTGGTAGAGCAGGCGGGCCGCTCGCATGATCTGCCGCGCTTTGTCTCCCAGCTGAACCTCAATGGCCGTCTTACGCATTCGCTGATGATGCGCGCGCTCTGCTGCGGGCAGATGCCGTTTGTCGAACACGCCCTGTCAGAGCTTTCCGGCGTCGCCCACCAGCGCGTCTGGCTGATGATCCATGATGCCGGCCCGCTCGGCTTGCAGGCGGTATTCGATCATGCCGGCTTGCCCCGCAAGATGCTCCCGGCCTTCAAGGCGGCGGTGAATGTCTATCATGAAATCGAACATGATGGCGGCGCCAACGACCGCGCCCGATTCCGTGCCCGGATGATCGAGCGTGTCCTCACCCAGTTCCAGGCGATCCCGAAGGACGATCTGGACTATCTGCTCGACAAGCTGGATTTCTATTCGGAAATGGCTGCCCGTGAAGAGGCGAGCAATAGCGGCTTTGATGCCGCTTAGGCATCCGTACGCGGAGAAATAGCCCCGGAAACGCCCGTTTCTTCCAGAAACTCACCATCGCGCCAGTTGGCATTGTCCGCCACGACGAGGATGCCGCTCTCGCGCGCGATGATCACAACCTCCTGAAGGTCCGGCGAAGCTTCCAGCGCATCTGCATCTACACGGATCGTATCGATCATCAGGCGCAGGCCCTCGCTGAGCGCTGTGTGCCAGGACTGGCGCATGTCGATCCCCACACGGAAACCGGCCTTGCGCAGGCGCGCGACGCGGCTGGTGCAATCGGCGGTTTCGCCAGCAAAGGTTGCGTCCGAAAACATCAGGCAGAATTCCTGCTGGCACATCGTCGTGCGGCGCACGGCAGCGTCACAGGCAACCGCCGTGTTGACGTTGGCGAGCGCGGCCATAGGTGCAGGCACCAGGATCGGGCGGCCCGTGGCGCCATCAGCCCAGACAGCCGAGGCCACCCGGCCCAGCCGCTCTGCGAGCCATTTGGCCGGATCAGTGTCCGCGGCCGCGCTGGTGACCGGCCCAAAGCGCACGCGCTCCTCAAACTCCATCGCCTCTTCCGCCGCCATGCCCAGCATGTCTCCGGCCAAAAGGTGCACAACCGGCACAAGGCGAACACGGCTCTGCTCAAGGCGCGGTGAGGCGGAATGGATATTGAGGGAAGTCACGCGGGCGTCTCCGAAACAGTTTATAGCTATTGCCTTCCCTAGCGGAGCAAGCTGAACATCACGCGGAAGAGACCCGGCAAATTTACCGGAAATTGGACATAAAGAGGCATCAAATGACCGCGCAGACCCCGCCCGACGCCCGGCTTTCAGCAACAATTCTGCTTATGAGAGAAGGACTTGGCGCGCCTGAAGTGCTTATGGTGAAACGCCATTATGAGATCGACTTTGCGGCCGGCGCGCTGGTCTTTCCGGGCGGAAAGGCCAATGCTGGCGATACAGATCCCGGTTGGGATGCGTATACGGACGGCGACTTTGGCCCCATCCAGCAGGACGCGCGCATTGCCGCCATCCGCGAGGCCTATGAAGAATCCGGCATCGTCCTCGCCCGCCACCGCAAATCGCTCGGGGCAGGGGCCCCGCTCGTGGGCGCCGACATCGCCGACAAGCTTGCCCCCCATCGCGCAGCCGTTGACCGGGGCGAAATTCCGTTCCTTGAACTGGTGCGTGAATATGATCTTGCCCTGGCGCTGGACCGCCTCGTCCATTTTGGCCACTGGATCACGCCTGTGATGATGCCCAAGCGCTTCGACACGCACTTCTACATCGCGCGGGCGCCCAGCGGTCAGATCGCCGCCCATGATGGCCGCGAGACCACTGATGCCGTCTGGCTGTCGGCGTCCGATGCGCTTGAGCAGGAGCAGGCCGGCAAGGCGACCATCATCTTCCCGACACGGATGAACCTCGTAAAGCTCGCACGTGCGCAATCGCTGTCAGATGCCGAAACGCGCTTTGCCAGCCAGCCGGTTGTCACCGTGCTGCCCGAGCCGGGCAAAACTGAAACCGGCGCGCCCTGCCTCTTCATCCCGGAAGAAGCCGATTACGGCCAGACGGTCGAGCTGCTCTCTAATGTGAAGGTCTAGCCTGCGGCGGAAACCTTGAGCGCCACACGCTTCTCCAGCGCTTCGCACACGGCGTCAGCTACGGATTCGGAGCCTTCCCCCTGTGGGCCAACGGCAACGGCGGCACGGCAGGCTTCGATATGCAGGTTGATCAGGGCGCTGTTTTCGCCAGGGCGTGTGCCGCCCAGCAGGGTGCAGAGCGATCCGCACAGGCGCGAGACGGCGGGGTATCCATAGGATGGCGCCGCGCCGCGGATGTTGTGCGCGCAGGTATAGAGCGTGCGGTAATCGTCAGCATTGGCGTGCGGTTTCTGGGCGACCCGCCAGGCATCGCGCATCTTTTCCAGATCATTGCGCATCCAGCCTTCAAATTCTTCGGTCAGCGCATCGAGCGCTTCTTCGGCCTGGCTTTCCATTTCTTCCGGATCGGCCACAAATTCCGTGACAGCGTTCTCTGCCACATCAGGCGTGGCGGAGGCGTCATGGGCATCCATCTCGGGGGACATGAAATGCGGGTCTATTGGGCCCGTTGGGGAGGCTGGCGGTCTGATTACGCGAGAAATGTCGGGCGCTGCCACGGCTTGCGCCGGTTTGCGATTAAGCTTGCCTGCATCCAGACCCTTCAGGAATTTTCCCAGCATCATTCCACCCTCGTTCTTGAGGACAGGGATTAACCAACAAGATTTAACATTACGCTGACGCAGGACGTTGAAATTGCCTCAGAAGGCAAACTGTTCCCGCAAAATGCGCTCATCCAGCGCATGGCCGGGGTCAAACAACACCTTGAGCGTGCGGGATGGGTCGGTCTCCACCGTCACCTTGATGATGTCGCGCACTTCCTGATTGTCCGCCGAAGCCGAGACAGGCCGGCGGTCTGGCGCCACCACTTCGATATCCACGCGGGCTTCAGCTTTCAGCAGCGCGCCGCGCCAGCGCCGGGGCCGGAACGCGCTCACCGGTGTCAGCGCCAGCAGTTTCGCGCCGATCGGCAGGATCGGGCCGTGCGCGGAGAGGTTATATGCGGTCGAGCCCGCCGGGGTCGCTACCATCAGCCCGTCACAGACCAGTTCTTCCATCCGCACCCGTCCATCGACGATGATCTTCAGCCGGGCCGACTGCGCCGTCTGGCGCAGCAGGGAGATCTCATTGATGGCCATCGCCCGATGGATTGTGCCGTAGAGGTCGGTCGCCTGCATCCGCAACAGCGATAGTGTCGCCCGCTCAGCCGCCTCGATACGTTCGGCCAGCCCCTCGGCATGGTAGTCATTCATCAGGAAACCCACGGTGCCCTGATGCATGCCATACACCGGCTTGCCATCGTCAAAGCGCCGCCGGAGCGTGTCCAGCATTGCGCCGTCCCCGCCCAGGGCGACGATAACGTCAGCCTCTTCCTCGGAATGATGGCCGTATTTGTCGCGCAAAAGGGGCAGCACTTGCTGCGCCTCTGGCCGTTTGGAAGCATAAAAAGCGATACGCAGCGAGGTCATGCGGCGGCATGTGGGAATGTTTTGCCCCACCCGTCAAGGCGGGCCCGGATTGTGAGGGGAAAGCCTTCCCTTGCGGCAAAAGGTGACGCGCGCGTCATCTGAAACTGGCGCTGGCGGTCAAACTCGTTTACTTTCGATATCGGAAACGCACAAAAATGCATTCAGGGAGACTACGATCATGGCCG
>JBKBIZ010000003.1:0-78644 GCA_046293975.1 Hyphomonas sp. | reverse complement strand
CGAAGACGTCGAGCGCCATGCCGGCCGAGAAGTGCTTGCCCGTCGACGAGATCACGAGCGCCCGCGTCGCGCCGCCTTCGTCGAGGCCGCGGACGGCGTCGCGCACGGCCGGGACGAAGGCCGGCGTCATGGTGTTCAATCGCTCGGGACGGCTGAGCTGCAGATGCGCGACGCCGTCGTCGCCTTGCGCAAGCTGGAAGAAATGGAAATCCAGGGCGAGCATACCAAACTCACCGAAGAGCGCGACGAACTCGTCCAGCTGATCGGCTCGGTCCGCCGCCAGTGGACCCGTGTTTCGAAAGAGCTGAAAGCTGCCCGCGACGAATTTGATCCGTCTACCGCGCTCGGCCGCCGCCGCGCCACCTTCGAAGAGGCCCCCACCGTCGATCTCGCCGCAGCGCTGGAAGCCACCCGCCCGAAGGAGCCCGTCACGGTCGTGCTCTCCGCGCAGGGCTGGATTCGCGGTATGAAAGGCCACGGACTTGATCCCGATACGATCAAGTTCAAGGAAGGCGACGGGCCCAGCTTTACCGAAGAAGTGATGAGCACGGACCGGCTCATCTTCATGTCGTCCGATGGGCGCGCCTTCATGCTGGCGGCTGACAAGCTGCCCGGCGGGCGCGGCCATGGCGAGCCGATCCGGCTCTCGATCGAGCTTGAAGACAATGTTGCCCTCGTCAACATGTTCAAGTTCGAGCCTGAGCGCAAACGCGTGATGGCCTCTTCCAGTGGCTATGGCTTCGTTATTCCGGAGGCGGAGCTTGAATCAAACCGCAAGGCCGGCAAGCAGATCGTCAACACCGGCGGGGGCCATCTCAATGTCTGCGTGCCGGTCCTGGGTGACATGATCGCCGTCGTCGGCACCAACCGCAAGATGCTGATCTTCCCGCTGAAGGATCTCCCCGAAATGCCGCGCGGCAAGGGCAACAAGCTCCAATCCTACAGTGGCGGCGCAGAACTCGCCGACCTCATCACCTTCGACAAGCGCGACGGCCTGATCGTCGTCACAGGCGGGCGCTTCCGCGCCTTCGAAGAATGGAAAGACTGGAAAGGCCAACGCGCCCAGGCCGGCAAAGTCGTCCCCAAAGGCTTCCCGAGAACGGGCACGTTCAGCGGGTAATTCCGGCGGCCTCGCCGAACCAAGACCCTCACCTCCCACGCTCTTCGAGCGCGGGCCCCTCCTCTCCCATTTTATGGGAGAGGGGTAAGAGGCGTCGCACTCCCTTAACCCCTCTCCCTCCGGGAGAGGCTGCGAAGGATCAGCGTTTGCCCTGCAAACGCCCGGAGCAGGCCATCGCAAAGCAATGGGAGGTGAGGGCTTCCGCCCTATCCAACAATTCCGAACCCCTCCACGCTAAAAATCCCAAACCCAATCAACCCCTTGCAAATTTTTCCGGCAAAATCTCTCCACCCCCTCCCACCCCGGGCGTATCCTCCGCCCCATGATCAACCTCGCCGCCATGCACCGCGTCCGCAAACACCCCGCCTTCGCGGAGTATTTCGACTTCGTGCTGCCGATCTTCTGGCCGGTTGTCTTCTGGTATCTCCTCCGCGTCGCCGATCTGATGGACGTGCGCGGCAGCCGCGAGGCCCTCGTCACCGTCCACTGGTGGGGGGGCATCGACATCACCTATTACGGTGACCCGGCCCCGAGCCCGTCAGCCTACAGACCACTCGTGCCCGTGCGCAAAGCCTGGGATGATCCGGCTTGGGCAACCGCCCTTCCGGCAGAGATCAATGCCGATGAGCCGCACCGCCTTATCTTCCCCTGCGCAAGCGGGGGAAGTGGCAGGGCGCAAAGCGCCCTGACGAAGGGGACCTGCGCCCGCGCGGCGACCGCCGACACCTCCTAGCTTTAACCTGATCCCGAACTAAGCCCAGCAAACCGGCCAGCGCCCGCTGCGTCCGGCCAAAACCGCTGCCCGAAACCAAACCCCGCCCGCTCCCTCTTCGTCACACTCGACGGGCAAAGCCCGTCAAAGTGCCCATCTTCCGCCCATCCCCAAGCGCCTCAGGAAAACTCAGAGGATAGACCCTCAGATGCGCTCCGCGCATCAAAGGTGACGTAAGGGGTGCAACAATTGAGAAGCTCATCCTGAGCGAAGTCGAAGGATAGAGTGGGCTTCACCCCTCAGTGCCCCCAAGCCCCCGCATCGCGCCCGCAATCCCCGCACCGCCCGGCAACCCCTCCAGCGCGTCCACCACACCGGCCCGCATCGCCGCATCCTTGTTTTGCCCCAGCTTCGTAATCCCCTCAAACCGGCGCGGTCGCATCTCGAAAGCGCGGATGCCGCCCAGCATTGCCTCGAAGGCGGCCGGCTTCATCTTGCCCCGCGTCCAGGGCGGTTTGGGCAGGAGGGCGGCCTCGAACACGGCCGAAAGATCATCCAGGAACGCCGCCGCCCCCTCGCGCCCGGTCTCGCGCGCCGCGCCATCGGCCTCGACCGAGAGATAGTTCCAGGTCGGCACCTGATCGGGCACGGCGCCATACCAGTCCGGCGAGATATAGGCGTCCGGCCCCGTGAACACGATCAGTGCCGGCGCCCCGGCCAGCAGACGGGCGGTCACCGCGTTCGCCGCCGAGAGGTGAAACCGCAAAACCACCCCCTCTTTATCCTGCCGGGCCAGCACGGGCGTGTGAACGGCCAGCGGCGCCGTCTCGCCATTCACGCTGACGAGCGCGAGGGGATGGGCGGCGATGCGCGCCAGAAGCGTGTCAGGATCAGTTTCGCGAAATCGGGACGAGGGGTGCATGGCAAGGACCGTCAGGGTTCGGGGCTCAGAAGAGGCTGCCTTGGCCCCCTTTCGGGCGGGCGGGGGATTTCTTGGGCGCGGGCGGGGGCGTCTCGCCGTCGAATGGCGCGGCGGTGATGTCGCCGTCCGCGAAGGTGACGCGGATGACCGGAAGTGTCCCGGCTTGTCCCGCATTGCGCACCAATTGTCCTGAATTGTCCCGGACGAGGGCGTATCCGCGCTTCAATGTGGCCTGATATGACAGCGTTTCGAGCAGTTTGCCTTCGGCGCTGAGCGCGCTGCGGCGCTGCTCGATCAGGCGCATCAGGGCAGGCCGGGCGCGCACGGCGGTGTCGCGCAGGCGCTGGCGCTGGCCGCGGATTTCCGCCCGCAGGGTCGAGGGGGAAAGCTGCAGGCGGGAGAGCCTGAGACGCGCCTTCTGGGTCAGCGCCAGGGCCGCGCGGGGCAGGCTCGCAGAGGCAAAGTCGAGCCGTTGGCGCTTTGATTGCAAAAGGCTTTCCGGGCGGGGCAGGCGGGCGGCGGCGAGCTTGTCGCGGGCCCGGGAAAGAGCGCGGGTGAGGGCGCGTTTCAGGCGCTGGCCGGATTCCTCGATGCTGAGGATCAGCTCGGTGCGCACCGGCACGGCGATCTCGGCCGCGCCGGTCGGTGTCGGCGCCCTTCGGTCGGAAACATAGTCGATCAGTGTGGTATCGGTCTCGTGCCCAACCGCTGAAATCAAAGGGATTTCGCTCTCGAAAGCGGCCCGGACGACCATTTCCTCATTGAACGGCCAGAGGTCTTCAATCGACCCGCCGCCCCGCGCCACGATCAGCACATCGGGCCGGTCAGCCCCCGTCATGGCATTGAAACCCCGGATACCGGCGGTCACCTGGGCAGCGGCCTGCTCGCCTTGCACCAGCGCCGGCCAGACGATGACGCGGACGGGAAACCGCTCGCGAATCCGGTGAAGAATGTCCCGGATCACCGCGCCGGTGGGCGAGGTGATCACCCCGATGGTGCGGGGCATATAGGGGATCGGCTTCTTGTGGGCCGCATCGAACAGGCCCTCCGCCGCAAGTTTTTTCTTACGCTCTTCAAGGAGTTGCATCAGCGCGCCGGCCCCGGCAGGGCGCATCGTGCTGGCGATCATCTGATAGGCCGAGCGGCCCTCATAGGTGGAGAGGCGCCCGGTGGCGACGACCTCAAGTCCTTCCTCGGGGCGGAAGGTCAGCCGGTCGACCTGCCCGCGCCACATGATGGTGTTGAGCACCGCCTTGTCGTCTTTCAGGTCGGCATACATGTGGCCGGATTTGGCAATCGTCACCCGGCCGAGTTCCCCCCGAACGGTCACCTGGTCATAATTGGTCTCGATCGTCCGCTTCAGGCTCGCGGCGAGTTCCGAAACGGTCAGTTCAGGGTGATTTGTCGTCGGCGAGTCAGGCATGGGGCTTGATCCCACGCCCTGCTCAGCGCATCAAGCCGCCCCATGAACATACTCCTGATCGGATCGGGCGGCCGTGAACACGCCCTGGCCTGGAAGATGGCGCAGTCACCGCTGGTGGACGCGGTGCATTGCGCGCCCGGCAATCCCGGCATGGATGAGATTGGCCCCTGCTTTGACGTGGCCGCCGATGACATCGACGGGCTCGTCAAGCTGGCGCTCCAGATGGAACCGGACCTGATCGTCATCGGCCCCGAGGCGCCCCTCGCGCTCGGCCTGTCAGACATCCTGCGCGCCCGCGGCTTTGACGTGTTCGGCCCCTCCCAGAAAGCCGCCCAGTTGGAAGCCTCCAAGGCCTTCTCCAAGGCGCGGATGACGAAATACGGCGTGCCGACCGCCGCCTATGGCGAGTTCACCGAGGCCGCCCCCGCCAAAGCCTTCCTGCGCAAGATGAGCGCGCCTTATGTGCTGAAAGCTGACGGTCTGGCTGCTGGCAAAGGCGTGGTGATCGCGGCGACGCTGGAAGAGGCAGACGCCGAAATTGACGAGATGCTGTCGGGCAAGTTCGGCTCGGCCTCCGCAACGCTCGTGATCGAAGAGTTCATGCAGGGCGAGGAAGCCAGCGTGTTCGTCATCACCGATGGCGAAGGCGCGCTCTATCTGCCCGCCGCGCAGGACCATAAGCGCGTTGGCGATGGCGATACTGGCCCCAACACCGGCGGGATGGGCGCCTATGCCCCCGCCCCGGTCGTCAGTGAAGAGATCATGGCGCGCGTGAAGCGCGAGATCGCCGAGCCCATGCTGCGCGGCATGGCCAAGGACGGCATGCCGTATCAGGGCGTGCTGTATATCGGGGTGATGGTAACGCCCGAAGGCCCCAAGGTCGTCGAGTTCAATGCGCGCTTTGGTGATCCTGAATGCCAGGTGCTGATGAAGGGCCTCACGGGCGATATTGTCCCGGCGATCCTCGTGGCGGCAACCGGCGGCCTCAAAGGCGCCGAAGCGGCCTTCGAAACCCTGCTGGACCTTGAAAATTTCCAGCCCGCTGCCACGGTTGTGCTGGCCGCGAACGGCTATCCCGGCAGCTATCAGAAGGGCAGCGTGATTGAGGGCGTGCAAGCCGCAAGCGCGGTCGAAGGCGTCACCGTGTTCCATGCGGGTACGGATGTTGCCGAAGGCGGCAAGCTCGTCGCCAAAGGCGGGCGCGTGCTGAACGTCACCGCCAGCGGGGCCACCTTACGCGAAGCGGTGGACCGCGCCTATGCTGGCGTGGACGCCATCAACTGGCCGGAGGGCTTCTGCCGCCGCGATATCGGCTGGCGGGCGCTGAAGCCCTAAGCGTTGGGATCAATCAGGATCTTGATCTCGCTGGGGCTGCTGGCGAGGCTGTCAAACGCCGCTTCGGTGCTGGCCAGCGGCTGGCGGCTGGTGATGAAGCGGGCGGCTTTCTCCGGGTGCGCCTCGATCATCGCAAGGGCGGCGGCGAATTCTTCGGGGCGATAAGCGAAACTGAATTCAAGCGTCAGTTCCCGGAGGATACCGTCCAGCGGGGTCAGCTTTTCCTCATGCGGGCAAACCCCGGCGACGATGATATGGCTGTGCGGCGGGGCCCCCTTGATAATCTGGTCGATCATGCCCTTTGCGCCGGTACATTCGAAGATATTGACGCCTGGCGGCAGACCGCGGAAGTCGCGCTTCAGCAGGGGCGACATCGGGTAAGGCTTCAACGCGAGATCGTCCCAGCGTTCGAAGGGGGAGCTTTCGGCGGGGTCGATCAGGATGTCTGCGCCGAGGTGTGCGGCGGCGTTCCGGCGTTCGGCAGAAAAGTCTGCGGCGAGGATCGGCCCTCGCCCCTGCAAGCTGAGGGAGAGGATCACGGCGAGACCTACGGGGCCACACCCAATGACGACATTGGGTGCCCGGTTGCGGCTCGCCAGATTGGCGGCGTGCAGGCCAACGGAGAGGGGCTCGGTGAGGGCAGCAAGATCGTGGGGCACGGCCGCTGGAATCCGAAAGCTGCGGCATGCATCGATGCAGGAAAGCTCTGCCAGGCCGCCGCTATGGCTGGGGGAAAGGCCGATGGTCTGGGGGCCTTCATGGGTATGGGTGAAGGGCAGGCCGGTGATGACGTCCCCGGGCTTCAGCCGGGTCTCCGTGCCCGGCGCAATGCCAACAATTTCGGCGGAAAATTCATGGCCGGGGATGATCGCCGGCATTTGATCCTGCGCTTCGGGCGGCAGGGTTTCGGCCATCGCGGCCATCTGCTTGCGAGCGCTGAGATCGCTGCCGCAGATGCCCGTGAAGAGGGGCCGGACGAGGAGCTGACCTTCCGCAGGCGAAGGGTCCGGCATCTGCCGGATACGAATAGTATTTCCCTGAAGAACAGCGGCGCGCATGATCTGTATCCTGTCTGGCCAGAGCGGTCAGTTTTCGGGCGGTAGGGCGAACTTTGCCACTTCCGGCTGGCCGGTATGGGCGGTGGTTCCGCCATCGGCAACCATGATGGCGCCGGTGACATAAGACGCATCGTCTGAGGCCAGGAAGGCAACGACACTGGCCATCTCTTCTGGCTGGGCAGCCCGTTCCATCGGGATGCGTTTCAGCCAGTCTTCGCGCAGGCCGGGCAGCTGCTGCACACCCGCCGTGATCGGCGTATCGACGAGGCCGGGACAGATGGCGTTCACCCGGATGCCATCGCGCGCATGATCGACGCACAGGGCGCGGGTGTAGTTGATCACGGCGCCTTTGGCTGCGTTATAGGCAGCGAAGCGATAATCCCCGCCCATGCCGGAGATCGACGCGGTGTTCACGATGGCGCTGCCGCGCGGCATGTGAGGGATGGCGAAATGGCAGGCGTAATAGACGCTGTGCAGGTCAATCGCGATAACGCGTTCCCACTCCGCAGGCTGAACTTCGATGCTGGTGCCAAAGCTGCCGATGCCGGCATTGTTGAAGAGGATATCTATGCGGCCGTGACGTTCCACAGCGGCTTTGATGAGGGCCTCGACTTCGGTGGCGCTGGAGACATCGCACTTTATGGCCATGGCCGTGGGGCCAAGATCGGCGGCGATGGATTTGCCGCCATTGTCGTTGATGTCCGCCAGGACGACATGCGCGCCCTCGCGGGCAAGGAGGCGGGCCGTGGCGGCGCCGATGCCGGAGGCCGCGCCAGTGATGACGGCGACCTTGTTCTCAAATCTCTTGCGGGTCATGGGCGACCTTTATCAGCGCGCAGCGCTGGGCGGGGTTTCGGTGGCCCAGGCCGGGCGGCGCTGCTTGATCACATCGGTGATCTTGGCCCAGGCGGGCAGGGTTTTGGCCATGAACTTGATGTCGAAGTTTTCCTCGCTGCGGAACTCGAGCACCTCAACGCCGTCCGGGCCGGGCGTGTAGCGATAGGCCTTGCCAGCGCCGATGAAGAAGCCGTCGCCCGCCCCGAGGGTTTCGGTGCCGAGCTGAAGTGTGCCGGCGACGATATAGTAGAGGCAGTCCGCATTGTGCGTATGCAGAGGGAGCGGGAAACCGCTCTTGAACCAGGCATAGGTGAGGCTGAAGCCGGGGCGGGAGAAGAGCGTCTTGACGGCATTGCCCTCGGCAAAGCCAGCCTCGAGCGCCCCGCCGATACCGGCCTGCATGTCGTCATTGAGGTCAGCGACCTCCATATGCCCGGTCTCGTCCAGCGTTGGCGCAGAGGCGAAACGGAAGATTTCGAGGCCCGCGCTGCTGCTGGCAGACGGTTCCCTTGCGGCAGCTGTTGTCATTGTTGTTTCCTCCTGGCCGGTGATCTATGTTGGGGCTCTCTGGAGCCTCCGGCGCTGCGCCCGGCGGAGCAGCTGTTATCCCAATCGGTACCATGCTGCCTGAATTAGTCAACATTGACTATTTGCGCGATCTGGTTGACGATCCGTTTTTGTGGGGGCCTTATTTTGTCTGTGATGCAGAATCGATCAGAAGCTGTGGGTCAGGACGTTTCCGCCCGGCGCCGGACGACACGGCGCGGCGAGGAAACACGCCGGCAGTTGATCCAGGCTGCCATCGAATGCCTGTGCGAGAAAGGCTATGCCGCCACCTCGATTGAGGCGGTGATGGAGCGGGCGGGCGTTAGCCGGGGATCGGTCCTGCATCAGTTCCCCACGCGGATCGCCCTGATCTCTGCTGCGGTTGAGGCGGCGATGGAAATCATGATGGCGCATACGCGCGACCGTATGCGGGAGCTGCCCGATGCTGAAGCCCGGTATCGCGCAATGTGTGACCTGTACTGGGAGACACAGAAGATCCCTGAGGGCGCCGCCGTCACCGAAGCGTTGCTAGCCTCGCGCTGGGACGGGGCGCTTGCCGAAGCGTTGCGGCCGGTGGCGATGCGGGTCGAGGCGGAGATTGATCAGGATACCCGCGCGACCGCCCTTGCGGCCGGCGTGAAGGATGTTGAGGCGTGTACGGTGCATGCGCGGGTGCTGATCCTCACCCTGCGGGGCATTACGCTGGAGCTGATGTATGACAAGGGCCGGGCGATGATCCATCGCGCGCTCGATCAGGTCCGCGCGCAGCACGCCGTGCATTGCGAAGAGATGCTTGGGCCAGCGGCGTCAGACAGCTAGCAATAGGGATTTCCCGGACGGCACCCGGCAGCATAGGCTGAGCCATAGGAATTCATCCGGTTTAGGTAGTTGTTGAAGTCCTGCTTGTCCTGCCAGGCCTCATAGGTACTCATCTGGTTGTAGGTCGTCGTGCTGGAGCTGCCCGCGCCATAATTGCCATATGCGTAGCTGCTTCCCGACGAGGCTGCCGCTGCCTGCCCCCAGGCTTGAAGTCCACCGGAAAGCACGTCCAGGCCGTCTAACAGCGCGCGTTCAAAAGCGCCTCTCTGGCGCGGCGCGGCGGGAACAGGCGTCATCGCCAATTGGTCGTTGTAGAGATCCTGATGCGGTTTGCAGGCAGGATCAAAGCCGTGATTGTAGCAGGCTCTTGCGAGCAGGCCGATCGCGCCGTCAGCGTCGGGCATGCCGAAACGGGTATAGTATTTCATATAGGCGAGGTTCAGGCATTGGCCCTGATCGCCCCCTTCGCATTCCTGCGTGAGGAGTTTGGCGGCCATCTCCACATCGCTCTTGTGCAGTGTGCCCGGCGCGTAAAGAAGAGCTGCCGCATGGCCGCGGCAGCCATAAGCCGTTTCCAAGATGCAGGCATCGCGCAGCTGGTTGAGGGCGCGGGGAATATCTCTGGCAAAGCCATGACGCCCTTCGAGCCGGATGACGCCGGCATTGTAACAGCCAAAGCCAGATGCGAAGTCGCAGGCGGCGTCGAACAGGGCGAGCGCTTCGGTAAAGCGTCCCGCCTGTTGCAGGGCGATGGCTTCCTCATTCATCTTCACATGCAAGTCCGCCTTGAAGAGGCTGGCGAAAGGTTTGCCGTTCAGTTCGGCGAGGGTGTAGTTCATGTTGGCGAGGCGGTAATTCTGATCCGTGCCGAGACCGAATTCATGGGCCCATCCAAGTGCCATATAGGCTGAGGCGAGTTTCGCGTCGGCGGCTTTTTGGAAGAAGGTCAGCCCCTTGGCCATGTCTTCTTCGACGCCGTCTCCCATGAAGAGAATATGCCCGGCATTATAGGCCGCCTCCCCATGTCCGAGGGCGCTTGCCCGCTCATAATAGCTCAGCGCGGTTGCAAGGTTTTGCTCGATCTCCAGGCCCTGATCATAATGCAGGCCGATATTGTAAATCGCTTCGGGGTGATTCTGGGCGGCCGCCTTGTGATACCATTCGCGCGCGATGGCTTTTGACTGCGCAACGCCTTGCCCGTGTGTGTACATGGTGCCCAGCGTGTATTGCGCCTCGGCGTGGCCGGCCTCTGCGGCGGCCTTGATAATCGGGAAAGCCGCTGCAACGTCGCCAGCCTTTCCGATCTCCATGCCGCGATCAAACATTGCCTGTGGCCCGGTCTCCGCATGCGCTGACACGGCAAAGAGACCAAAAGCCAGCAGACTGAAAATCAGGCGGGCACAGAACATCGGCGGCTTCCTGTCAGGTTTGCAAAACTCTTTGCAGTTTCTGACACATGGAATGCCCTGTCATCCCCCCCAAAGCGGGGTAAAGAATACGGCTGGCTCAGGCCGCCGGTTCTTCCTTGTACCAGACCTCGACCTCGCCTTTCAGCGTCAGCTGAAGGGGACGGCCCTTGCGGTCAACGGCTTTGCCGGCGGAGACCTTTATCCAGCCTTCGGAGATGCAATACTCCTCAACGGTCGTTTTTTCTTCGCCGCGAAAGCGCACGCCAATGCCGCGCGCGAGCACGTCATAGTCGTAGAACGGGCTATCGGGATAGATGGACAGGCGGTCGGGCGGTGTATCGGTCATGGACGGCGGTTTAGCCTTCAAGGGGCGAGATAATCAAGCGATATAGGCCGCGTTATTTGCCAACGAAAATCAGCGTGCCTTCCGGGGTCTCGTCCAGGAAACGCGCCAGATCATCTTTTGAAAAGACGATGCAGCCATTGGACCGGCCGAGCTTGCCATAGCGGGCAAGGTGTTCGGGCTCGGCATAGGCGGCGGCATGGATGACGATGGCGCGGTCGCGGGCGGTCTGGTTTTCCGCGTCGAGCCCGTCAAGGCGCACGGAGCGGCCGTGTTTACCGGTGTATTCTTCGGCGACGCGGAAAGCGCCCTCCGGGCTCGCCTGCGAGTTCGGAACACTGGAGAAGCTGTCGAGATAGCCGTCATGGTCTGGGTCTGAGCCCAGCCCGTGAGAGGCGCGGTAGGTCGTGACAGCTCCGGTTGTGAGGTTGACGACATAGAGGCGCTCCTCACGCGAGTGTTTGGCGTAATCGACGATGACGAGCCGTCCGGTTTTGCTCGCTTCAGGCGCGTTTTCCCGCAGGGCGCTCAGGCCGGCATTCAGCAGATCCTGACGGATGATCCGGTCCGGATCGAGGACGACGGCAAAGGCGGCGGGGGCGAGCGGGCAAAAAAACAGAAGAAACAGGGCAAACGCGCGTTTCACGAAGGGGCTCTCCGGCTCATCTGGGCAGGTGCGGACGCTGCGGCAGGTCTTGGCTCAGCGTCCTCAATGGGTATGGTATCCATCAAAATCCGGCAGAATTGAGAGAGACCTAAAAATGGCAGAGGCGGAGAACGCACAGGATCTTTATTCCGGCACTAAGGCGGTGGCCGAATCCCACCGGTTCGATGAGGCTAAACTTGCTGCCTGGATGGAAGCGAATGTTGAGGGCTATGAAGGCCCGCTTGTGGTCCGCCAGTTCAAGGGCGGGCAATCCAACCCCACTTATCAGCTCATCACACCCAACAAGAAGTATGTGATGCGCCGCAAGCCGCCGGGCACACTGCTGCCCAGCGCGCATGCTGTGGACCGCGAATACCGCATCATCAATGCGCTCTATCCGCTCGGTTATCCGGTTGCGCGCCCTTACGGGCTGTGCATGGACGAGGACGTCGCGGGCACCATCTTCTATGTGATGGATATGGTTGAAGGCCGCATCCTGTGGGACGGCACGCTGCCCGATTCCACACCGGCAGAACGCCGCGCGATCTATGAGGCCAAGATCAAGACGTTCGCGGATTTGCACAATGTCGATTGGCGCAAAGCCGGGCTGGAAGGCTTTGGCAAGGAGGGCGATTATATCGCTCGCCAGATTCACCGCTGGACGAAGCAATATAAAGCCTCCGAGACGATGCACATTCCGGAGATGGAACAGCTGATCGAATGGCTGCCAAAGAACATTCCGCCCGGTGAAACCACGACCATCGTTCATGGCGACTATCGCCTCGATAACATGGTCCTGCATCCGACCGAATCCAAAGTCATCGCGGTGCTCGACTGGGAACTCTCCACGCTGGGTGATCCGATTGCGGACTTTTCGTACCACCTCATGAACTGGGTGATGCCGCCGGGGGATTCCGCACGCGGTTCGATCATGGCGATCGACGATCTCAAGGCCTGGGGCATTCCGACGATGGAAGAGTATGTGGCGCTCTACTGCCAGCATACCGGCCGCAAGGGGCTTCCCGAACTGGACTACTACTTCGCCTATAACGCGTTCCGCCTCGCCGGCATCTTGCAGGGCATCATCGGGCGTGTGCGCGCGGGCACAGCCAACAGCGCGAACGCGGAGTCTAACGCCGCGCGGGTTGTGCCGCTGGCGAAATTTGCCGCTGAATACGCCCGTCGCGCCGGCATGCCGGGGTGAGCGCGCCCCCTGCCAGCCCGCCGGCCCCGGAAGGTGGCCGGCGGTTGCTGACGCGCCGGGATCTGCTGCTTCTGGCGTTTGCAAGCGCGGTGGTCACCGCCAACGCTTACTACATTCACCCGATCATCGCCCTCGTGGCGAAGGATTTCGACGTGTCGCCTTCAGCCATCGGCCTTGTGCCTGCGCTGAACCAGATAGCCCTGGCGCTGGGGATTTTCTTCCTGCTTCCGCTGGGAGATCGTTTCAGCAACCGGCAGCTGGCGATCGTATTCGCGGCTGGTCAATTCCTCGGCCTGCTGATGATGGCGTTCGGGGGCAGCTTCTGGCTGTTCGTGGCGGGCTCGACTTTCCTCGGCTTTTCAACCATCACGCCTTACCTCTTGCCCGCTTATGCGTCCAAGCGGGTGGCGCCGGGAGAGCTGGGGCGCGTGACGGCGACGCTGACGACGGGCGTGATCGCGGGCATCCTGCTGGCGCGCGTGGGCGCGGGATGGATCGGCGAGCATCTTGGCTGGCGCACGGTTTACTACATCGCGGCGGGGGTGATGCTGGTGATCACATTGCTCCTTCCCCGGATTATGGACGAACGGGAAAAGTCTGAGGATCAGGCGCCTGCGGGCAGTTATTTGAATCTCGTGCTCTCAGTGATTCCGATAGTCCGGCGGCACCCGGAAGTCCTGATCTCGGGCACGATACAGGGGATCGGGTTTGGTGTTTTCCTTTCGGTATGGCTCACCCTTGGTCTCCATCTGACGAGCCCTGAGATGGGCTATGGCACCGACACGGTCGGCTACCTTGCCGCGCTGGCGCTGCTGAACCTCCTGACCACAGCGCCTATGGGAGCCTGGGCCGACAGGATCGGGCCCCGCAAGGCACGCCTCATCATTTCGCTGATCCAGTTTTCCGGTGTCTGTCTGCTCGGTGTTTTCGGGCATAGTCTGTGGCTGCTGATTATCCCCCTCACGATCATGAATGTGGTGGGGCCCCTCATTGACGTGGCGGGCCGCATGACGTTCCTCGGCTTGCCGCCAGACGTACGTACGCGGCTGATGACGGCGTATATCGTGCTGATGTTCATTGGCGGCGGGCTCGCCAGTTGGGGGGCCACCTATGTTTATGAGCATGCCGGTTGGGATGGGACGACAAAACTGACGCTGATCCTGTCTGCTGCGCTGGTGGCATTGTCCTTCCTGAGCCTGCGTCTTTTTGGAAAGGGCGGCGAACGCGGGAAGGCGTGACGCGGGCTCCTGAAAATGGCAGGATCAGTCCAAACGGAGAGACAATGACCGATATTCTCAAAGGCCCGCTGCGCAGCCCCGTCAACATGCTTACCGAGCAGAAATATGGCGGGCACAAATCCCTGCATGATGACGCCGAAGCGGCGCGCCTTGGCATCAAGGCCGGGCCCATTGAAGGGCCGACGCATTTCCAGCAATTCGTGCCGCTGCTGGCGGAAGTCTGGGGCAATGACTGGTTTGAGCAGGGGTGCTTTTCCTGCCATTTCCTGAACATGGTGTTTGATGGCGAGAAAGTGCACGCCGAAATCGACCGGCCGGCGCCCGGCGCAAAGCGCACGCCGTCGCGCGCTTTCAAGGAGGATGGCACGCCCGTTCTGGAGGCGAGCGCGTCGCTGGGGCCAGATCATGGCGAAACGCTGCTCGAAGCGCGCATGAAAACGCTGCGCCCGGCAAATGACCTTGTCATTCTGGCGGATCTGAAGGTCGGGATGCAGGGCGCCGCCGAGGAGCGCGTGCGCATGGGGCCCGATCAGAATATGGGTGATCTCTACCCCTTCTCCCTGGCCGAAAAACTGAGCGCCATCACCGAGAACCATCCGATGTATTCAGACGCTTCGGCCTCGCCCTGGGGCCGGCCGGTTGTGCCGCTGGAGATGGTCAGTGTGCTGGCAAACTATTCCAGCCACGGCGCCCGCTTCCCAGTGAAGCATCCCAGCATTGGCCTCTTCGCAGACCTTGAAATCCGGATGATCGACGGGCCGCTGTTTGTGGGCGAAGAGTATGTGTTGCGCCGTGAGGTCGTGGCGCTCTCAGAATCCCGGCGCGCCGAGAATTACTGGATCCGGACGCGCATATTTGACGCCTCCGGCCAGAAACAGGTGGCTGAAATGCTGCTCAATCATGGCGTGATGAAAGCAAGCTATCCTGAATATCCCAAGGAAAGGCTGGCATGACGCCCGCACAGTTGCGCAAGCTTTGCCTGTCCCTGCCCGGGGCGGAGTGTATGGTGCAATGGGGCGATGCTCAGATTTACAAGATTGCGGGCAAGATGTTTGCCGCCACAGACAGCACCTGCTCGCGCATCTCGTTCAAATGCAGTGATGAAGCGTTTCATGTGTTGATCGAGTCCAGCATTGCAGAGCCGGCGCCTTATCTTGCGCGGGCAAAATGGGTGCAGGTCGAGCCGGACGCCATTCCGGCGGATGAACTGCGCCAGCGCATCACTCAGGCCTATGCGATTGTCCGCTCAAAACTGACAAAGAAACTTCAGGCATCGCTCCCTCAATTTGACGCTGGAACCTTGCCTTGAAGCGTTGAAAACGCGGCAGGAAGCGCTACCGTGACCGTATGTTCCGGGGAGGAAAACCTATGATGAAGTTTGCTGCCACCGCCATTGGTGCGCTCCTGATTTGTGCGTCGGCCATTGCTGATGATGCCGTCATTCATGCGGGCCATGTGCTGGTAAAGCCGGGCGAGGGCTATCTGACACGCCAGACAATTCTGGTCGAGGATGGCCGGATCGTTTCGATTACGGCCGGCTATTCAAAGCCCAAGGACTACACTCTCATTAATCTGCGCGAGGCGTATGTGTTGCCGGGGCTTATCGACAGCCATGTCCATATTACGGGAGAGAACGGGCCGGGCGGCCGCATTAAGGAGTTTGAGGATTCTGATGTGGACACGGCGTTCGATGGCGCGGCGTTCGCCTTGACCACCCTCCGGGCCGGGTTCACGACAGTTCAGGATGTAGGCGCGCCCAACGACTCCATTTTCGGCCTGCGCGACGCCATTGCCCGCGGGGCAGTGCCGGGACCGCGCATTCGCGCTTCCGGAAACGGTGTTGCGGTCACCGGGGGGCATGGCGACATCAACGGCTATTCCGCGCGCGTAATGACCGCATTTACCGGCGCAAATATCTGCAATGGCGCCGATGACTGCCGCCGCGCAGTGCGTCAGCAGATCAAGGAAGGCGCCGATCTTATCAAGATTACGGCAACCGGCGGGGTTCTTTCCAATACGTCCGCTGGACTGGAACAGCAGTTCACGGATGATGAGTTGGCCGCAATCGTTGATGCAGCCCATTCAATGGGCCGTAAGGTGACAGCACATGCGCATGGCAAGAGCGGTGTAGACGCCGCCCTGCGCGCGGGCATCGACTCGATCGAGCATGGCACCTATCTCGACTCAGAGTCGATTGCGCTTTTCAAGGAGAAAGGCGCAACGCTCGTGCCGACCGCGTTGGCCGGTGCGACGGTGACTGGCTGGACGAACGAGCCCTGGCTGCCGGCCGCCTCAAGGGCAAAGGCTGCGCAGGTTGGCCCGCTGATGCTCGAAATGCTGCGGCGTGCGCATGAGGGCGGGGTGAATGTCGCCTTCGGGACCGATACCGGCGTGTCGCGTCATGGCGACAACGCCAAGGAGTTTGCGCTGATGGTGGAGGCGGGCTTCACACCTGAGGCCGCCATTCGCGCGGCGACTGTCGTGGCTTCCGATCATCTGGAGATGTCAGACGAGATCGGGACGCTCGAAGCAGGCAAATATGCTGACCTGATTGCGGTTTCCAAAGATCCCCTGAAGGACATCCGGGCGCTGGAGGCGGTCGACTTCGTGATGAAGGGCGGGGAGGTCTATAAATCCGGCAAGTAATTTGCAGGGGCGGCCTGGTGTGTCCGATTGCTTTGATGGCGTAGGCCGCACTGTGCTTATACATGTATGATGGTAAATCCCGCCAGCCGGGCGTTACCACTATGAGGAAAGTCATGGCTATCCGTTCCTGCCTGCTCGCAACTGCCGCCATTCTGGCCCTTGCCGCCTGTGGCGAGACCTCCACCGGTGCCCGGCCTGCTGCGCTGGCGCCGCTGGCAAATGGCGACGAATGTGTGCCGATTGCGGACGGAATGTACGAAATGCGGGACGGCCGGTTACTGGCAAGCACGACGCCGCCGGAACTTGCCGCCAACAACCCGGCGCTCTGGGCGCAGGAAATACAGGCCGGGCTCCAGGCGGCAGGGATCGAGTGGCTGACTATAGTTATCCGCGATCAGGTGGCCGTTGTGACGGGCACTGCGCCGGATGCAGATACGAAGGCTCAGGGCTTCACAACCGGGCTGGCTGCAATTGAGGGCCACCCGCGTGCGGGCACGGCTGACCTGCTGATCATCGATGGAATATCAATCGAAAATGGCGAAGAGGGCCTTGGTGCCCCGCTGGCTAGTCTCGCCGGTCAGCTGATCACGGCGGAAAGCTGCCAGGCCGCGTTTACCGCAACTTTGCGCAACCGCACCATCCTGTTCGGCACGGGGAACGCCAACATCTCGCCGGTCAGCTTGCCGCTGATCGACGCGCTGGGGGGCGTCGCCATGCTTTGCCGCGCATTCGAGATCGAGATCGGGACACATACCGATACCCGTGGCTCGGATGACTACAATTTGCGGCTCTCCCGGGACCGGGCGAATGCGATCCGTGACTATCTCATGGGCAAGGGCGTTCCCGAAGACTCTCTGCAAGCCGTCGGGTATGGCGAAATGCAGCCAATCGAAACGGGGTCGACACCGGAAGCCCACGCCCGCAACAGCCGTACCGAGTTTACGGTAAAGCCGCGCTGAGGCTCAGAGGCTGAGGATCAGCCCCGTCGAAGGCGGAACTTTTGCGTCGAGCGTTTGCAGCCAGGCTGTCTCAATAGCGTCCGGGCCGTTCTGCTTGCTGGGCGTAAGATATTTCGCTGAGGCTAAATAGAAGCCGGCCAGCGCCTTGCTGGTTCTGGCGTTCAGTTCCTCTGCGCCAAGCTCTTTTGCGCGCGCGGCTGCATATGTCGGCACAAAGAAGAATTCCGGCTGTGGGCCGGGCACTTCGACCGGCGCGCGGTTGCCTTCCCAGTCCGTCACGCCAATGATCAGGCTGCGGACCAGGCGGTCCTTCAGGGCATGATGCACATCCGCGGTGAGGGTGGGACGGCCGAGGAAATCGACATAGGCCGAGAGGCCGCGCGTGTGCAGCCGGTCCACGTCATCATAGGTCGTGGTGCGGGCATAGAGGCCGGAGGCTTCGACATAGTCCTTGTTGGCGGGTGAGGTCAGGGCGATGGCTTCCACCGCGCCGCGCTGTTTCAGGCAATGGGCCAGAGCCAGGGCGGTCTTGGAAGAGGCAGACGAAATCACCACCGTTTCGGGGATTTCTCCGCCCGTCTCCATCAGGCAGTCATCAATCATCCAGCCGGTCGTGAACAGCGGGCGGAACAGCATCTGTTGGGCTTCAAAAGCGGGATCGTAAGATGGGTCGGCCGCGTTTAAGATGTAGGTGTTGTAGATCGGCGCGAGGCCCTGGCGGTGGGCGGCGCCGTCCATGAAGCTGCCCTCGCTGACGCGGACCGGCTCGACATCAAATGCGTCCGATATCGGCAGATAGCCATAGACCCGCGCGCCGGGCTCAACGCCAGGGGCCTTGGACTCCGTGACGGTGGCAAAGCCCCAGACGGGCACGCGGCCAAAGGCCGGATCGCCCGCCGGGAAGAAGTTCCAGTAACCCATGGTCTCGCCGAAGGTGGCATAGGTGACGTTATTGGCGGTCAGCGCGAAGGCATCGACCTTCAGGCGCGCCTGTCCCTCCGCCAGCGGCGTTGCCGGCGCCGTGGCCCAGGAGGTGTCGCGCAGATTGCTGCGCCGGATCAGAAAGTCAGCCAAGTTCAGTCCCCTTGTTGGAGCTCAGCGTCGGCCTTTCCCCATGAATGCGCCGATGCGAGCCTGCATGTCAGGGCCTACGCCCTCATTGTTAAGTATTTCCCATTGCAGGCCGCTGTCCATATCCCGCGCGTCGGTCGCTTCCAACAGGCGCTTGTTGGCGGCGTGGCTGAAAGGCGAATTGGCGAGGATCTGCCGGGCCAGCGTGTCGATGGCCGCGTCAAATTCAACGTCAGGAACAACCAGCTCTGCCAGGCCGATCCGCTGGGCTTCGGCGGCACCGAACATTTCGGCGGTAAACATCAGCCGCTTGGCGGTGGCAATGCCGACGCGGCGGGGCAGGCGCTGGCTCATCCCCCAGATCGGGGTGAGCGCCCATTTTGCGTGGGTGTCGCCAAACTTCGCGCTCTCGGCCGCGATAATGAAGTCGGCCGCCAGTGCCACTTCCAGCGCGCCAGTATAGCAATGGCCGTGGACGGCCGCGATGACCGGCTTGGGCAGGCGTTCTAACAGGCGCAGGGTTTCCGAATGCCAGCCGCGCGAAGGCACTTTTTCGCCATCTGCAATGTCTGCAAGATCATGCCCCGCAGAAAAGCACCGGCCAGCGCCCCGAAGGACGACGCATCCAATGGACTCGTCCTTGTAAAGATCTGTCACATGGCCGCGCAGTTCTTCGAACATGCCGACGGTCAGCGAATTCAGCTTGTCCGGCCGGTTGAGCGTCAGGAGGGCAAGGCCGTCCCGGTCTTCGCGCAGAACGGTGCTCATTTGCCGAGGTCCACCATCAGGGAAGAAATGGCGTGCACGAAGTTGTTGGGCGCAATCGTCTGCTCGCCGGTCCAGCGGACGTTCGGGAAGCGCGACAGGATCTGCCGGTAAGCCGATTCCAGCTGCATGTTGGCGACCCGCTGGCCCAGGCACACATGCGGCCCGTGGCCAAAGGCAAGGTGTTCCTTGGCGTTCGCGCGGTCGATATCGAACCGGTCGGGGTTTTCGAATTTCGCCGGGTCACGGTTGGCGGCCGCGTAATACATGACCACCTTCTCGCCCTCGGCGATCTTCTGGTCGCCGAGTTCTGTGTCCTGCGTCGCGGTGCGGCGCATATAGGTCACCGGCGTCACCATGCGGATGGCCTCATGCACGAAGTTTTGAAGGCGGTCGGGCTTTTCTTTTAGCTGCTCGCGCAGCTCCGGATTTTCCGTCAGCAGGCGCATCGTGCCTGACAGCGAGTTGCGGGTTGTGTCATTGCCGGCAAAGACGATCAGCAGCCAGGAGCCGTCGAGGAATTCCGGCGACAGCGGTTTGCCATCGACCTGTACGTTCGCGATGGCCGAGAGGAGATCCGGCTGCGGATTTTTGCGGCGTTCTTCCAGCAGGTAACGGCCATATTCGAACATGGCCTGGATCTCAGTCATGAAGGTCATGATCTGTTCAGGCGTCACATTGCCAAGGCCCTCTTGCTGGGCCTGGTATTGCGAGGTCTCAAGGAAGTGCATCCAGTGCACCAGCTTCGGGCGATCGGCCGGCGGCACACCGAGGATTTCACACAAGGTGAAGAGCGGAAGTTCGGCAGAAAACATTTCCACCATGTCTACGATGGGGCCTTGAGCTTCCATCGTGTCCAGCAGGCGGTTTACTTCCACGTCCACGCGCTTGCGCAGCTGAGCCACAAAATCAGCGCGGAAATAGGCCATGTGCTCCATGCGCAGGGGCGTATGGTAGGGGCGGTCGAGATTGATCAGGGAGTTGAGCGAAGAGGAATGCAGCAGCGGATGGCGCGGCGTGCCTTCCATGCCGTAATTCATCAGGATACCGCCTTTCTGGGACGAGAACGTCTCAGGGGCTAGTTCGACCTTCTTGACGAGATCATAGGAGGTGACAGCCCAGAAACCTGCGCCATACTGTTCCGGGTGCCACATCACGGGCGCCTTTTCCCGCATCGCCGCGAAGGCGGCATGAGTGTAGCCCCCATGATCGGAGAAGACGGTCGGCTGAGTCAGGTCTACAGGTGGGGCAAGGGTGTATGCCTTGCCGAATTTCGGCTCCGTGGGAGGGTTCTCGACCTGATAGGTTTCAGTGACATTCAGAAGCGTCATGGGTGTGGCTCACATTATCTGTTCGGGAGGGCGGGACGGGACATTCCAGGGCGGCCCCGGATCGTCAGAACTTATACCGCACCGGGATGGATTTTGGCCCGCCGACGAAGTTGGCCTTGATGAAGCTTGGTTCGCCCGCAAGCTCGATGGACTTCACGCGCGAAAACAGTTCTTCATAGATAGCCTGCATTTCGAGACGCGCCAGATGCATGCCAAGGCACATATGGCCGCCATAGCCAAAGGAGATCAGCTTGTTGGGCGACCGGTCGGCCTTGAAGCTGTAAGGGTCGTCGAAGACCTCTTCATCGCGGTTGCCGGAAGGATAGCAAAGCAGCAGGCTTTCACCCTTCAGGATATTCTTTCCACGGAGGGTATAATCGTCCTGCGCCGTGCGCATGAAGTGCTTCACCGGCGTGGTCCAGCGAATGGCTTCATCAACGGCGGTGCGCGACATGCCCTTTGGATCGTCCATCATCTTCTTGAGCTCGGACGGGCTTTGCAGCATGGCCAGAACGCCGCCGCCGGTTGAGGCGCTGGTCGTGTCGTGGCCAGCGGCGGCCGTGATGATGTAATAGCTCATCGCTTCGAGCTGGCCGATCGGCTCGCCGTCAATCATGCCATTCGCGATGACGGTAGAGACATCATCTTTCGGGTTGGCGCGGCGATCCGCGGTGATCGAGGTGAAGTACATGAAGAATTCGGCCAGCGTCGCCTGGATCGAGGCGAGGCCCTTCTCGACATCGCGCTCCTCGGCGAGGGATTTGTCACGCATCAGGTCTTCGTCCTGCGCGCCGAAAATCTCCTGCGTCAGTTTCAGCATCATCGGTTCATCCGATTCCGGAACACCGAGGATCTGCATGATCACGCGCAGAGGGTAGTACAGCGCCACATCGCGCTGGAAATCGCACTCTCCGCCCAGGTCTTCCATCCGGTCGACATACTGTTTGGCGATCGAGCGAACGGCGTCTTCGCGCTTCTTCACATTCTGCGGCATGAACCATTCCTGGGTCAGATGGCGCAGCTTGAAGTGCAGCGGGTCGTCGAGCTGTACGAGGGTCTTGAGAAGGTGGGGCTGGCCAAACTTGCCGTAAACGCCTTTCTCGGCCTCATGGTAAGACAGCATCTCGCGCTGACCGTTCGTGAACAGCTGGTTCTGGCGCGACACCTCCATGATGTCGGCATGCTTGGTAACGGCCCAGAAAGGGCGGAAGCTTTCCGGCTCGCACCAGGCGAGCGGGTCTTCCGCGCGCAGCCGCTTGAAGGCGGCGTCCAGAACGGGCTGATCTGCATAGACGGCTGGTGTCACGATCTGGTCGCAGGTCGCAGCTGCCGCCTCGCTCATGCGGCGCGCAGGGTCTTTCTTTGTGTCCGGCGGAACCGCCAGCACAGCTGAATCAGACATCGGAAATCCTCCAGAGCAGGGTTTGCAGCGTCTACGGCCGCTTCCCCTTTACTCTAGACGAAGGCCCCCGCCTGCCAAGGCGTGACTTCGGGGCAGGGACGGCCTTCTCCGGCGCGGTATCAACCGCATGACCAAGAAGTGCGAGCGCAGTCTCCAGCAGGTCGGACGGGACTTCCTCCACCTGGCCGGGCTTGAGATCGGCCAGCAGGAAAGGCCCGTAGCTTACCCGGATAAGGCGGTTCACGGTCAGGCCGACCGATTCCAGCGCTTTGCGCACTTCGCGGTTCTTGCCCTCTGTCAGAGTGACGGTCAGCCAGGAATTGGCGCCCATCTCCCGGTCGAAGATCGCCTTGATGGGCTGATACTTCACGCCCTCGACTGTGATCCCGCTGGCCAGTTCGTCGATCTTCAGCTGGGTGACGGTTCCTTTGGCGCGCACGCGGTAGGTGCGCTCCAGGGCAGACTTTGGCAGTTCCAGGAATCGGGCGAGCTCGCCATCATTGGTCAGCAGCAGAAGGCCTTCGGTTGTCAGGTCAAGTCGGCCGACGGTTACGGTGCGGGGGAGGGATTTCGGAAGCTCGTCAAAGATCGTCCGGCGGCCGGCAGGATCGTTGGTGGTTGTGATGAGGCCGGAGGGTTTGTGGTAGCGCCACAGACGGCTGGCATCAGGCGCCTGAATGATCTTGCGTCCGACCTTGATGACTTCCCGGCCTGTCACCTTGAAGGCGGGGGACGACAGTTTCTGGCCATTTACGGTCACTTCGCCCGCCTCGATGAGGCGCTCGATCTCTCGGCGGGAGGCAACCCCGGCCCGGGCGAGGTATTTCGCAATCCGCTCGCCCTCGCTCCAGTCGGTCGGGGTGGCGGTCGATTTGCTATTCTGGGCAGGCCGTTTCGGACCGGAAGGCTTCCGGGCCGGGCGGGCCGTCTCGCGACGCTCCGTCATGGTCATGTCTTTCTGTGTCTGGCTATATCTGGCTTCAGCCGTGGAATTGCAGGACTGGCGCTCCAATAGCAAGGCCGAGCGCCACCTCGGTCGCCATCCAGATCGGGATTATCCGCATATCGCCGAGTTTGGCCCGGTCAAAGATCAGCGCCACAACGCGCCCGATGGCGGCGCCAAACCACCCGGCCGCGATCGGCAGGACCACCAAAGCCGAACCCGCAGGCGGGGTTATCAGGACAATGATGAGCGCAGCGCCGTGAACCATCAGTAGAAGGCCGCCATAGGTGGCGCGGAATTCCGAATAGCCCCCGCCTTTTGCCGGGTCGGCCTTGAGCCGGACAACACCGGAGGCCCAGTCGGGAGCAATGAGGGCGCCCAGGCCCAGCGCGGCGCCGAGGCCAAGCCCTATAATCGCAAGGATTTCTGTCAGAGGCATGGCGTTTCCCGGTCCTTTTGCCGCCAGGTAGAGCGCGGCGCGAACTTGGCCAGCCCTCTCCAGACTTCATTACAACTGCGGGAGTTTCCTGAATTTCCTGTAAACCCTAACGCAATTTCGGAAAAAATTAACCTTTGGGCGGCTTGATCAACCAGAGTTTCGCGGCGCCCCTGAACACCCCTCCAATTCCTGCCGCACAGCGTAAACCAAGGACACGACGCCCATGCGCATGAAGATGTTCGCCGCAGAATCGATGGAAGCTGCCAAGGCGATGATCTTTGCGGAAATGGGCGCGGATGCCGTGATCCTGTCCGAGCGTGAGGTTGATGGCGGCGTTGAAGTGCGCGCGGCGACCGACCGGTCGGGCGCAGCCGCGACAGGCAATGAACCCTTCTTCCTGCGCGAGGCGCGCAACCTTGGTCATGGGCGCGGCGCCGACAATCCGGTCTTCGCCCGAGTTAGGGATGCGCTGCTCTGGCACGGCGCCCCCCAACGTTTTGCCGAGCGTGTTGCCGGCGAAGGTGCTGGCCGCCGTCCGGGCGAGTTCTCCACACCTGAAGAGGCGATGGCAGAGGGGCTCTCGCGCCTTGTTACGTGCGATCCGATCCCCGCCCGCCTTGACCGTGATATTCTCCTGGTCGGCCCGCCTGGCGCAGGCCGCACCTCCACAGCCGCAAAACTCACCCGCCGCGCCTCTGTGGCACGGGCCGAGATTACGCCGCTTGCTGCCGATCTTGATGGGTCTGCGGGCGGAGAACAGCTCGCCGCCTATCTGGAGCGCGAGCGTGACCAGATCCGGGTGGCCGAAACCCCGGACGCCCTGTTCAGCCAGCTGCGCGCGCTGCGCAATGAAAGCCGCCGCTGCGTGATTGATCTTCCGGCGATCAACCCATTCGAGGGCGATGATCTTGCCAGCCTTGGAGACCTCGTTGCGGCGATCCGCGCCGAGCCAGTTCTTGTAATCTCGGCGGAGGGGCACCCGGACGATCTGGCCGAGTCTGCCCGCGCCTTTCACCGCGCCGGCGTTCGCCGCGCGATCCTGACGAAACTTGATGTCGTGCGCCGCCGGGGCGGCGCCATTGCGGCGCTGACATCTTCCGGCATCGCTTTCTCGCACCTTGCGATCACACCGTTCATTGGCGGAGGTCTCGTACCTGCCGCCCCTTCACGCCTCGCCGCGCTTCTGATGGAAGACGCCCGCTGTGACGTGATTGCCCTCAGAGGAGCTGCATGATCCCATGAGCTTTGCCCTTCGCAGATCCCAGGACCGTCCCCCCGTTCGCCCGCCTCCGCGGGTAACGCCGGCATCCGTCATCACCGTTGCCAGTGGCAAGGGCGGCGTCGGAAAGACCTTCGTTTCAATCTCGCTGGCATCCTCGCTGGCGCAGGCTGGCCGCCGCGTGCTGCTGGTGGACGGCGATCTTGGCCTTGCCAATGTCGACGTTCAGCTCGGTATTGCGCCGGAGACCGATCTTGCGGCCGTGGTGGCTGGCTGGGTCGAGCTTGAAGACGCTGTTACGCCCATTGATGGCGGCGCAGGTCATGGCGGATTTGATGTGTTGCCGGGCCGTTCAGGCTCTGGCGCGCTCGCCGAACTGCCCACGGAAGAAGTGGCGCGCCTTGCCGCCGGTCTCTCCGCGCTCGCTCTGCAATACGATCATGTTGTGATTGATCTTGGCGCCGGCATCGAAGCCAACTGCATGCGTCTTGCCCGCTCCGGCGACAAGGCGCTGATCGTCATTACCGATGATCCGTCCTCGATGACGGATGCCTATGCCTTCATCAAGGTTCTGCGCGGTTATGCGCCGTCGGTTGAGCCGCTTGTCTGTATCAATCAGGCCGATACGCGCGCCGCTGGTCAGCGGACCTATGAGGCGATCGCGCGGGCGTGTCAGACCTTCCTCGGATTCCGTCCACGGCTTGCCGGAACGGTGATGCGCGACCCCAAGGTCCGCGACGCCATCCGCTGCCAAAAGACGCTGATGTCAATCGATCCACAGGCTCAGCCTGTCCAGGATGTAATTGCGGTGGCTCAGGTGATGATGGGGCAAGCCTCAGCAGAACTTGGCAACTGATCCGTTCAGAGAAAATGAATCATTTCGTCTGTGTTCCAACGCTTTTTTAATACCTGTTAATAAAGGTGCGTTAGGATTCACAATGTTAACCAAAACAGCTACGACTAACTTAAGATGATTCGGGAGACGAGCGATGCGCGTCCTGCTAATTGAAGATGACCGGGCACTGGCTCGCTCAATCGAGCTGATGCTCAAAGCCGCTGGCTTCAACGTTTACCTCACCGACCTCGGGGAAGACGGCGTTGATATCGGCAAAGTCTACGAATTCGACATGATCCTCCTGGATCTGTCGCTGCCGGATATCACCGGCTTTGAGGTGCTCAAGCAGCTCCGGATGAGCCGCGTGAACACCCCTGTGATGATCCTCTCGGGCAACCCGGACATCGAAGCGAAGGTGAAAACGCTCGGCTACGGCGCCGACGATTATCTCACCAAGCCGTTCAACAAGGACGAGCTGATTGCCCGGATCACGGCCATTGTGCGCCGTTCCAAAGGCCATGCCGAAAGCGTCATCCGCACCGGCGATATCCTGGTGAACCTCGACGCGAAAACGGTTGAAGTGGATGGTGAACGTGTCCACCTGACCGGCAAAGAATATGCCATGTTCGAGCTGCTTTCCCTGCGCAAGGGCACAACGCTCACCAAGGAAATGTTCCTCAACCACCTTTATGGCGGCCTCGACGAACCCGAGCTGAAGATCATCGACGTCTTCATCTGTAAGCTGCGCAAAAAGTTGCAGCAGGCCACGGGTGGCAACCACTATATCGAAACCGTCTGGGGACGGGGCTATGTGCTGCGCGACCCGCGGCCGAGCCAGAAAACCGGCGAGATCGAAGAAGCCGCCTGAGCTTCCTGAGACCTTGAAAAATTTACGCCCGGAGAGTTCATCTTTCCGGGCGTTTTTCGTTTCTGTCCTGATTTTCTGCGGCGGGCCTATCTCCGTCCGCGGACTTCATCGGTCCCTTTGCGGGCAAGGCCGTCGGCGCGTTCGTTGCCTTCGTCGCCATTGTGACCCTTCACCCAGACCCAGGTGATGTCATGGCGCTTGCAGGCCTCTTCCATCGCCATCCAGAGTTCCTGGTTTTTCACAGGTTTCTTGTCGGCGGTTTTCCAGCCATTGCGCTTCCAACCCTTGATCCATTTGGTCAGGCCGTCCTTCACATAGGTGGAGTCGACGTTCAGCGTGACCTTTGACGGGCGGTTGAGGGCGTTCAGCGCCTCGATCACGGCGGTCATTTCCATCCGGTTATTGGTCGTGGCCGGATCGCCGCCATAGAGTTCCTTCTCATGGCCGTTCCAGCGGATCAGCGCGCCCCAGCCGCCGGGGCCGGGATTTCCGCTGCACGCGCCATCGGTCCAGATTTCGATGATGTCTTTTTCGGTCATGGACGCGGGGTGGGGGGCTTTGGCGCCCGCGTCAAGCAGGCCTTTAGAAGACACTCACATCCATTTGCGTCAGCTGGCGCGCAGGCTGGACAATGGCGTGGAAGAGAAAGCCGCAGAAGGCGCCGGCGAGGAGCCCGATGGCCCCGCCGCATGTGAGCGCGCCCAGGGCAGAAGCCGCGCCGCCAAACCAGCCGAAGACGAAGGTCGTGCCCCCGACAAGTATCCCGCCCCAGATTGCGCCCCAGCGCAGATAGGATGTCAGCCCTGTGATGCCCCGGGATGGGAAGCGCCCGATCGAGAGACCCAGCGCGAGGGCGGCAGAGGGTACCGTGATGAAAAACAGGATGAAGTTCATCGCCGAAAGCTGAGCCGCCAGCAGCGCGCCGCCCCGGAAATTCCCGGCGCCAACGGCAAGGCCGGGCGTCTGGCCGGTAAGGCCGATGAAGGCAAAGCCCAGCGCCATCAGCAGGAAGCCAATGATCGCGACCGCGACACAGGCCGCCATGGACGAGAGGAGGAGGGCGAGCTTGATCCGTTTCACCCGTTTCGGGCGCGCCGACATGGCATAAGCGGGCAGGGCGTCTGCCGCAGAGGAGATGGGTGCTTGTGGTTCAGGCCCTGCGTTGTCGCTCATGCCCCATAGCCTTCGGCGCTTTCGATCTTGCGATGGAAAGCCAGCCGAGCGGCGTATTCAAGAGGGTTTTTGGGCCTTACGAGGGCGCCCGCCGGGGTGGACGACCAGTCGGCCAGGCGTGTCAGAAAGAACCGCATTGCTGAGCCAAGGCATAGAGCGGGCAGCGCCTCGCGCTCGGCCGCTTCCAGAGGGCGCACGGACTGGTAGCCCGCAATCAGCGCCGCGCCCTTGGAGAAATTGTATTCCAGCCGCGAGGCGTCCGTCGCATTGCCTTCCTCGAAGGCCCAGGAATTGAGGCAGACAGCAAGATCGTAGGCGAGGGCATCTGTGCAGGCGAAATAGAAGTCGATGGCGCCCGAGAATGTGTCGCCCAGGAAGAAGGCGTTGTCCGGGAAGAGATCGGCATGGATCGTGCCGCGCGGCAGGTGGCTGGAAAAGGCGCGGGCGGCGGTAAGGCGCTTGAAGCAGGCATTCACCTCAGCTTCGAGGCCGGGCTGGATGGCTTCCGCGTCTGCCCCGCGCCCTTCCCACATGCGGCCCCATGAGGAGGGGCCAAGGGAGTTCTCCCGGTGGCCTTTGAAATCGGCGAGGGCCAGATGCATGCGCGCCAGCCCTTCGCCCAGAGAGCGGCACTGTTTCGCATTGGGGCGGCGGGGCGAGAGGCCGTCGAGGAAGGTCACGATCACCGCCGGCCGGCCTTCAAGCGTGCGCAACGCCTCTCCATCTCGGCCTAGGACAGGCTCGGGACAGGGGAAGCCATTTGAGGACAGATGCTGCTTCAGGCCGATGAAATAGGGCAGATCAGCCGCGTTCACCCGCTTCTCGAACAGGGTGAGGATGTAACGGCCTTTGCGCGTTTCGAGATAATAATTCGAGTTCTCGACGCCCTCGGCAATGCCCTTGAACGCAACCGCCTCGCCGAGATCATACTCGGCGAGGAAGCCTGCGAGCGCTTCATCAGAAACCTGCGTGTATACCGCCATAGGCGGCGCCTTTACGCAGTTTTGGAGAGCATGTCACGGCTTAGCGTCTTGCCGGCGAGCAGGTAGTGCAGCGCCGCCCAGCCATAGAGCGAGGCAAAGATGATGATCGACCATTGTAGGCCCCGGGCATCGGCGTCCCGGCAGGCAGCGGCCTGATCCGCCGCCAGCAGCGTCACGTCCTTGCACATGGAAAGGGTGAGGCCGATCGTGTTGCCATCCAGCATCATCGTCTTGAGTCCAGTGGACAGGAAGCCGATCAGCGTCGGGCCAAGGCCGATGCCGATCAGGTTCACGGCGAACAGCGTGATTGCCACGGCGGTTGCCCGCGTCCGGCTGTCTACAACACCGGCCGACACCGCATACATCGGGCCAAGATAGAAATAGTGCAGCGTCGCTGCCAGCATCAGCGGCGGGATCATCAGCGGCACGGTCGGGCTGAGATAGCCCAGCCAGTAGAGCGGTACCGAGAGGCCCATGCCGAGCGCGGGCATCCAGGAGAGCGCCGTGGGATAGCGCACCGAGAGCTTGTCGGCCAGGAAGCCTGACAGGAACACGCCAATCGCGGCCATCAGGCCCAGCACAAGAGAGAAGATCAGCGCCGCCTCGGTGAGCGTCAGCCCATGGGTGCGCAGCAGGAACGAGGTCGAAAAGGCCGCGATGCCATAGCCGGCGAAGGAGGCAATCGCGGCGCCTGCCACGACATGCACATAGGTCGGCTTGCGCATCAGATCCTTGAGGACCGTTCCAAAGCCATCCGGCACGGCTTTGCGTGGCGCGCCCGGCGGGTCGGAATAGCCGCGTGGGGGCTCCTTCACCGTAAAGAACAGGATAATCGCAAACAGGACGCCGGGCAGGCCAACGGCGATGAAGGCAATCCGCCAGCCTTCAAGTTTGCTCCAGTCGGTAAGGCCCTGTGCCCAAGTCCAGCCCAAGGAACCGAAGAGGTTGTAGACGTTTTCGCCGGTCACATAGTCGTTGATCGGACCTGCTGCGAGACCCGCCAGCATGCCGCCGAGCGGAACACCGAGGGCATAGATCGAGGCGGCAGTCGCGCGGCTTGTCGGTTTGAAATAATCCGCAATCACGGATTGGGCCGGCGGCGTGCAGCCAGCCTCGCCCACGCCGACGAGAAGCCGGAAGATGAAAAGCGTGATGAAGCTCGTTGCAAAGCCGCAGAGCACCGTCATCAGGCTCCACAGGGTCAGCGAAATGATGATGATCATCATACGGCTGCGCCGTTCGGCAACACGCGCAATCGGAATGCCAAGGGTCGTGTAGAAGATCGCGAAGGCAAGACCGCCCAGCAATCCCATATGCCAGTCTTCAAGCTGAAGCGAGAGCTTCATCGGCTCGGTCAGGATGCCGAAGATCGAGCGGTCGATGAAATTGAAGATGTAAACAACAAGCAGCGAAGATAAAACATAGCCGCGGTAAAGCGGGGTCCCGAATCCGGTCTTGTAGCCCGGAACGGCTTCGGTGGTTGTCTGGCTAGGGGTGGCGGCGTCGGTCATTCGGGTCTCCACGAGTAGTCAGGCAAGGGTTGGAAAATCAGTTGGTGGCGGGGCTCCAGCGATCCTTCAGGAATGTGCGGGACGCGAGGAAATAGAACGCCGCTGCGATCACGAAGAAGAGGACTGTGGCAACCATCGACTGGCGCAGTCCTTCGGCATAGGCCGAGCAGAGCGCCGGCCCCAACTCGCCGAGGTCTGCGACACGGTTGGCGCAGAAGCCGGGATTGAAGGTGGTGAACGCTTCCTCCAGCCCATTGCGCCGGATGATGCCGCCCATGAAAGCGCTGCTCATCATGCCGGTGAACATCGGGCCAAGACCGTTGCCGATCAGGCTGATGATCAGAAGCAGTACCGAAACGGTCGTCGCGCGCGAACGTGGGCTGACGATGGAGGTCGAGACGGTGTATTGCGCGCCAAGATAGGCATAGTGGGCAATTGCCGCGATCACCCACATCCAGAAGGCCATTGTGAGGGTCGGGGCGAGAAAGGCAGCAATATAGGCCGGGACAGCGATCAGCAGGCCAACGCCTGGAAGCCAGGCAACAACCGCTGGAAAACGAGGGGTGAATTTTTCCGAGAGAAAGCCGCCAAGGAAGGTACCGAAAGCGGCAACGGCCGCAAGCGGCGCGCCATACCGGATGGCCGCCTCTGAAACGCTGACGCCGTGCACGCGCATCAGGAAAGGCGCCTGGAAGCTGATCAGGCCATAGCCGACAAACGCCACAAAGGCCGCGCCGAGCGAGAGTGACCAGAAGGTCGGCTTGGCGCCAAACTCCTTGAACGCTTCGAAGAAGCCCGCTTTCTCAATCGGGGTTTTGCCCTTGGGATCGGAATAGCCACGCGGCGGCTCCCGTGTTGTCATCCAGAGGATGAGGGCAACCAGGATGCCCGGCGCGCCCACAATCACGAAAACCAGGCGCCAGCCTTCCACTTCTTCCCAATTGATGCCTGAGAATAGCCCGCCCAGGCCAATGACCGAGAGGAAATTGCCGAAATCCGCGCCTTGCAGTCCGGCAAGCGCGCCCCCGAACAGCTGCGCCATCACCCCGCCTATGGTGACGCCCATCGAATAGATGCCGATGGCATTGGCTCGGCTTTTTGGGGGATAGTAATCTGTGATGATCGAGTTTGCAGGCGGTGTGCAGCCCGCCTCGCCGATGGCAACGCCGACCCGGAACACAAGCAGCCAGATAAAGCTGGCGGCCAGGCCGCAGAAAACGGTCATGATCGACCAGATGATGACGCAGAGTGTAATGATGAATACCCGGTTGCCCCGGTCTGCCCACATGGCGATGGGAATGCCCATCAGCGCGTAAAACAGCGCAAAGGGCGGCCCGGTCAGCAGGCCCCATTGAAAGTCACTGAGCGAAAAGGTGTTGATGATCGGCTGGGCAACGACGGTGATGACGGTGCGATCAATGAAATTGAGCGTGTAAATCAGCGTCAGGGCGATCAGCACATAGGAGCGGTACGGCTTGGTGCCGAAACCGGTAATGTGTCCGTTGCCAGTTTCAGCCGCGTCTGCGGGTACCGTCATGTGTCGCTTGCCTCCCAGAAAAACGCGCTTCTGCTGGCGCGCTCACATTTGTCGCGACGGTAACGGTCCCGCCGCTGCCTGCAAGTGTTATCGTTAGGGAAAGGATGCGCTGAGCGTAATTCTTTCCCCTGGCGGGTGAGTTGAACTCTTCGTGAGGCTCGCCTATTTTCTGCCGGAAAGAATTCCACAAGCCAGCACAAGGCCCGTGTCATGAACGATTCCCGGAAAACGACCGCCCCCGGATCAGTTTACCCGATGAGTTCAGACCATGCCTGCTGCCATTACCCTTGCGTCGCTCACCTACGCCCTGCCTGACGGGCGGGTTCTTTTTTCAGACCTTAACTTCAGTTTCAATCCGGAGCGGGTCGGCCTCGTCGGCCGGAACGGTGTTGGCAAGACGACGCTGCTCGGCCTCATCGGTGGGCAGTTGCAGCCTGCCGCTGGCGCCGTCACCGTAACCGGGACAACCGGAACCCTCCGCCAGTCTTTCGGGGCCGCGCTCGGCGAAACCCTCGCGGATCTGTTTGGCGTTCGCGGCATGCTTGTCCAGCTTGCCCGCATCGAGGCCGGCCAGGGCACCGAGGCAGACTTTGCGCAGGCCGACTGGACACTGGAGGCACGACTTGCCGAAGCGCTGGCGCGGGCCGGGCTTGCCGATGCCAGCGCAGACACGCCGCTCGCCACCCTGTCAGGCGGCCAGCGCATGCGGGCGAGCCTTGCGGCGCTGATCTTTGCGGCGCCTGACTTTCTGCTGCTGGACGAGCCCACCAACAATCTTGACCGGGAGGGGCGCGCCGGCGTGGCGCAGATGCTGGCCTCCTGGCGGGGCGGGGCCATTGTTATCAGCCATGACCGGGAATTGCTGGAAGGCATGGACGCGATCGTCGAGCTCACATCGCTGGGCGCGGCGCGATATGGCGGGGGCTGGAGCGGCTATGAAGCCCGCAAAGCGCTGCAGCTGGCGGCCGTTGAGCAGGATCTGGCGCAGGCGCAGCGACGCCTCGGCGCGGTCAATGACAAGGCGCAGACCGCCTCAGAGCGCAAGGCAAGGCGCGACGGGGCCGGCAGCCGCAAGGCGGCCAGGGGCGGGGCCCCGCGCATATTGCTCGGTACACTGAAAAGCCGCGCGGAAGACTCCTCAGGGGCGTTGAGCCGACTTGCTGAAAAGCAGAAGGCCGAAGCCGAAGAGGCCGCCTCCACTGCGCGCGGAAAGATTGAAGTGCTCCAGCCCTTCACCGTGAGTATCCCGCCGTCCGGGCTGCCAGCAGGAAAAACGGTGCTGACGGCAGAGCGGATTTCTGTGGGATATGTCCCGGAAGCGCCGATCCTCCGTGATCTGTCGTTTGAGCTGCTCGGGCCGGAGCGCGCCGCGATTGCTGGCCCGAACGGGGCGGGCAAGTCGACCCTGCTCAAGACGCTCACAGGGGCGTTGCCGGCGCTATCGGGGGAGGCGCGGGTTCATGTTCCTAGCGTGATGCTCGACCAGGATGTGAGCCTGCTGGAGGGCGATCAGACGATCCTGGAGAATTTCCGGCGGCTCAATCCGGAGGCGGATGAAAACGCCTGCCGCGCGGCGCTGGCACGGTTCCGGTTTCGCGCGGAGGCTGCGTTGCAGCCTGTTTCCACGCTCAGCGGCGGGGAGCGTCTTCGGGCGGGCCTCGCCTGCGTTCTGGGCGGGGCGTCTCCGCCTCAGCTGCTGATCCTGGACGAGCCGACGAACCATCTCGATATTGCCTCGCTGGAAACGGTCGAGGCAGGCCTTAATGGTTATGATGGCGCGCTGTTGATTGTCAGCCATGACGAGACATTCCTGGAGCGTGTAGGGATCACGCGGCGGATCAGCCTCAGATCAGGCCGGACGTCCGGAAGCTGACGACGCCGGACGTGCCGACCACAAGATGATCGTGTACGGTAATATCGAAGGGCCCGAGCACGTCGATGATCTCGCGGGTGATCTCGATGTCTGCGCGCGACGGCTTGGGGTCGCCTGAAGGGTGGTTGTGCACGAGGATCAGGCTGGAGGCCTGTAGCTCCAGTGCGCGGCGGGCGATCTCACGCGGATAGACCGGCGCATGATCCACCGTGCCCCGGCCCATGATCTCGTCAACGATCAGCTGGTTCTTCCGGTCGAGGAAGATCACGCGGAACTGCTCGCGCTTTTCATGCTGAAGCTCCCGGCGGACATAGGCGACCAGCGCGCTCCAGGAGGAGATGACTTCCTTCGCCTTGATCTCTTCGCGCCCGGCGCGCGAATGAAGCTCGGCGATGGCCTTGAGATAGGCGGCCACCGTCTCCCCGACGCCGCCGACCTTCACAAGGTCTTCAGCCGGCGCGGCAAGGATGGCCGAAAGACTGCCGAACTTCGCTTCCAGTGCCTTGGCAATCGGCTTCACATCCCGGCGCGGGATGAACGCCATCAGCAGCACTTCAAGGATCTCGTAATCATCCAGCGCGCCCGCGCCGCGTTTCAGGAGCTTGGTGCGCAGCCGGTCGCGATGGCCCTGCCAGTGGGGCGGCTCCGCTACGTCCGGCAGCGTAAAGGCACCGCCCGCTTCATGAATGCCGGACACGGAGGATTTTTGCGTACTCATGCGGCATCGTCATTCCGGCGAAGGCCGGAACGCATGCGGTGATCGGTGGGGATGTAGACCGACGCGAAAAGCATTCCGGAACATTTCACGAACATTTGGTTTCGTCAAGCGGTCGCAAAAGAAGTTCCGGGCCCCGGCTTTCGCCGGGATGACAAGAGGGAACGGCGGGCGCTTAACCCAGCTTCACCTTGTAAGGCTCGTGCCAGCCTTTGGGGGAGGCTGAGAAGATCTCGACGCCGGTTTCGGTCACGCCGACCGAATGCTCGAACTGGGCTGAGAGCTGGCGGTCGCGGGTCACGGCGGTCCAGCCATCAGGCAGGATGGCGGCGTCGCGGCGGCCAAGGTTCAGCATCGGCTCGATGGTGAAGAACATGCCGGGCTTGAGTTCCGGGCCGGTGCCGGCCTTGGCGGAGTGGACCACGTTAGGTTCGTCATGGAACAGGCGACCCAGCCCATGGCCGCAGAAATCATCGACGACCGAATAGCGGTTGAGGCGTGCAATCTCGCTGATCGCCCCGCCGATATCGCCAAAACGCCCGCCGGGCTTCACGGCCGCAATGCCCGCCATCATAGCTTCATAGGTGACTTCCATGAGGCGTTCGGCTTTGCGCTTTACCTCGCCCACGCCGAACATGCGGCTATGGTCCCCGTGCCAGCCATCAAGGATCAACGTGACGTCAATATTGGCAATGTCGCCATCCTTGAGCGCCTTGGTGCCCGGAATACCGTGGCAGATGACATGGTTCACCGAGATGCAGGAAGCATGGCGGTAACCGCGATAGCCGATGGTGGCGGAAACGGCGCCGTGATCCTGCACAAATTCGCGGACCAGATTGTCCAGATGCTCGGTCGTGACCCCAGGTTTGACTTCGGGAACCAGCATGTCGAGACATTCGGCGACGAGGCGGCCAGCGCGGCGCATCCCCTCGAAGCCTTCGGCATCGTGGATACGGATTTCGCCGGTGCGCATGGGCAGGAGGAGGTTTGTGTCGTTCATTGGCCCAATATGGCAGGGGAAACGCCGATTTTCCACACCTAATCAACTGCTGCCTTGCCGAAGGAGCCCGCCGCTGTCAGTTAATGGCGCCATCAGACAAGCTGCGGGAGGAAGGGCTATGATTATGAGCAGGAAAATATTGGCAGGAATGGCGGGATTGTCGCTGGCAGTCCTCATCGCTGCGTGCACCAGCACGGCGTCAACAGACGCCGCCGCGCAGGCTCAGCCACTCTCTTTTGCTGTCGAACCCGAGGCGCCCGCCTTCCACGAGACGGGCGTCCGGGCGCTGGAAGACCGTATGGCGGCGTATGTGACGGATGGTCAGGTGAAGGGCATCGCGACACGCCTTGTGAAGGATGGCGAGATCGTCTCGGACATCCAGGCTGGCATCCGGCGCGAGGCCGATCAGGCGCCGATCACCGAAGACACGATCTACCGCATCTATTCCATGTCAAAGCCTGTCACCGGTGTTGCCCTCTTGATGCTCTGGGAAGAGGGCAAGTTCCAGCTCGACGATCCGGTAACCAGATACATCCCCGAACTTGAAGGACTTCAGGTCTTTAAAGGGCTGGACGAAACCGGCCAGCCGATCCTTGCGCCCGTCAGCCGCCCGCCCACGATGCAGGAGTTGATGAGCCATACCGCCGGTTTCGGCTATGGCCTGCGCGGGGGCGATTACGTCAATGACCGGTTCCGGGAGCTTCAGGTGTTTGCCTCGCCGGACATGGACACCTTCATCGACCGGGTGGCGTCTATCCCGCTGCTGCATGAGCCGGGCACCATCTGGGACTATTCCATTTCCGTCGATATCCAGGGCTACCTTGTCGAGAAGTTCTCGGGCCAGACGCTGGGCGACTTCTTCAAGACCCGCATCTTTGATCCGCTCGGGATGAAGGACACGGGCTTCTTCGTCCCGGAAGATCAGTATGAGCGCTTTGCCGATGTGTATGTCCGCACGCCAGATGGCACCGGCTTTGTGCCCGCTGAGGCTCCCAGTTTCCGCTACACAAGGGATACAATTGCCTTCGAGGGCGGCGGGCACGGCCTTGTCTCCACGATGGACGACTATGCCCGCTTCGCTGAAATGCTGGTGAACGAAGGCACGCTGGACGGGGCACAGATCCTCAAGCCGGAAACGGTGCGGATGATGGCGCAGGACCATCTGCCTGAAGGCGTTTATGTCGGCTATGACGGCACGGCGGCGGATTCGGCGACGGGTGTAGGCTTTGGCCTCAACGTCGCGGTAATCCTTGAGCCGGCCTCCGATCGCGCCTATCCGAAGGGCGCTTATATGTGGGGCGGGGCGGCTGGCACATGGTTCTGGGTGGACCCTGAAAACGACCTATACTTCATCGGCATGGTGCAGCATTTCGGCGGGGCAGGCCCCGGCTTTGATGCGCGCGCCGCGTCTGCCCGTCTCGTCTATGAAGCTCTTGAGGATACTGAATGACCCAGCCCACCGCCGCCGTCCTGCTGATCGGGGATGAGCTCCTGTCGGGGCGCACCCGCGACATCAATCTCCAACAGATCGCCCAATATCTTGAGCCGATCGGCATTCCTGTCCTCGAATGCCGCACGGTGACCGATGTGCAGGAGGAGATCGTCGCGGCGGTCAATGCCCTGCGGGCAAAGTACACCTATGTCTTCACCACCGGCGGCATCGGGCCAACCCATGATGACATTACGGCGGACGCCATCGCGGCGGCCTTTGGCACCGGCATCTCCGAGCATCCTGAGGTGATCGCCGACATGGCCAAGCGCTACGCCGCCATGAACACCGAATTCACCCCCGCGCGCCGCCGCATGGCGCGCATTCCGCATGGGGCCAAGATCGTCCAGAACCCGGTCTCGGGTGCGCCGGGTTTCCAGATGGAGAACGTGTTCACCCTCGCAGGCGTGCCGCAGATTGCGCGCGCCATGATGGAAGATATAGGCCCGCGCCTTGAGGGCGGGGACCGCGTTCACAAGGTGCAGCTGCGCGGGGCAGGCCTGCGCGAGGGCGACCTTGCCGAGCGCCTGGGTGCCATCGCCAAGGACCACCCCACCGTCTCCATCGGCTCCTATCCCTGGTATCTGGGCATGGGCGACAATGGCGTCGCGCTGGTCGCCCGTTCGACCGATACGGGCCTCCTTGCCACCGTGCAGGCGGAGATGGAGGCGCTGATGCGCAGCCTGGGCGTCGAGCCGGTGCTCGATCCGATCTGACAGAAAAAGCGTGGATAAGGGGGCCAAAAAACTCCAACTATTCCTCCAACCACGCGGTATAAAACTCCAAGAAAACTCCAAGGGGGAGACACCAGATGCAATTCCTGACGCGCGCGCCCGTCCTGTGGGCGCTCTTTGGGCTGATGATCCTTGCGGGCGCCGGATTTCAGATATTCGGGCCGGCGGTCGGCGGAGCTTATCTCGACCTTGTGTCCGAGCCCGCCGAAGTGCGCGCCCTGTTCAATGGCCTGACGCCGGAGCAGAAGACCGCCCATTTCTGGGTGACGGTGCTGGTCGACACGCTGTTCCCGCTGAGCTTTGGCCTGCTGTTTGCCGGGATGGCACTGCGCTTCTTTGGCAAATGGGGGAAGCTCGCCGCGCTGCCGGCTTTTGCGGTCCTGATCTTTGACCTCACCGAGAACACGGTGCAGGCCCTCGCCCTCTCTGGCACCGCCGACGCGCTGGACGCCAAGGCCTGGATCACGCCGCTGAAGTTTGGCCTGTTCTGGCTGGCGGCTGCCATTGCCATCGTCGCGGCGCTGATCGGCCTCTACCGGCTCGCCACCCGGCGCAAGGCCTGAGCACGCGACGCCGCGTCAGGCTTGGCGGGTCCACCGGCACGGCCTAACACCACCCCTGAACATTTCCGGAGGAACGCCCCATGTCCGAACCTATCGTCCTGACTGAACGCCACGGCGCTGTCTGCCTTGTCACGCTCAACCGCCCCGACGCGCTCAACGCGCTGAACCGGGCCCTGCGCGCCGAGATCGTGCGCGTGTTCAATGAGCTGAAAGACGATCCTGAAATCCGCGCCGTCGTGCTGACCGGCGCTGGCCGCGCCTTTACCGCCGGCATCGACCTCAAGGAAGCAGGCCAGACCGGCTTTGCCCTCGGCGCCGACGAGGATTCCAAATCCATCAACATGCTCGCTGCGCTGGAGGCCTACCCCTGGCCGATCATTGGCGCGATCAACGGCTTTGCCATCACCGGCGGCTTTGAACTCGCCCTGATGTGCGATGTGTTGCTCGCCTCCGAACATACCCGCTTTGCCGATACCCATGCCCGCGTTGGCATCGTGCCGGGCTGGGGCCTGTCGCAGAAACTCTCGCGTCTCATCGGCATTAGCCGCGCCAAGGAACTTTCCTTCACCGGCAACTTCATCGACGCGGAAACGTCCGAGAAATGGGGCCTCGTCAACCGCGTCTATCCGGCCGCTGATCTTGTCCCTGCGGCGTTGCAGATGGCGGCCGAGATGACCTCGACCAATCCTGATCTGCTGCGCAAATACAAGGCGCTGATCGATGACGGTTTCGGCATGAATTTCGCCGCCGCAATGAAGGAAGAAGTGAAGCGCTCGATTGAGCATTCCAAATCGGTCTCGGCTTCGGCGGTGGAAGAAGCGCGCAAGCAGGTGACGGCGCGGGGGCGGGATCAGCAGGGGTAAGGTTTCCGGCTTCGCCGGCCCTCATCTCCCACGCGCTTTGCGCGCGGGCCCCTCCTCTCCCAAAGGGAGAGGAGTTTCACCGTGCCATCTCATAGGACAGCGAAGCTGGATGCGACTCCCCCCTCTCCCTTTGGGAGAGGGGGGGGCCATTGCACAGCAATGGGAGGTGAGGGCGCCCGCAGGGCGACAACAGGGAGGGCCTACCTGGCAAACGCAAACGTATCCATCCTCAGCACGCTGAACGTTACAGACGTGTGCAGCCGCTCCATCCTTGCGCCAGCTCCCGCTGCGCCGAGCGCCACAAAGAGGGGCAGGAAATGGTCCTCAGTCGGATGGTTGCGGGCAGCGTTGGGGGCGAGGCGGCGATAGTTTACGAGGTCGTCCACGCGGCCCTCGGCCAGCGCGGTGTTTACCCAGTCGCCGAAGGATTTCACCCAGTCAGGCTCCGCATTCGGGCCGCGCCAGCTGACGCTGCGCAGATCATGGGTAAGACTGCCGCTGCCAAGGATCAGCACGCCCTCTTGCGCGAGCGGGCGCAGGGCCTCCCCGAGCTTCAGATGATGGGCGGGCCCAAGATGGGTCTGTAAGGAAAGCTGGAGTACGGTAATGTCCGCCTCCGGCCATGCGAGCTTCAGCGGCACCCAGGCGCCGTGGTCGAGGCCGCGCGCAGGGTCCAGCGCCGCCGGAATACCGGCCTTTTCGAGAAGTGCCTTGACGCGCGCTGCCAGCGCCGGCTCGCCGGGGGCGGGGTATTGCTGTTCGTACATCACCTCTGGGAAACCGCCGAAATCATGGATCGTTGGCGGGGCAGGCGAGGCGGTCACGCCGGCACCGGGCGTTTCCCAATGGGCGGAAGCAACAAGGATTGCCTTCGGGCGCGGCAGTGTCTTGCCAAGCTGGGTGAGGAAGTCGCGTGCAGGCACGTCATCAAAGATGAGCGTCGGCGAGCCATGCGACACGAAAATCGGCGCGGTCATGAGGGGGATGTCTCCTTCCGTCTTGCTTCCCCCAAGGTAAGGGCGCTCACCTGCCAATGACAGGCCCGCCCCGGCCTGACAGTTATGTCCGGGTTGCATGAAAGGCACCGGGTTGCGCTGGGCCGCTGGCCGGGCTTAACAGGGGCGAAGTTTCAAGAATTTCCGGGAGAAATTGAATGCGCGATGTGGTGATTGTCGAGCCGGTACGTACGGCGGTGGGCGGCTTTGGTGGCGCGTTCAAGAGCGTGCACGCGCATGAGCTGGGCGCGGCGGTGGTCGAAGGGCTGATGACGCGCACGGGGCTGGCGAAAGACAAGGTCGACGATGTGATCTTTGCCCAGTGCTATTCCTCGATGGATGCCCCCGCGCTGGGCCGCGTCGTGGCGCTCGATGCCGGGCTGCCTGTGGAAGTCACCGGCATGCAGATCGACCGGCGCTGCGGCTCGGGCCTGCAGGCGATCATCAATGCGACGATGCAGGTGGCCACCGGGGCGATGGACTGCGTGATCGCAGGCGGCGCCGAATCCATGAGCAACGCGCCATTCTATTCCACCGCGCTGCGCTGGGGCCTTGGTCAGGGGAACATGAATATCAATGACGGTCTGGTTACCGGGCGGCTCACTGCGGGCGGCAAGAACTTCCCTGTGCCCGGCGGCATGCTGGAGACAGCTGAAAACCTGCGCCGCGATTACCAGATCACGCGGGAGGCGCAGGACGAGTTTGCCGCCGCCTCACACGCCAAGGCAGTCGCCGCGCAGACTTCCGGCGTGTTCGACGAAGAGATCATTCCGTTCACGGTCAAAGGCCGCAAGGGTGATACGATTGTTTCAAAGGATGAGCATCCGCGCCCGGACTCGACCCTTGAAGTGCTCTCCAAGCTTAAGCCTATCCGTCTGAAGCAGGACGCCGAAGCCACCGTCACCGCGGGTAATGCCAGCGGCCAGAATGATGGCGGCTCGGCCTGCCTCGTGATGACGCGCGAAATGGCTGAGGCCAATGGGCTGAAACCGCTCGCCCGGCTGGTCTCCTGGTCGGTGGCCGGGGTTGGTCCGGCGGTGATGGGCATCGGCCCTGTTCCGTCCACGGAGAAGGCGCTGGCGCGCGCGGGGCTCACGCTGAAAGATATTGACCTGATCGAACTCAACGAAGCCTTCGCCGCGCAGGTGCTTGCCTGCACCAAGGCGTTGGGCTTTGCCAGGGAAGACTATGCGCGCCTCAACGTGCATGGCTCGGGAATTTCGCTGGGCCATCCGGTCGGCGCGACGGGCGGGCGCATCCTCGCCACGCTGCTGCGGGAAATGGACCGCCGCGAGGCGCGTTATGGCGTGGAAACCATGTGTATCGGCGGCGGGCAGGGCCTCGCGGCCGTGTTCGAGCGGGTTTCCTGATGTCTGTGGGGCTCCGGGCCCTCCGGAGCCTTACAGTAATTAAACCTTGCATACTGCCTGTGGATAGCGCATATGGCTGTCATCGACATTGGCCGGAAGATCAGGCGCGTGCGCTCACCCCAAGTGAGTTGCGGTTTCAGACACTCTCCAAAAATTCGATATGCAAGGGCTGACGCGTTGTCAGTCCACTAATGACTATGAGACTTATATAAATGACAAATGGTATCGTGAAGTTCTTCAACAGCCAGAAGGGCTTCGGCTTCATTTCGCCTTCCAATGGCGGCAATGACGTGTTCGTCCATATCTCGACGCTTGAGCGTTCGGGTATCGCTCACCTGAACGAAGGCCAAAAGGTTTCGTTCGACACTGCTATCGACAAGCGTTCGGGCAAGTCGGCAGTCAGCGCGATCGAACTGGCCTGATCTATCCTCGCAGGCCGGTTGCCTCAGGCACGCCTGCGCAGATGACCAGTTTCTCAAGCGCGCCTTCCTAGCGGGAGGCGCGCTTTTCAATTCCAGGGATCAGAAGTCCTTCGAGACGCCGATCACGATGTGATGGTTGGTCTGGTCCGGGCCGCCCCGTTCGTTTTCGAACTGGTTTAGGTAGCCAAACTCCAAGCTGACCGTGTCGCTGGCGTCCCATTCGATCTTGGCTTCGGTCCGTGCCTCGGTGAAGCCACCCACCTGGCCCCAATCGGTTTTGTTCAGCTCGAAATAGAGATCGGTGCTCAGAGACAGCTCGAAGGGCGTGCCTTCGAGCGGGCGTGTGACGCCAAACTCCTGGCGCAGGCGCACGCCGGTATCAGTCCAGCCTTCGCGGCGGCGTTCTTCCAGGCGGGTCCGGGCGTCGAATTCAAGGCCATAGGCCTCGCCGAAATCATAGCTCACCTGTTGCCAGAGGCGGTGTTCGATCCGGTCGGGCCCGTCGCGCTGGGCGCTGGCCCACAGATAGCCGCCGCTGATCTTGAACCGGTCGTTCAGCCGGTAGCCGATGCCGGGGCGCAGTTCGATCGTGTCGAGATCGCCATCGGGCTGGTAGCGAAGGTCAGCGTCGAAAGCGAGGCTGATGGCTTTGTTCTGGAACGGCTTGGCGCCTGCACCAAGCGCAGTCCAGGTCTGGTTCTCCGCGATGGCGGGCGGGGCCACGGCGCAGGCAAGAGCCATCATGGCAATAGAAGCGCGGTGCATGCGGCGGTGACCAACCCAACAAAACTGACACAATACTGACGGGCAGCGCGCGGCGTAGGCGGGCGCTGCTTACACGTCAATCTCAGTTTTATGACATTTGTGCGTCGGTTGCAGCGCGGCGATGCTCAGAGGCCGAAATACAGCGTCACGATGAGGACGCAGGTGATGTTCAGCCAGAAGCCGGTCTTTATCATTCGCCCGATGGAGAATTGCCGCATGCCGAAGACGACCGCGTTGGGGCCTGTCGCAATCGGCAACATGAAGGCGCAGGAGGCGGCCATCGCGCAGGGGATGATGAGGGTGCGCACATCCACGCCGGTTGCCGTCGCCAGCGCGCCGAGGATGGGCAGGAAGGTGGTCATCGCGGCCACATTCGACATCATCTCCGTCAGGAATATGATGATGGTCACCACGATGAGGATCAGGACAATCGGCGGCACAGCGGCAAACTCGGCCAGGGAATTGCCGATCCAGGTGGCAAGCCCGGAGGCCTGAACCGCTGCGGCGAGAGACAGCCCCCCGCCAAACAGCAGTACCACATCCCAGGGTACCGTCTTGGCATCCTCCCAGTTGAGCAGCGCCCAGCCGCCGGGCTGGTGCTCGGGCACGCGGCTGCCATGGGGCACGAGGAACATGAGGATCGCCCCGAGAATGGCGATGCCCATATCCGTCAGCCCGGCAAAGAGCGGGATCAGGATGAGTTGCTCCCGGGTGATCCAGGCAAGTGCAATGAAGCCGAACACGATGGCGACGCGGGTTTCCGGGGTGGTCATCCGCCCGAGCGCGTCGCGCTGGGTGCGTATGATGGTCCCGGCGGCCTTAGCGGCGGTGGGGTCTGATTTCAGGCCCCAGGTGAGGATCAGCCAGGCAGCAGGGAGCATGACGAGGACGACCGGCAGGCTGAAACTCATCCATTCACGGAAGCTGATATCAATCCCGGCATTCTCGCGCAGCCATCCCATCGCGATGAGGTTGGTCGGCGTACCGACCGGTGTGGCGAGGCCGCCGATAGAGGCCGCATAGGCAATCCCGAGCAGCAATGCGCTGGCCAGGCGCGCGCCGCCGCCGGCGGCAACAGCCACAGACAGCGCTATCGGCGCCATCATCAGGCTGGTGGCGGTGTTTGAGATCCACATGGAGAGGACGGCTGTGGCCAGCATGAAGCCGCCGGCGAGGAGTTTCAGCCGCGCGCCCGAAAGCAGCAGCACATTCAGCGCGATGCGCCGGTGGAGCGACCATTTTTCGATGGCGATGGCCATGATGAACCCGCCCAGCAGCAGCAGCACAACGGGATCGGCATAAGGGGCGGCGATCTCCCGGAGGGTGGCAACGCCGGTCAGGGGCAGAAGACCGAGGGGCAGGAGCGACGTGACGGCGATCGGGATCGCCTCGGTCGCCCACCAGACCGCCATGAGCACGAGCACAGCGGCGACCAGCATGCCCCCGCGTTCCATCCCCTCGGGCGGCGGAAGCAGGGCGATCAGGATGGCCAGCGCCGGGCCGAGGACCAGGCCGAGTTTGGCGGCAATCCCGGGCCTCAACGCGGCAGCCTGCCGGTCTCCTGTGGTCATGCGCATTTCCCCGCGTCTTTGCTGGCGGGACGCTAACGATTTTTGACGGGAGGGCAATTGGTGCCGGCGGCCGGACTCGAACCGGCACGGCCGTTGGGCCTGGGGATTTTAAGTCCCCTGTGTCTACCATTTCACCACGCCGGCACCCTAGCAGAGCCCAAGCACTTACGGAGCTTCTGGGAAATTGTCACCCCGTGACTCTCCTCGCCCAAAGCTCTACCCAGCCAACACCTCAAGGCGACCAGCGGAGCAGACAATTGAGCCATCCCCGTAGCCCCGGCACCCTTCTGAACCTACTCGCCCACTGGTTTGGCCCCGCTATGGCCCGTCCGCGCATGCTGGAAGCGCTGCGGGCGGGGCTTGGCGCCGGTCTTGCGCTTGCCCTATCCGGTCTCCTGTTGCTCGTCCTGCCGGATACGTCGGCCAGCTACGGCGTCTCGGGCTTCCTGCTGATCGCCCCGCTCGGTGCGTCTGCTTTTCTGCTTTTCGCCGTCCCCAATTCGCCGCTCGCCCAGCCCTGGTCGGCGCTGGCGGGCAATACGGTTTCCGCCCTCGTTGCGGTCACCGCCGTGCTCAGTGGCCTGCCGGAAATCCCCGCGATTGGGGTGGCTATTGGGGGCTCCGTGCTGGCGATGGCACTCCTGCGCGCAATGCATCCGCCGGGCGCGGCGGTGGCGCTGGCCACCGTGCTTGGCGCGCCGATGGTGCATGATCTCGGCTACCGTTTCGTCCTCGCGCCGGTCCTGCTCGACACTGCCATTCTCGTCGTCCTGGCGATTGCGTGGAACCGCCTCACGGGCCGCAAATATCCCTTCCGCCAGCCTAGTGATCCAAACCCCCACGGTACGCGCGACAAGCCCGCCAACCAGCGCCTCGGCCTGCCTGCCGAAGCCCTGGCTGACATCCTCCGGCGCTACCGCCTCTCGGCCAATATCGGCACGGAAGACTTCGGCCGGGTGCTGGCAGAGGCTGAAGCGGAAGCAGCCCGCCTGCGCTTTGACGGGCTCACCTGCGCGGACATCATGTCCCGCGATCTTGCCACCGTTCGCACTGATACACCTCTCAGCGAGGTGGCAGACCTTTTCCGCCGCCACCGCTTCAAAACCCTCCCCGTCACGGGGCCGGAAGGCCAGCTTTTCGGCATCATCACGCAGAACGACCTCATCCAGCGCGCCCAAGGCGAGGCGCTTGCACATCATGCCCCGTTTGGCGCCGCGCTTGCCCAGCTTCTCAGACGTGGCCGCACTGCCCCGGCGCTGGCACGCGACATCATGAGCCCAATCGGCGAGACCGTTTCGCCAGACCAGGGCATCGGTATCCTCGTCCGCCTTCTCGCCGATGGTGGCAATCAGGCCGCGCCGGTTCTCGAAGACGGGAAACTCACCGGCATCGTCACCCGCTCAGACCTGCTCGAAGCGCTCGCCCGTATTCCACTCTGGTCTCCCACCTGAGCGCTGCTTGATCCCAGGAAACGCAAAACGCCCACGCTCGGGCCCGGGTTCGGGCGGAGCACGGGCGTGGGTCGCTGCCACCGGCAGGGGTGGCCGGTCGGGGGAGATCAGGCAGCGACAGTTGCGAAGGACTGGGCGACTTTGGCGATCTGTGCTTTCGCGCCGGTGATGGCGGCGGCGCGGGCGTCGGGGCCATAGCCGATCTTTTCGGCATGGATGAAGGTCACGTCCGTGATGCCGACAAAGCCGAGGAGGTGGCGCAGATAGGGCTCCTGGAAGTCAGCGGCAACAGCCGGGCCTTCCGAATAGAGACCGCCGCGCGAGGTCAGCACGATCACCTTCTTGCCCTTGAGAAGGCCCTCGGGGCCAGCTTCGGAGTATTTGAAGGTTTCGCCGGCGCGCAGAACGAAGTCGAACCAGGACCGCAGGCTGGTGGGCACGGAGAAGTTATACATCGGCGCGGCAATGACGACCGTACCGGCGGATTTCAGCTCGGTGATCAGCTCGTCGGACAGGGCGCGGGTAGCAAGTTCTTCGGCGGTGGCGGGTGTGCCGCGCACGCCGGCGAGGTTTGCCGTGGTGAGGTGGGGGACGGGATCGGCGCCCAGGTCGCGGCGCACAACATGGGTGCCGGGGGCAGCGGCGAGGATCTGGCTCACGGCCTCATCGATGAGGATGCGCGATACCGATTCGCCGGTATTGGCGCTGGAATTGATAACGAGAAGATTGGACATCGGATGCCTCCATTGGCGTGTCGTTCAACGCCGTGGAGATGGGGCATGACCGGCCCGGTTTGATCCAGCGCCGTGACGATAACGTTTATGCAAAGATGCAATGAAAGGGCAGCCGCAAGCGCCAGTTATGCATATCAGGCTCTGGCTCAGCGCTTCAGGCTGGCCAGGATCTGGGGCGTGAGGGCCTTGTTGAAGCGGGAGATATTGGCGACCGATTCGTGAGAAAAGCTCGCGCCAGAGTACCAGGACTGGCTCTGCCCCTGCATTGCCTGCATCCGGCCGAGCAGGCCGGCCTCAATGGCTTTGAGATTGAGGTGGGGAAAATAGCGCCAGTTCTTGACGTTCACCACGTTGACCAGGCGGGCGCCAAGATCGGCCAGGTCGCGCTCCAGGAAGACGCGCAGTTCCGGCACGGTATAGTCGCCGGGGATCTGGCCAGCGACATAGAGATGTCCGCCAAAGTCCGGGCTGTGGCCTTCATAGCGCGCCGAGATCAGCTGACCGGGATAGGAGCCCGGCAGGAAGGCTTTCGAGAAAGAGCGGATGTCTTCCTCGGTGAACCAGTTTTCGACCACGATCAGCGAAGTGGCATAGCCTTTCCAGGTCACGGCAGCGGCTACGGCGCGTTCATCCGCCGTCGGATCAGTAACCAGACGGGCCCAGTCATCCATCGGGATAGTGCAGGCCACGGCGCTTGCTGCCAGCTGTTGCCCATCCTGGAAATGCAGCAGCGTTTCCTTTGGGGATCGCTCGATCCTGGTGATCTGATGGGAGAGGCGGACATCGAAATCCTCCGCCAGCACTTCCCAGAAATTCGACCAGCCCTGTGAGGGCATGATCAGCTTTCCGGTCGCGCCGCTGATGATGGCGTGATGGTCCACCCACATCATCGCCTGATAGATCGACACCTCATGCAGGTATCCGTAGCCGAGCGCGGTCACGGCGCGGTACATCATGCGCATGATCTTGGGCAGCTTGTTCTCGGTGAGCCAGGCTTCGGCAGAGAGGGCGGCTTCGGCGAGGGCGCGCGGATCGTCGGGGTTCTTTTTCAGGCGGCCGAGAAGGTTCTGGCGCTTTGCCAGATAGGCCAACACCTGCTGAGGCAGGGACGGGCCGGGCGCTGCGTTGACATAGTCGCGCATGCCCGCGCCATCGACCGTGGTGCGCCGGAGCAGGCGGAAGGGTTTGCGCTGGCGCTTCATCCATGTGAGCACATCCTTATAAGCGCCGGTGGCGTAGCATGTGCCCATCTCCGCGATCAGGTCGCCCAGATCCATGCTGTCGGATTTTCCGCCGATGCGCGCGGCCTGCTCGATCAGGGTGACCTGTGAATAGCCTGTGAGCTTCAGATATTGCGCGAGTGTCAGGCCCCCGGGGCCAGCGCCGACAATTGCCAGGGAAGTCCGGTTTGCCGGGCTCATGGAGAGTTATTCATTGGTTAACGCGACCGTGAAGGTCACACGGTTCGGTAAAAACCCATCTTCATCATGTCCTGTTAGTAACGCACTCATGAAGATGTCGATCGGCCTGTCAGACGTTCTACTTTTCCCGATCATTGGGGTCGGGCGCCTCAAGCGTCGCGAGACGCCTGACGTCCCTGCCTATATGCACCATCGTCTGGTGTCACTACTTACGGTGATGGGTGTCATCAACATCACCAATTCTGCCGCCGTTGTGTTCACGCTTTACGGCACCACCAACACCGCACTTCTGTTTGCCTGGATGATTCCGATCTGGGTCTTTGCGATTTCGCAGATCGCCTGGAGCCGCAGCCGCTGGGACCGTACCCCGGCCCGGCCCGTGCGCGGGCGTTTCCTTCAGAGAGCAGAAGTTGCCACCGGCGTTGTCGGCGCCTGGTGGGGCCTGTGCATCATGCTCGCGCCCGCCGGCGATGTCGGCCTCAAGGTTTCGATGTTTGCCATCGTGTTCGGCATGTGTGCCGGTGTGGTGGCGGTTGTTTCTCCGGTCGCGAATGTGGCTGCGCGTTTCCTTCTGGGCGCATCGGTCGTGGCGACGATCGGCTTTTTCCTTTCGCCTGTCGGCCTGCCGGCAACGATCGTGGTGCTCGGCCTCGTGCTGACGCTGGCCTCGGCCTTTGCCAGCCTCAACGCCTATCGCAACCTGTTGATGGAGACGGAAGCCAAGCGGCTGGCCGCCCAGAACCATGAACAGCTGCTCGACGCTGTCACCGCGATTCCGGAAGCCTTCGCGATCTATGACGCGGCCGGTAATGTCACCATACAGAACGCCGTGCATCAGCGCTGGTTCCCCAAGGGGCTCGATCAGGCAGATTTCCGTCCCGGTACGGAGATGCGTAAGCTGCCTGACGTCGGCGGTGTGATGCGCTCCTGCGTGCCGACCAGCTCTGGTGGCCGGGTGATCATCCATACGGACGTTTCCAGGATGGACGATCTCCGTCAGGAAGCAGACGAATCCCGCCGGGACGCTGAAGAAGCCCGCCTGGCCGTGGAGCGGTTCGTTGGCTCCATCACGCGGGAGCTGCGCCTGCCGCTGCGCACTTTGCGCACCATTGCCTCACGTTTTGAAACGCGCAGCCAGATCCCGTTCGAAGAAACCGAAGTTCGGCTTGCCGGTGACAAGATGGTCAGCTTCGCAGACCAGGCACTCAGCCTTGTGGATGAAGTTCTCTCCATCACTCAGGGCGGCGACAGCATCGTTGATGGGGCCGACGTGTCGCTCAAATCGACGCTCGCTCAGGTCATCACACAGAAACATTCGGCCATCACCACGCTTGGCGTCGACATTGACGAGCCCAGCGGTGAGGACACAATGATAGACAGTGCCAAGGCGGCCCGCGTTCTGTCCCGTGTGTTCTCGGCTGTTCTGCTTGAACTTGGACAGGTTTCCCGGGGGGGCGGTTCGCTGCGCATCCGGTGCGGTGTTCGGGCTGAGCAGGGCTGGGTTTCGGTCGAGGCTGCCAAGCTTGCCAATGGCACGATGCAGTCCGAGCTGACCGAAGACTATCTTGCCGAGAGCTCAGAGAACCGTCTTGTGTGGCGCGCGCTGATGCAGACCATCGGTGGACAGATCGAAATGCGCGAGGCGCGCAATGGCTCGATCGTCTATATCCTGAAGTTCAACACCAATGCGACGTCCACCAAGCTGGGCGATGCCGAGGCACTGGCGCGCTCGCGGCCGGGCCGCGCTGCCTGAGGGATATCAGGTTTCGGGCAAGGGCGTGAACTCCTGATCGTCGCCATCGGGGAGTTTCATCCGGCCCTGTTTCCAGTCTTCCTTGGCCTGCTCCAGGCGGGCCTTGGACGAGGATACGAAATTCCAGAAGATGAAACGCTCGCCGATCGGCTCGCCGCCGAGCACCATGAGGGTGGCGGCTTCCTCGGCCACCACAATGACATCGCCCTTGCCGAGCACGGCCATCTGGCCGGCGGCGATCTTCTGCCCGGCCACGTCCGCCACGCCGCTGGCGACATAGACGGCGCGTTCGGTATGTTCATCGGGCACTTTACGGCGGGCGCCTTTCTCCATCTCCCAATGCATGTAGAACATCGGTGAGCGGACTTTCACGCCCGCGTCCATGCCCTCCACGCTACCCGCAATCAACCGGCCCTTGAGGCCGGGTTCGGTCCAGACCGGAAGGGTGTCAGCGGGATGATGCCAGAAGCCCGGATCAATCTCTTCGTCCTCATTGGGCAGGGCGACCCAGGCCTGGATGCCATACATGTGGGCGCCGTTCATGCGGGCATGTTCGAGGCGTTCAGAATGGGTGATGCCTTTGCCAGCGGTCATCCAGTTGACGGCGCCGGGCTGGATCTCCTGCTTGAAACCGAGACTGTCGCGGTGGGTCATCGCGCCGGAATAGAGATAGGTGACGGTCGAGAGGCCGATATGCGGGTGGGGGCGCACGTCCAGCTCGCGCGGGATGCCGGGGGCGAAATCCACAGGGCCCATCTGGTCGAAGAAGATGAAGGGGCCGACCATGCGCCGCTTGGCAAAGGGCAGCACGCGGCCGACTTCAAAGCCGCCGCCAAGATCGCGTGTACGCTTGTCGATGATGAGTTCGATCATGGTGTCCTCCTTACTGGGCCTACTTTACCCGAGATGGCGGCATTGATGAGGCTTTTCTCCCCGCCAGCCTCCTATAAGAGTTATGCCAGATCTGTTTATCCGGGAAGGTTCATCCGATGATTTGTTCCAGGCGCTTCCTGCGCACGGCTGCGATAGCGGCGATAGTAATGGCTGCGGCATTGCCGGCGGTTTCCGAGACGGTGCTGATCCATGCGGGCAAGGTGCTCGATGTGCCGGGCAATGCGCCGCGCGGGGCGACGACGATCACGGTCACCGATGGCAAGATCGTTTCGCTGGAAAACGGCCACAAGCGTGCGTCGGGCAAGGATGTCCGGGTGATCGACCTGAAGGACAGTTACGTGCTGCCGGGCCTGATCGATAGCCACGTCCATCTGACCTCCGACTCGGGCGGTATCGCCGGGCAGTTGGAAGAAATCACCCTTTCGCCCGCCGCGCAGGCGTTTGACGCATGGGAAAACGGCATGAAAACCCTGCGCGCAGGCTTCACCACCGTCCGCAATCTGGGCGATGGTGACGGCGCGGTGCTGGCGCTGCGGGACGCGGTCAATGACGGGCAGGTGCAGGGGCCGCGCATTCTGGATGCGGCAAATTCCATCTCGGTATCTTCGGGCCATATGGACGGTTCGCTGGGATACCGCGATGAGCTTCGCCCCTATTTCAAAGCGGCGGGCAATACCTGTGACGGCGCCGAAGATTGCCGCCGGGCCGTGCGCCTTCAGGTGTCGCGCGGAGCGGACGTGATCAAGCTGGCCACCACAGGCGGCGTCAACAGCCGCATCGGCGCAGGCCTCGGCAAGCAGATGTTCGAGGACGAAGCGGTTGCCATCGTTGCGACGGCGAAGCTGTTCGGCAAGAAGGTGTCCGCCCATGCGCATGGCGGAGATGGCATTCGTCTGGCGCTTGAGGCGGGCGTCGATTCGATCGAACACGGAACGATCCTTGACCCGGAAACCATCGAGGCATTTGTGGCATCCGGGGCATATTATGTGCCCACCCTCTCGACCGTGAACGGATATATCGAGCGGATGGAAGCCAATCCTGACGCGTATGAACCCGAAGTGCGCGCGAAGATCGAATGGCGCATCGGCATCACCGGAAAGAGCCTTGAAATCCTCTATCCCAAAGGCGTGCCGATTGCCTTTGGCACCGATGCGGGCGTTTCCAAACATGGCCGCAATGCCGATGAATTCGAGCTGATGGTGCGCTTCGGCATGCCGCCGATGGAGGCTATCAAGGCAGCGACGGTGAATGCCGCCGACCTCCTGGGCATTTCCGATGTGGCGGGCACGCTGGAACCGGGAAAAAGCGCTGACATCATTGCGGTGAAGGGTGATCCGCTGGCGGACATCAAGGCGCTGAAATCGGTCAGCTTCGTGATGGCACGCGGCGAGGTGGTGAAGCCGTAGACCTGCTGCGCTTTTCAGAAAAACAAAGGCCCGGATAGCGATTACGCTGTCCGGGCCTTTTGATTTAAGGGGTGGGTTTCAGATCACCGTCAGCCAGTCAGGCCGCACATATTTCTCGCCGAGATCGCGGGCGACCAGTTTGTGGGCGATGGTGCCCTGGTCGACGGTGAGGCCGTTGGCGAGATGCTTGTTGGCGTTGATGGCATTGCGGGCGCCGAGATTGGCGATCTGCATGACGAAAGGCAGGGTCGCGTTGTTGAGCGCGTAGGTGGAGGTGCGCGGCACGGCGCCGGGCATGTTGGCGACGCAATAATGCAGGATGCCGTCGACCTCATAGATCGGGTCATCATGCGTGGTCGGACGGCTTGTCTCGAAACAGCCGCCCTGGTCGATGGCGATATCGACGAGGACTGAGCCCGGCTGCATCGTGGAGAGCTGGGCGCGGCTGACGAGTTTGGGGGCCGAGGCGCCGGGGATCAGCACAGCGCCGATCACGAGGTCGGCGTCCTTGATGGCTTCGGCCAGGGAATGGGCGGTGGAGTACATCGTGTTGACGGTGCCGCGGAACTGCTCGTCGAGTTCGCCGAGGCGTTCATTGTTGCGGTCGAAGATCCAGACATCGGCGCGCATGCCCACAGCGATCTCGGCCGCATGGGTGCCTGAGACGCCCCCGCCGATGATGACGACCTTGGCGGGCGCAACGCCGGGCACGCCGCCCAGAAGGATGCCCCGGCCCCGGCCCTTGGTGCGCATCAGCGCGCCGGCGGCGACCTGCATCGACATGCGGCCCGCGACCTGGCTCATCGGGCGCAGAAGGGGGAGGCCGCCATTTGCATCAGTGACGGTTTCATAGGCGATGGCGAGGCAGCCGGAGTCCATCAGGCCCTTGGCCTGGACGGGGTCGGGCGCGAGGTGGAGATAGGTGAAGAGGGTGTGGTCCTTGGTGAGGCGCGCGGTTTCTTCCGGCTGAGGCTCTTTCACTTTCACGATCAGATCGCTCTGGCCGAACACGGCGGCGGCGTCGGGCAGGATGGTCGCGCCAATGGCGGTGTAGGTTTCATCGGCAAAGCCTGATGCGATCCCCGCGCCAGCCTGGATGTTCACCTGATGGCCGGCGCAAACCAGTTCGCCAGCGCTTTCAGGTGTCAGACCGACACGGGATTCCTGCTTTTTGATTTCAGTTGGAACACCAATTCGCATGCGCCTCTCCTTAGGGAAAGATCATGCCTATAAACCGCCTTTTGAGGCGGTTCCACCCCCGCAGGCGAAGGGTGGATAAAGAAAACCGCGTGCGGGGATGGAACTCCCTGCACGCGGTTTGAGATTTCAGGCCCTGAGAACAGGGACTAAAGGCAGATTACATGGCGCGCGAAATGGTGAACACGACGCGCTCATCGGCCAGGTCAGAGCCGTCGATATCCGTGTCCCAGTAACGCAGGTCAAAGTCGAAGCCGAGGGCGGAGTAGGTGCCGCCAAGCGACCAGTTGGTGTAGTCATCGCCGGCATCGAACTGGTAGTTGCCGACGCTGCCGTCAACGCTGAAAGCGTCTGTGAACGAGTAGCCAGCCGAAGCGGCCACATAGATGTTCTCATTGTCGATGTCGTAATAGGCTTCGCCGCCGACCGAGAGGCCGCTTTCGAAGGCGTAGCCGAGGGCACCCTTCAGTTCGACGAAGTCCAGATCGTCGGTCTCAGAGTCAGGATAGGTATAGTAGATGACCCCAACGTCCCAGCTGATGCCGTTGGCCAGTTCACCGGCCAGACCGCCATAGAAGTCGAGTTCGATGTTCGGGTCGGAACTGGTGTCGAAGTCGATGCTGGATGCCCAGGTGCCAGCATAGAACATGCCGTTCGTGTAGTCGAAGCCACCCGAGATCGCTATGTCGCCGTTCGACTGCGAAACACCGCGCCAGACATAGTCTGACGACAGAGCGACGTTGCCCGAGAATTCCCCTTGGGCGGTTGCCGTGCCAGCTGCTGCCAGCATGGCGGCAAGTGCGACACCTGCCTGATAAAACTTCATACGCATGCGTGTTAACCCCGTCTGTGATCACGCTCCCGCTTGAGCGCCACGAACGAAAGTGCCGGGCTTTCCCCGGCTTGCCGATGCTGCCCTGACGCGAACGCGGGCAGGATGGGGCTAAGCGCCGACATTTTGGGCAGATAGGGGTGCCTCTGCCTCTCAATTGTGCGCCGCAGCGTCCAGAAATCAGGCAGAGTCCGAGTCAGCGTGCCTTGAGTGGGGCATAGCCCAGATGCATGCCGGCATCCACGAGCAGGGTTTCGCCAGTTATGTGACGAGAGGCGTCACTGATGAGGAACAGTGCCGAATCCGCGATGTCATCAGGACCGGAGGCGACGTTCAGGGGCACGGAGGCGGCGACGCCAGCTTCCATCTTCATGTATTGCTCCTCGCTCATCGTGTCCTTGAACCAGCGCGTCCCGATGAAGCCGGGGCAGACGGCGTTGACGCGGATGGCCGGGGCGAGCGCCCGGGCAAGGCTGAGGGTCATTGTATTGAAGGCGCCCTTGGAGGCGGCATAGGCGACCGAGGAACCCACCCCCGCCACTCCGGCAATCGAGGAGACGTTCAGCACCGCCGAGGCGCGGCCGGTCTGTTTGTACGCCTCCACCATCAGCGATTTGGTTTTCTGCATCATCACGAAGGGGCCGGCGACGTTTACCGAATAGAGATTGAGGAAATCTTCGCGGCTGAGGGCGTCGAGATCGGCGTGGTCGCGGGCATGTTTGGTGATGCCGGCATTGTTGACGAGGATATCGAGGCGGCCGGCCTGGGCGGCGGCTTCGGCGAGCCTGGCGCAGCCTTCATCGGTGGAGACATCCGCCTGGACGAGGCGGGCCTGGCTGCCGGCGGCCTGGCAATCGGCGACGGTGGCTTCGCCCTCGGCAATGGATTTGGTGCAGTTGACGATCACGCTGGCGCCGCGCTCTGCGAGTTTCAGGGCGATTGAGCGGCCAAGGCCGGTGGCTGAGCCGGTTACGAGGGCGGTGCGGCCTTCAAGGTCACGGATTGTCATCTGGGGTCTCCCTTTTCCTGTGGCCATAATGGCTGGGGGGCCGGCGCGGAAGTCAAGCCGGTGCCATGCCCGCATTGCGCGAGCGGGCCGGGGGATTGTGTTCAACCCGCCACCACCGCCTGATACAGGGAACCTGAAGGATGCCTGTCCGTTCTACCTGCATGCGTAACGACCTGTTCCGACTGATCTATGTGAGCACGGCCCGGCCTGGTCTGTCGGCGGTGGATATCCTGTGCATCCTCAATGCCTCCCAATCCAACAATGACGAGCGCTATATCACGGGCTATCTCGTGCATAACGGGGACAGCTTCATGCAGATGATCGAGGGGCCGCGCGCTGAGATTGCCGCTACCTTCAGCCGGATACTGGAGGATGACCGGCATAGCGGGGTCGTGCGTATCCTGGCCGAGCCGGTGGACCACCGGGCATTCCCGAACTGGTCCATGAACTACTTCCGCGTGGACAATCCGGGACAGACCGGGTCAATGCTGGTCAGGAGCGGCGATCCTGTGGACAATCTCATGTCCGCCGATGCCCCGCGCGACCTCATTCATGCCTTCTCCAAATTCATCCGGCAGGCCTAGGCCCGGTTTCTGCGCGCGAGCTTGCTGACCCCGATGGCGAGACCGACCAGCACGAGGCCGGCGATGAGCAGGGTTATCGGCTCGGCGCCGAAGGTCTCGAAATATTGCGTGTAGCCGTGGATGGCGAGGAAGACGATGGCGCTGACCGAAAGGAAGCTGCCGCGGCTGGCCTTCAGGGCGAGGGCGAGGGACAGCCCAGCCCAGCCGATGGAAAAGACCCAAGGCTGGATCAGGCCCGCTTCCGTGCGCCCGTCATAGGACCGCCAGCTGTCGCCGAGGGCATCGCCCCAGAGCGAGCCGACCCAGAAGGCGAAGTGGACGAGGATGAGGCTGGTGCGGGCGGCGACCGTGGCGAGGCTTTTCCACGCGTCGGGGAGCTTTGCGCGCAGCTGGTAGAGGCCGGCAGCCAGGGCGCCGAAGACGGCAATCGTGATGACGGGTTCTTCGACGAAGAGGGCGTAGCTGGCGTGCCAGTATCCGGTGCCTGAACCGAAGACGGCGCCCAGGGCGAGAACGCCGAGGGCAGCGAGGAAGGCGGAGCGATACCAGAGCGCCCCCGCCGTCAGCACGAAGGTGACGAGCAGGGCGGGCATGGTGGAGGGGGCGTCCTGGAACTGCCAGGCGACCCAGCCGGCCAGGCCGAGCGTGCCCATCAGGGCAAGGGCAGTGGCGAGCAGCGCGAAGCTCTCACCGGTCATCAGGCGGCGGAGGATTTCTGCGCCGGCAAGCGCGCCGAGGGCAAGCATCAGGCCGGTCGCGGCGTTGGGGACGAGCGCGATGGCGGCGGCGGCCACGGCGATGGCGCCAAAGATGAGGAGGAGGTTGACCGCGAGATTGCCGCGCTTGTCCGGCAGGGCCAGGGCGGTGAGCCGGGCGGCTTCCTCGGACGTGATCTGCTGGGCGGCCAGCAGGGCGGTGAGATCAAGGCGGATGATGGACATGGCGGACACTCCGAAAGGTAGTGAGCGTTCACTAACATGGTTGGGTGGGTGGGGCAAGGGGCTTTAGAAAGCTGTATGGGGGGAAAGTCAGCGCTGAATTTTTCATGATCCATCGCGCCATCTTCCAGGAATTTGCGAGAGCAAATGTCCGGGATCCAGCCTGCTGAACGTTGCCTCTCTGGATCCCGGTCTTCGCCTGCGGCGAAACCGGGATGACGACCCGATAGGTGGGACCAACGCCTTTACCCTCTCCAGCACAGCGGGAGAGGCGCACATCAGGGCGGTGGGGGCTTAGCTCTGCTTTCAGGATGTGTTGAGGGCGGGGGTCTGGAGGGCGAGCCTTGTCAGTTCCCGGAGGAGGCTGAGCGTATGTTCGCCGAGGGATTTTCGGGTGCCGGGAATTTTATTGGGCGCGAGGGGTGATCTGGCCGGGGCGGAAGACGCGGCGCGGCGGCGCAGCCAGCGCCGGGCTTCGCGGTGGGGATCGCCGAACGCGCCGTGGAGGGCCAGCAGACGGCGGCAGAAAATGGCGTGCGGGTCGCGCGGGGGCGCGGCGATTTTGAGCGCGGAAGGCGGGGCGTAGAGCACGGCGTCTGTGAGGGCGGTGATGCGGGGGCGCAGGTGCTCGGGGAGATCGTCTGCCTTCGGATTGGTTTTTGGGCGGGGGCGGGGCCCGGATCTTGCGGACGCGGGGGGGGTGGGCGGTCTTTGGCTGCGTGTTCATCGCAGGGATGGTCCCGGATCGCTGCTTTGCGCCGTCCGGGATGGCACGGGGGTTGGGGGTGATCGGGGGGAGGTCTGCGGCGAGGAGGATGATGACGCGGCGCAGGGCGGCCTCGGCAGGAAGGATGGCGCGGCGGGTGAGCGCGCGGGCGAGGGCGGGGCTCATCGCGGCGTCGCCGAGGCGGGCCGTGATGCCGTCGATATAGAGGATCAGTCCAAGGATGAACTGGCGCGCCCGCTCAATGAGAGCGTTCAGGGCGTCGTCATCCGTGGGCTGAGGGGCGGTATCCATGCGGGGAGACTAGCATGGCCCCTGAGGGGGTGGATAAGGTGGGGGGCTTTTTTGGTAAGAGGTTGTTTTAGTTGGGTTTTTTGGCGTGGAGAATGGGGATAAGGGGGCTTTATGGGGCCGCTTCGGCGTCTATGGCGGCCTGGACCCTGCGGTAGAAGTCGGCGCGGGTGGGCCATTCGCCGTCGCGTAGGCCGAGCGCCGTGGTCCAGTTGGCGTTGGAGGCGATGACGAGGTTGCGATTGGGATCGATGAAGATGCCCTGGCCGAAGATGCCGTCGGCCTGGAAAGAACCATCATCCCAGGTCCACCACTGATAGCCGTAGCCATAGCCGGGCTCGCCGATATCGGCCTGTTTGACGGTGGCGCTGGGGAGCCAGTCTGAGGAGACGACGGGGCCGGCATCTGTCATCGCGCCATCGAGGATGAACTGGCCGAAGCGGGCAAAGTCGCGCGTGGAAGCCTGGATGCAGCAGCCGGAGATTTCGTGGCCATCCTCGCCGAGCAGCCAGGTGGCATCCTGTTCCATGCCGTAAGGCGCCCAGATCTTTTCGGAGAGATAGTCTGCGAGCGGCTTGCCGGTTGCCTCGCTGACGAGGACGCCGATGAGGTTGGTTTCGCCGGTGGAGTAGCTCCAGACTTCACCGGGCGGGTGGGCGCGCCCGAGGGTGCGCATATAGGAGACGATACCGGTCATGCCGGCCCCGGGCACATGGCTGTTGAAGAGGGCGACATCGGAAGCGGGGTCGTCATAGTCCTCGTTCCAGGCGACGCCGGAGGTCATGGTGAGGAGCTGGGCGATGGTGACCGTATCATAGGGTGAGCCGGCGAGATCCGTGATGTATCTGGCGACGGGGTCTTCGAGGCTGTCGATATGGCCGTCGGCGATGGCGGCGCCGACAAGGGTGGAGGTGAGGGATTTGGCGACCGAGAAGCTGGTCCAGCGGCCCTCCGGCGTGAAGGCGTTGCCATAGCGTTCGAGACGGAGCTTGCCGTCCTGGAGGATGACGAGGGCGGCGGCGTTCTGGGCGGCGAGGTAGGCGTCAAGGTCCAGTGAGCCGAGGTCCAGCGGGGCGCCTTCGGGGAGAGGGCGGGTGGTTTCGCCTTTTCGGATGGGGCGCGCGTCGCTGAGGAATGGCACCTGGTCGAGCAAGCGGAAGCCAGCGTCGCGCTGTGGGCCCGACCAGAACAGGACATCGCGGTTTGTGGGCGGATTGGCCAGCAGGGCGCGCCAGTCGGGCCCCATGAGCGTCCATGAGGCGCCGAGGATCAGGATGAGGACAACGCCCACAATACCGATACCCCGAAGCCATTTGCCTGCGTTCCCCATAAACCTGACCCTCCCGTCACTTTTTATCAGCCGGCAGCATTAGTCCGGCGCGGTTTGGCCGCAAGGCGCAGTGCAGCAAATTGCCGGTGGGGCAAGCATGGACAAGGCGGCAGGGGCGGCTTAACGGAGACGGGTTTGTTACAGTTTCGAGGGCCGAGGACGCATGTTCAAGAAGATCCTGATCGCCAATCGCGGTGAAATCGCTGTTCGAGTCATCAAGACCTGCCGCAGACTCGGCGTCAAAACGGTCGTGGTTTATTCAGATGCTGATGCTGGTTCGATGGCGGTCGAGATGGCCGATGAGACCGTATATATTGGCGGCTCGCCAGCGGCGCAGTCCTACCTCGTCCAGGACAAGATCATCGATGCGGTGCGCCAGACGGGCGCTGAGGCGATCCATCCGGGCTTTGGCTTCCTTTCGGAGAATGCCGGGTTTGCCAAGCGGCTCGAAAAAGAGGGCATCGGATGGATCGGCCCGAATGCCCACGCCATCGACGCGATGGGCGACAAGATTTCCTCGAAGAAGCTGGCCGCTGAGGCGGGCGTTTCGACCGTGCCGGGCCATATGGACCTGATCACGGACACGGCGCATGCGGTCAAGATCAGCCGTGAGATCGGCTATCCGGTGATGATCAAGGCGTCTGCGGGCGGCGGCGGTAAAGGCATCCGCGTGGCGGCCAACGACAAGGAGGTCGAGGAAGGCTTCCCGGCGGTGAAAGCTGAAGCGACGGCCTCGTTTGGCGACGACCGGATTTTCATCGAGAAGTTCATTCTTGAGCCGCGCCATATCGAAATCCAGGTGCTGGGCGACAAGCATGGCAACTGTATCTATTTGAATGAGCGCGAATGCTCGATCCAGCGCCGGAATCAGAAGGTCATCGAGGAAGCGCCTTCGCCGCTGCTCGACGCCGAGACGCGCAAGAAAATGGGCGAGCAGGCTGTGGCCCTCGCCAAGGCTGTGAATTACGACAGCGCCGGGACTGTGGAATTCGTTGCCTCGGGCAAGGATAAGGGCTTCTACTTCCTCGAAATGAATACCCGCCTGCAGGTGGAGCACCCGGTCACCGAGATGATCACGGGTGTTGATCTGGTCGAGCAGATGCTGCTGTCGGCGTATGGCGAAAAGCTGAAGATCAAGCAGTCGGACGTGAAGATTAATGGCTGGGCGGTGGAGAGCCGTGTGTATGCGGAAGACCCGTATCGCAACTTCCTGCCTTCGATTGGCCGCCTGAAGCGTTTCCATCCGCCTGCGGAAGGAAAAGTGGCGCGCGGGACGGTTCGCCTGGATTCGGGCGTGCGCGAGGGCGACGAGATCTCGATGTACTACGACCCGATGATCGCCAAGCTGGTGACCCATGGCAAGGACCGCGACGCGGCGCTGGACGCGCATGGCGAGGCGCTCGACCGGTTCCAGATCGAAGGCATCCAGGACAATATTCCGTTCATTGCCGCTGTGGTCGACGAGAAGCGGTTCCGCTCGGGCAATATCACGACGGCCTATATCAAGGACGAGTTCCCCGAAGGCTTCCAGGGCACTGAGCCCACCCCGGTGCAGGAGGCGATGCTGATCTGCTCAGCGGCCTATGTGCATGCCTTCTTTGCGCGGCGCGCGGCGCAGATTTCCGATCAGATGTCTCACCCTGCCGCCGCCATCCGCAAGGATTGGGTGGTGATCCTGGGCGACAAGCATCATCCGGTGACGATTGATATCGGCAAGAACGGAGAAGCTCAGATCACGGTCAATGGCGGCAAGGCGCACAGCCTCGTCACCTCCTGGCAGCCGGGCCAGCATCTGGTTGACGGCGTGCTGGATGGCCATCCGTTTGCGGTGAAGTTTGCTGACCGCACCGAGGGGTATCTCTTCCGGCATCGTGGCGTGGCGCTGCGGGCGCTGGTATCTACGCCGTTTGTGGCCGATCTGCATGGCCGCCTGCCGGAGAAGCCGAAGGCGGATACGTCCAAGCTGATCATCTCGCCGATGCCGGGCCTTGTTGTGTCGATGGATGTGGTGCTGGGCCAGGAAGTCCAGGAAGGCGAGGCGGTCTGTATCGTCGAAGCGATGAAGATGCAGAACATCATCCGCGCGGGCGCGACCGGCACGGTGAAGGCCATCAACGTCAAGGCCGGCGAGAGCGTGGCCGCCGACGAGATCATGGTGGAATTCGCCTGACCGGCGACGGGGCCCTCTCCGGAACTTAAAGTTTCCTAAACCGGTTTGGTCTGGTAATCCTGCCGCGTGGCGGCAAGGGGGTATACCTATGGATCAGCTGTCACATCTGACGGTGGCAATATCTGCTGCCGGAGCCAAAAGGGACACTCTCCATGGTAAGCTTTCCTGACGCAGTTAAAATGTTCTTCGCCCGCTATGTCGATTTCCAGGGGCGTTCGCGCCGGTCGGAATACTGGTGGGTGGCGCTGTTCAACCTGATCGTTATGGGCGTGTTGCTCATCCTGCTGATGGTGCTGGGTGGTTTCAATCCTGAAACTGGCGAAATGGGCCCGTTGGGCTTTGTCTTCATCGGCATCATGGGACTTTATGGCCTGGGAATCATCATTCCCAGCATCGCGCTGTTCATCCGCCGCCTGCATGACATCAACCAGACAGGCTGGATCTATCTGGGCATCGTGATTGCGAGCTTCATTCCGCTCATCGGCCTTCTGGCTTCGATCGCGCAGATCGTGATTGCCTGTATTCCCGGTACGGCTGGCCCTAACAAGTACGGCCCCGATCCGAAGAATCCCGCCGCAGGCAGCGCAGATATCTTTGCCTGATCCTTCCAGATCACCGATATTCCAACAGGAAGCCGGGCTTTCGGGCCCGGCTTTTTTTGTTGCGCAGCCTTATCGTTTATTGATAAGGGCGCAGTAGCGATAAAATAAATGGAAGCATGAAAGGATACCCCGCACGTGGACTACCGCCATGTTTTCTTCAACACACAGGGCCGTCTCAGCCCCCGGACCTTCGGGCAGAGCTATATCATTCTGACGGGGCTGGTTGTGATCCTGACCGTTCTGGGCCTGGTTATTACACCTGAATTCAGCAATCTCCAGATTGCCCTTTTCTTTCCCTATCTGTGCGTCTTCGGAAAGCGCCTTCACGATGCAGGACAGAGCGCCTGGCTGTGGCTGGCGATCCTTGTGGTCTGGGTGCTGATGAACGGCATTGCGACAATGGTCCTGATGCAGGTCATGACGCCACAGACCTATGTGATGTATACTGAACTGGTGGAGGCCATGATTTCGGCCACCACAATGAGCCCTGAAGAGTTGCAGGCCAAGGCGCAGCTGGTGGCGCGGATGTCGGCGGTTCCCAATCTTGCCGGCTACCTGATTTCTGCGGCGATTGTGGGCTTTGTGGCCTATAGCCTGCGCTCCGATCCCAAACCCAATCGCCACGGACCGCCGGCCTCCGGCAGCGGCCGTTCTGACCCCCGCTCCTGAAGAAGACGAGGCCCGTTATGGATTACACAGCCGGCGCTATTGATCCCGCCCGCCCCTGGATCCGCGACGCGCGCGATGCGCCCGCAGAGATGAACTGGCGGAACACGTTGTTCAATCCCTTTGGCAAGACCTACAAGCTGCACTTTACGCGCGCCTGGACCTTCATGTTCATGGGGCGGGTGCTGCTTTATATCGTGCCAAGTTTCATCGCGATGATTGCGGGCATTGCCGGGGTGAACACGGAGGGCATGAACACGCCGGTGAGCCTGGTGCTGTTTTCGGTGCCGGCGCTGTTGCTGCCTTTTGCCGTGTTCACACTGGTGACCGACTATACTTCCTTCGTGGTGCATGTCCGCAGGCTGACGGAAGCCGGACGGTCTGCCTTCATGGCAGTGATTGTCCTGGTGCCGCTGCTGCTGGGACTGATCGCCTATGCGCTGGGCACGCAGGGCGGGGCGGCGCAGTATCGCCAGATGCATGCGCCGGCCAATACCGAAGCGGTGGAAGCCAAGGCCGAGAAGGATGGTGAGGAGGAGGGCGCAGAGACCGCCTCCAAGGACAAGCAGCCAGCCGCCAGCGGCGGCGGGCCGCGCAATCCCCAGATGGCAAAGATGATGGAGATGAGCGAGCGGCAGCTGGCGATGCAGGCCGGCATGGGCATGGCCTTCCCGATCTGGTGGCTTGCCTCGTTCGGGGCGATGCTCTGGTCTCTGATGTATGTGGCGCGCCTGCCCAATGGCGGACAGGGGCAGTTTCGCACGGGCAGCCATATGACGCCTGAGGAGATTGAGCGCGGGGTGTGAGGGCTTCGGGCGGCGCTTTTGGCTGTGGTTGAATTTTTGCTGAGAGCTGCCCCACCTCAACCCTCTCCATAGTCATGGGGAGGGGGCACGTAGCACCGTTGGAGAACTAAGCTCTCCCCACTAAGCAACAGATCCCCTCCCCATGACTATGGAGAGGGATAGGGTGGGGCACGATGAGGTCAGACTCGGACAACTTGGGACACGTCCGGTCAGGCCGGGACGGAGCCGGTCACGGGGGCCTCGACGCGGAGGAGCTGGCTGCCGAACACTTGCTCGAACGCCGCCTTGAGGGCCATGTCCACCTCTTCCATCGAGAGGATGCGGCCGAGGCCGGCGAGGCTGGTGACGCCGTAATTCGGGTCAGCGATGCCGCAGGGGGTGATGCCGGTGAAATGGTCGAGCTCGGGCTCGACGTTCAGCGAGATGCCGTGGAAGCTCACCCAGCGCTTCAGGCGCACGCCGATGGCGGCGATCTTGTCTTCGCGCGGGGGGCCGCCCGGCTCTGTGCGGTCTACCCAGACGCCGACGCGGCCTTCACGCACGCTGCCCTCGACATTGAAAGCGGCTAGCGCCTCGATGATCCAGGCTTCCAGATGGGCCACGAAGGCGCGCACATCGCGGCCGCGGGCGGCGACATCGAGCATGACATAGGCGACCCGCTGGCCGGGGCCGTGATAGGTGTACTGGCCCCCGCGCCCGGCATCGAAAACCGGGAAGCGGGCGGGGTCTTTGAGGTCTTCGATGCGGGCCGAGGTGCCGGCGGTGTAAAGGGGGGGATGTTCCAGAAACCAAACGAGTTCGGCGGCGTTTTCCTCGCGAATCGCGCGGGCGCGGGCCTCCATGAAGGCGAGGGCCGCCTCATACGGCACGGGGGCGTCCGACACGGCCCATTCGACGGGGGGGAAATTCTGCATGGCCAGTGGATATAGGGTGTTTTCAGGGCTTCACAAAGCCGAATGAGCGCCTTATACGGCCCCTCTGTCTCGACATACCAGTGTGCGGTCGTGGCGGAATTGGTAGACGCGCAGCGTTGAGGTCGCTGTGGGGCAACCCGTGGAAGTTCGAGTCTTCTCGACCGCACCAGTATTCGATTGATGCTTCTAAAAAACCAAACAAAACAGAGCGTTGTGGGGGTTTTCCCTTTCGCGCGATGCCGCTTCTCCGGCGCTTGCCGGAAACGGGCGGGACGCGGCTGAAGGCCTGGCGAGACGATTACACAGCAAACCAGTGGTCTCCTCCCGAGAAAGTGGTTCGATATTTGAGTTAGTCCCGGCTCCCAATATGGAGTTGAGACATGGGCAAGAGAGCCAAGCCTGAAGAGATCATTGTGAAGCTACGAGAGGTGGGGGTGAGACAGCGGCTGCTCAGCCCGCGCTTGTGTGTCTGTAGATAGCGGATTTTACGCTTTCACCGAGAACGTCGAGGCATAGACCGGAGCGGCAGAATACGCCGCCACAAAGAGAGTGTTCCAATTGCATGCACATCTCTCATGCGGTCTGGCAAACTCAGGCCTGCGGGTGGACATCACAGGCCTAAGCTGCCGTAATTGAACCTGATCGGTATTCTTTCTGAAGAATTGGAGCAGATTTGGCGCGCCTTGTGGCAATATCCAACAGGACAGCGGCGGACGCGGGCGCGCAGGCGGGCGGGCTTGCCGTTGCCGTCTGGGACGCGCTGAAAGCTACGGGCGGTCTATGGGCCGGCTGGTCTGGCGATATCGTCAGCGACAGCCCCGGCAGCAAGCAATTTGAATCGGAGGACGGCGTTTCCTTCCTGCTGACAGACATGACCGAAGATGAGCATGACGGTTTTTATCTGCGTTATTCCAACAGCACGCTCTGGCCGATTTTCCATTACCGGGTCGATCTGGCGACATTCGACCGCGACGCTTTTGATCATTATCTGGCAGTCAATGAGCGCATCGCAAACCTCACGATCGAGCATCTGCGCGAAGATGATATGGTGTGGGTGCATGATTACCATTTCCTGCCGATGGCGGATGCCTTGCGCCGCGCCGGATGGAAAGGACGGACCGGATTTTTCCTGCACATACCATTCCCCACGCCTGACATGTTCCGTGCCCTGCCGGAACACAGTTGGCTGGCCCGTGCGCTTTGCCAGTTTGATCTGATCGGCTTCCAGTCGGAATCAGACCGCACGAATTTCGAGCGTTATCTTGTCGACAGCCTTGATGCAGATGCCTCTGAAGCGCCGGTTTATACTGTCTGTGGCCGAAGGGTTCGCGTGGGCGTCTATCCGATCGGCATTGATGCTGCCGCCTTTGAGGCGGCCGCGCGCAGTCCTGCGGCCGATGAGGCCGCTTCCCGCATCGGACGTTTCCTCGGAAACCGGGATCTTATCATCGGTGTCGACCGGATGGATTATTCTAAAGGTCTGCCGCAGCGTTTTGAAGCGGTTGGCGCATTTTTTGACAATCACCCGGAACTGCATGGCAAGGTTTCCGTCACGCAGATCGCGACGCCGTCCCGGACCAAGGTGGAAGAGTACCGGCAGTTGCGGCATGAGCTGGATGAGCTGGTCGGGCGCATCAACGGCGATTATGGCGATCTCGACTGGATACCCGTGCGCTATCTGGCTCGAAGCTACTTGCGGGACGAGCTGGCGGGCCTCTTCCGGATAGCGCGCGTCGGGCTTGTCACGCCGCTCCGGGATGGCATGAACCTCGTCGCCAAGGAATATGTCATGGCGCAAGACCCGGAAGATCCCGGTGTTCTGATCCTGTCTGAATTCGCCGGCGCAGCGGAGCAACTTCACGAAGCATTGATCGTCAATCCGCATGATCGCTCTACGCTGGCTGAAACCATTCGTATTGCGCTCACCATGCCCCTGGAGGAGCGAAAGCGGCGATGGGAAGCACTTCGCGATGTTGTGCGGCGTACGGACATTGCCTGGTGGAGAGACCTGTTTCTCACTGACCTTCGCGCTGATATCTGATCTCCCGCGCCCGATCCTCCAGCTTATCCAATCGGAATAGATGACGTTACCCTTGCTTACCCCTTCTGTTGCACTGTTCCTTGATTTTGATGGAACGCTTGCACCTATCCAACCTGACCCTGACACGGTGTCGCTTCCAGAAGGTGGCGCTGAGGTGTTGCTGCGCCTGGCAGAAAAGCTTGACGGCGCTCTGGTGATCCTCAGTGGGCGGGATGTGCGCGATCTGGCTTTGCGCATCCCCGATGGTCTCTGGCGGGCCGGGGGGCATGGGGCCTATGTCTGTCCTCCAGGCACAGCGCCGCCGCAGATCCTTCCCGATGCGCCGGCAAGCCTTGCCGCCGCGCTTTCCGCGCTCATTCAGGATATGCCCAGTGTGCGTGTTGAGCCCAAGGGGCCGGTTCTGGCCGTGCATTACAGGCAGGCGCCGGAACAGGCCGCGCGCCTGGAAGCGGGCATTTCAACTCTGCTCGAAGCATTCCCGGATTACACGCTTCAGTCGGGGAAGATGGTGATCGAGGCGAGACCGGTGAGCGCGCACAAGGGAAACTGCGTCCGTGAGCTGATGACGCATGCGCCGTTCGCCGGCCGCACGCCGGTCATGGTGGGGGACGATACAACCGATGAAGACGCGATGCGCGCAACACTCGAAGCGGGTGGCTCTGCCATCAAGGTCGGACCGGGCGTGACGGCCGCGCCCCTCAGGCTTGCCGATCCTTCAAGTGTGTGGGACTGGCTCAAGAAAGGACTGACATGACCAATCTGGAACTGGGAATCATTGGCAACGGCACAATCGCCGCTCTGATAGATGAAGCCGGAGAGATCGGCTGGCTTTGCCTTCCGAGGCTGGATGGAGAGCCCGTGTTCAACAGCCTGCTTGGCGGCGCGGGAAGGTTCAGCGTTGAGCTGGCGGGGTTTTCCGGCTCGTATCATTCCTATCGGCGCAATACCGCTATTCTTGAAACGACCCTTGAGGCGGAAGATGGTTCGGCCATTCTGATCACCGATTTTGCCCCAAGATTTACGGACAGGGGACGGATGTTCAGGCCCGCGTCTATTGTCCGGCGGATCACGCCGCTGCGCGGTATGCCCCGTATACGGATCGCCGTGTCGGGAGAAACTGGCCGTGGGAAGTGTCCAATGCCGTCGCGGCGGGGCGTGTCGCATATCTCTTTCCTGGATGAAACGTCCGGGTTTCGGCTCACGACAGACGCGCCCGTTGCCTATGTTGCGCAGGAAACGGAGTTCGTGCTCGACCGGGACACGACTTTCATCCTCGGCCCGGACGAGCCTTTGTCGGATACGCCCGCAAACCTTGCCTCAGACTGGCTCGCCCGAACACAGGAGCACTGGCAGGACTGGTCGCGGCGCCTGGCAACGCCTCCGGAATGGCAGGCCGCTGTCATCCGGGCAGCCATTACACTCAAACTCTGCGTGTATGAGGAAACCGGCGGGATTGTCGCGGCGCTGACCACCAGCATTCCCGAACATGCCGGCTCGTCGAGAAACTGGGATTACCGGTTCTGTTGGCTGCGGGACGCCTATTTTACCGTTACCGCGCTGAACAGGCTGTCTGCGATGGGAACCCTGGAGCGCTATCTCGCCTTTCTGCGGAACATTGTGGCCCACACAAAAGGCGGACACATCCAGCCGGTGTATGGGATCGCCCTTGAAGAACAGCTGACGGAAGACATTCCCGGCCACCTGCCAGGATACCGGGGCATGGGTCCGGTCCGCTTCGGGAACCAGGCTGCCGAGCATGTGCAACATGACGTATACGGACATGTCGTCCTTGGGGCCGCGCAGGCATTTCTGGACGAACGGCTGCTGACCAAGGCCGGCCCGATCGAGTTCGAGCATTTTGAAGCCGTCGGCCGGCGTGCTTACGAGGTTTATCAGATGCCGGACGCAGGTATCTGGGAGTATCGGGGCAGGGAAGCGGTGCATACCTCTTCGGCAATCATGTGCTGGGCAGCCTGCGACCGGCTCGCCCGTATTGCCTCAGCCCTCGGGCTGCATGAGCGGGCCGTGCATTGGGCAGGCTGCGCGCGCGAAATGCACGGCGTCATTCTGGAGAAGGCCTGGAATACCGAGCGCGAGGCGTTCACCGGCGCTTTCGGCGGTGACGCGCTGGATGCTTCAGTCCTGCTGATGGCCGAGATAGGCTTCATCAATCCGATGGACCCGAGATTCATTGCAACGGTGGACCGGATCGACGAGGAGCTGCGCGTCGGTAATCACGTCTTCAGATATCGCGTGCCCGATGATTTTGGCGCGCCTGAAACCGCTTTCACCGCCTGCACATTCTGGCACATCGACGCGCTGGCCCGGACCGGCCAGCTCGACAAGGCGCGCGCAATGTTCGAGGCCGTTCTGGCCCAGCGTACGCGGCTTGGCCTCCTTTCCGAGGATGTCGATCCCAAGACCGGGGAGCTATGGGGTAATTTCCCGCAGACCTATTCGATGGTTGGCATCATCAATGCCGCAGCCCGCCTGAGCTGTGACTGGGAGGCGATTGTCTGAAGTGCAGGACATAAACTGGCCAGGCAGTCTGAGAGAGCGCCGCGGCCTTTCCAGCAGTCCACCTTTTATGGATTTCAGTCATCCTGCGTCAGGGCGTATACCTTGAGATAATCGCCCGGCGTCGTTTCGAAGCGCGCGTGGCCGGTTGCCGTTACGGCGATGTACTGGCGGCCTTCATGCTCGTAGGTCATGGGGCCGGCCTGGGGGCCGGCGGGCAGGCGAGCCTCCCAAACCAATCTTCCGGTTTCTGTCTCGAACGCGCGCAGGAAATTGTCCTGTGTTGCGCCGATGAAAGTGAGACCGCCGGCGGTTACCAGCGGGCCGCCGAGATTGGGCGTGCCCGTGGCGATCTTCAGGAAGGTGGGAATCCCAAATGGGCCGGTATCAAAACCTGTCCCCAGCGGCTTCGACCAGACAATTTCGCCGGTATCGATGCTGGTTGCTGCAATGTAGCCCCAGGGCGGCGAGATGCAGGGGACTTTCAGGGGCGACCACCAGATAGGACGGGTAACGCCATACGGTGTGCCTGAATGCGGCGCGATCGCCTGATCAGGCCTTGCGCCGCCTGATCCGACCGGCTGGTCTGCGACCTCATCGCGCGGATGAAGAACAACAAGATTTGGCAGTCGAGAATGATTGCTGATGATCAACCGGCGCTCGGGGTCATAACCCAGACCGCCCCAGTTCAGACCGCCGACCGTACCGGGAAAGAGAAGCATGCCGGGCTTTTCTTCCGTGGGCGGCGTAAACATGCCCTCATAGCGTAGGCGGTGAAAACTGATCCGGCAGAGGGCGCCATCAATAGGCGTCAAGCCGAAGGCATGGCGTGCATCGATGCGTTCAGGATCGCGCCCGGGGACGCCGCCAAGATTGGGAAAGAAAACGGATTGAGGCTGTGTTGGCGCTACCCAGTCGCCGGGTGCGGCCCCTTGAGGGGTAGGGCGTTGTTCAACCGGCCGTAGCGTCTCGCCGGTGAGTGCGTCGAGCAGGAACAGGTTTCCGGTCTTGCTGGCCTGCATAATGGCGCGACGCAACTCGCCCTCAATGGTCACATCGACAAGCATGGGTTGCGCGCCCAGATCATAGTCCCACAGATCATGGGTGATGGTGCTGTAGACCCAGCGTTCAGCGCCTGTTTGCAGATCGACGGCAACAACCGCGTCTGTGACACGGTCTTCCTCGGTCGTGCGGTTTCCGCCCCACTGGTCAGCCGCAGCATTGCCGGTCGCCAGGAAAGCGAGCCCCAGGGTCTCGTCCGCCGATATGATGTTCCAGACATTCGGCGTACCCCGAGGATAGATTTCTCCCGGTGCGAGCTCGGCCTGAGGATCCGGGCGCAGCGCGTCCCATGCCCAGCGGAGCTCGCCGGTGTTTGCATCATAGGCGCGCACCACGCCGGAGGGGGCATCGCGTCTCTGATTGTCGCTGACCTGTTGGCCGAGGATCAAAAGGTCTCCAACGACCGTCGCGCCGGATGTGTTCGAGGCAAAGCCCTTCTCGCGCAATCCCATGCCTGTCGTCAGGTCTACGATGCCGTTCTCGCCAAAGCCCTCGCAGAGAAAGCCTCCCACAGCGTCAAGCGCGATCAGCCGCCCATCCGCCGTGGAGACAAATAAGCGCCTGTGGCATTGGCTCCCCCCGCGCGGTACCGGACCGATCACGCCAGGGACTGCCGGCATTCTATTGATTGCCTCAGGCTGACCGGCGGCCGCGCCATCGTCGAAATAAGCGACAGCGCGGCAAGCCGCTGTGAAGAGGGATTCCATCGTACTTGCGGGAACTTTGGGATCGTAGCTCCAGCGCACTTCCCCAGTCCCCGGATCGAGCGCGAATACCTTGTTCGCAGGCGTGCAGGTGTAGAGAAAGTCTGCGGCCTTGATCGGGGTGTTCTGAGATGAATAGAAAACGCGGCCTTCCTTGGGGTTCAAGTCGCCACTTTGGAAGGTCCAGGCTTCCTGCAATCTGTCCACATTGGCCGTGGAAATCTCTTTCAGGGTGGAATAGCGCCGGCCTGCATTGGTCCCGCCATACGCTGTCCAGTCAGCTCCGGCTTCTTCCATATTTCCGGCATCGTCTGAAGACAGCGCCGCTGAAACAGTCCCTGCGGCTGGCTCAACTCTTTCCCAGTTGATAAAAACAACGATTGCAAGGGCAGCTGCTGACCCCAGAACGGTTGTCATCGCAATGCTCCGCGCCGGTATGCCCGGCGGGGCGCGCCACATCAGATAGGCCAGGGCAATCCCCGCCCAGATGGCTGCGAGAACCCCCGCCCGTCCAGCCAGATCGATGCCCCATGCCGGGAGCCAGCCTTTGCCCGCGATTTCCACAAGGGACCACAAGACTGTCAGGAGGATGACGCCGGTAAACAGAGCAAGGGCGGCGCGGTCACGGCCTCGCCAGGCAAGTAGCGCGGCCACGGCCAGCAAGGCGCCCGCAGTAAAATAGTACAAGGATCCGCCCAGCAGGATGAGCCATCCCCCCAGGACAGTCATGATCAGGCCAAGGGCACCGGCGAAAGTGGCGAGGGCCAGATAGGCCCGATGCCAGCCGCGACGTTCGGAGGGCTGCTGAACGTCATCTGTCATGAACGATTTCCTTCATTCGGAGATACTGCCTGTCATACGCCGGGGCCGGAGGGCTTTGCGAAGCGTCCACCCTGATCGAGGATTGCGTTTCACGAGGCTTAAGAGGAGTGCCGGCACCTTTCTTGATAGATGAAGTGCGCGTCGCCGCCGCTGACGGATCCGCTCATTCTTATATCCGGTCTGAACGCATGGGGCGGGGGTTCGTTCCCTACACAATTGCTATATCAATGTTCGCAGCCGATTTCTCGAATGGACGTTGAAGCGGAATGTGATCTGTCGTCTCTGCTCCGAAAGCCGGCTGGCAAATATCGCGGCAAGTGTTCAGGGGACGGATAGGCGTTTCAGCGTGATCTCTGGCGAGACCCCGTATTTTTTCGAAAGATGCTACAGAGCGTCACCCGATTCATGAGGCTTGGGGTCGAGCGAATAGCGACAGATATTCAAGCCGCTCGCCTGCCGCTGCTGTCAGAGCTGTCAGATAGGTGCTGGCCCACCACTCTCCGTTGGTCCGCGAGATGACGTCCCACATTGCAGCATGCCGGTCGCGGCGCTCTGCGAGCGACATCTTCACGGCCTGGTTTATGCCCACTGCGATTGAGCTGGCATCGTGGGGATTGATGAGCACCGCGCCCTCGCCCAGCTGTTCTGCCGCGCCGGCAAATTTTGACAGGATAAGCACGCCCGGCTTATCCGGATTTTGCGCGGCCACAAATTCCTTTGCAACAAGGTTCATACCATCATTAAGCGGTGTAACGAGTGCAATGTCTGCCTGACGGAGCAGAGCGGAAATGACAGGCCGGGCGATTGCTCTGTGAATATACTGGACAGGAACATAGCCGATATCGGAAAATTCCCCATTGAGTTCTCCGGAGAGCTGTTCGAGTTCCCGGCGGACATCCATATAGGCCCCGACATCTTCGCGAGTGGGGGGCGCGATCTGCACGAAGGAAATCCTTTCATCGTGCGCCGGGTTCTCTCTCAGATACACTTGCAGTCCGCGTAACCTGTTGGGGATTCCCTTGGTATAATCGAGCCGGTCTACACCAATCATCATTCGGTGTGGGGAGTGCGGCGGAGTGGATTTCCGGAAGGTGTCCTCAGCCATGACGCGGAAACCGGCCGCGTCAATTCCGATGGGAAAACTCCCGACACGGATGATATCATCGCCCCAGCGAATGCGGTTGCCGGAGATCAGCTGGGCAGCTCCCGCGCTGCGGTAGGTCGCCAGGAACCGGGATACATCCCGCTCGGTTTGCAGACCCACAAGATCATAGGCGGCAAACCAACGAAGGAAATCTCCGCTGTTAGATAGCGCCCGCACACTGCTGGCATCGGGAAAGGGTGTGTGCAGGAAAAATCCGATCGGATTTTCAACACCGAGTTTCCGGAGGGCTGAGGCCAAGGGAATAAAATGATAGTCATGGATCCAGATCGTGTCATTGGGACGGATATGGGGGCGCGCTAGACGTGCAAGGCGGACGTTGACCGCTTCATAAGCAGCGCAATGACCCTCACTGATATCCAGTAAATCTATGCGACCGTGTAACATCGGCCAGAGAACCGAATTGGCATAGCCCAGATAATAGTCTTCGTGCTCCGCCGCGGTGAGGGGCATTGTCAGCCGCTCAAAGGCCTCACCGGACTGATGCACCAGCTCACTCCCAGATGAACTTGTCTCATCTTCTGTTGATGTGCCCAGCCAGAGGCCGCCAAGCCTGTCCATTGTAGATTTCAGCGCTACCACGAGCCCCCCGCTGGGTGGTCCGCCCGCAGGCACTCTGTTTGAAAAAATCACCAGTCTGGTCAAATCGCTCTCCCAGCGGGGTTTCTTCTTTTCTCCTTACTTTAACTATCTTCGTAAGTGATTTGTTGCATGAAACATATGTAAGAGGTGAGATTCAATCATTGTGCGGAATATATATTTTGGGAGGCTTCTGCTTTCGATGCGAGTGCGAATGGAATGAGCGGGGTAAAGCGCTGGTTTTTTTGACGGACGCTGGAACTTTTTGTCCATGTCCGGCGTTAGTCTGAAATCGTCGTATTATCTATGAAGGGTATCAGCCAAGTTTCCGATATATAAAACAGGCGACGATATGATCTTATCCATCCCCTATTGCGGCATGGCGCCTCTCCCCTCCGAGCTGATCCAGCGCTGGAACATGGATCCGCTGTTGCTGATCGGCCTTGGCGGGCTTGCTGTTTTCTGGATGCTCAGGCGCCCGTTTCTGGAGCCCTTATCATTTTGGAGCGGATGGCTGGTTCTGGTCATCTGTTTTGTATCGCCCTTGTGTGCGCTTACAACGGCGCTTTTTTCAGCACGCTCCGCGCACCACCTGCTTCTCATCTGCCTTGCTGCGCCGCTCCTGGCCCGCGCCCTGCCGGCCCGCCTGCCGGTCTCCCTCTCCGTTGTGACGTTCCTAAAAGGGGGGATCCTGGTTCTTTGGCATGTGCCCGCCGTCTACGAGGCCAGCCTGTCGAATGATATTGTTTACTGGCTGCTCCAGGCCGGGCTGCTCCTCTCGGCAGTTATGTTCTGGTCCCGAGTGTGGGACGCCAGCGCGCCCCGTGCTTTTGCCGCCCTTGCAGGCATCATGACCCTGATGGGGCTGATCGGCGCCGTTCTGACATTCGCCCCCCTGCCGCTTTATGCTGCACATCTCACGACCACCTGGACCTGGGGGGTGTCGCCGCTGGAAGACCAGCAGCTGTCCGGCCTTGTCATGTGGGCGCTGAGCCTGCCTGTTTATGTGCTGGCCGCTGCCCTGATTGCCGGACGGCTTGTGTCCGGCGGCCGGCATGAGGCGCTGGCCTAGATGCTGTGGCTAAAATTCACACACATCGCTGCACTGGCCTTCTGGATGGGGGCGCTCTTCTATCTGCCCGCTCTGCTTTCGGCCCACCGGCGAATTAACGATCAGCAGGATTTTGCCCGCCTGCGGATGTCGAGCCGGTTTGTCTTCATGTTCATTGCGTCGCCGGCTGCCTGTATCGCTGTGGTATCGGGCACGGCGCTGCTCTTCTTTACCGATGTGCGTCATCCCTGGATGCTGGCAAAGCTTGCCGGTGTCGGGCTTCTTGCCATCTGCCATTATCGCTTTGGCAGCCTGCTGACGCGTTTCGCTGCGGAGGGGCAGGAGCCGCCCGCTTACAAAGGGCGCGTGATCGTGGTTTTGGCAGCCTGCGCGGCTTCAGCGGCGCTATGGCTGGTTCTTGCCAAGCCGTCGTTTGGCGCGGGTCCGATGCCTGCCTGGATGACGGAGCCTTCGGGACTGCTCAGTTCTCGTCTTCCTCCCGACCGCTCAGAATGACGCCAATCTGATGTTCGAACACAAGCTTGCCTCCCTGCCAGCCGGCCAGACCGACAAACACAAAGCTGATCAGCGACAGCAGTCCGCCCCAGGGAAGGATGACCGCTTCAGCGTCTTCAATGCGGATGATCCAGTTGGCGCCCGCAAGCGAGAGCATCATCAGGGCGAGCACAGCATGGCTCCAGCTTTCCGGTTGGCGCCGGATGCCCCGGACGGCAAGCAGCTCAGCGGCGCCGACAATCGAGGCAAGCACGCCCATGCCAAAACCCCAGCCGCTGGTCCAGAGCCCGACCCGCACGAAGAAGGGATCAGCCGTCAGCCACCAGAACGCGTCCGCGCCCAGCGTCGCTGTGACAAGCGCGATTGGAAAGGTGACGAGCATGACGTGAATCGGATGGCCCGCAATGGCGACCCGGGAACTAACATCGGCGTTATGCGCTTCATCATGTTTGGCCATGATGGGACAACGCCTGTGTTGCGGATCGGTTGCACGCTTATCCTGCCTCTGATGCTCGCGGGCTGCGCGGGTGAGTTGTCGGTGCTTGCGCCGGAGGGGCCCGCGGCTGCGCAGGTGGCCGAGCTCTGGTGGGTGATGCTTGCCGGCGCCGTTCTTATTTTCGCCGGTGTGATGGCGCTGGCGCTGTATGCGTTCAAACCAACCCGTGGCGCGGGGCCGTCTCCGAAACTTCTGCTCATTGGTGGTGGGCTGATCTTTCCGGTGGTGACGATGATTGCACTCCTGATCTGGGCGCTGATGCGCGGGGAACAGCTTGTGGCGCGGGAAAACAGTGAGTTCCTCACCCTGAACGCCCATTCTGCGCAGTGGAGCTGGAGCTTTTCCTATCCTGCCGGCGAAACGACCGAGGGCGTGCTGCATGTGCCCGCCGGCGAGCCGTTTCTCGTTCGCATCACCAGCGAGGACGTCATTCACAGTTTCTGGGTGCCCCGGCTTGGCGGAAAGATGGACGCTGTGCCGGGCAGGACAAACCTCCTGGTCCTGCGCGCCGACAGGCCAGGGATCTATCGCGGCATTTGTGCAGAATATTGCGGGATCGGGCATACACAGATGGTTTTTGAAGTTCATGCCCATCCGAGGGATATCTATCCCGGCATCCTCGCGGAGGCCGCTTCCGGCAGGATACCGTCGGAAATGATCATACCGCGCGAGCCGCCCGCATCTGACGAGATTGGGGAGACCGTGCGGCGCTTTATCCGGCCGGAGGAAAGCCAATGACGTCATCCATCCGGCAGGACGGCACCAAACTGCATACTGAAATGGAGCCGCTATGGTCAGCCCCGCCGACGCGGTTTGGCTTCCTGTCAGCCGTGAATCATTCCGTGGTCGGAATGCGCTTCATGGTGACTGCCATCGTGTTCTTCCTGATCGGCGGCGTGCTCGGCCTTCTTATCCGGGCGCAGCTTTCGGGGCCCGATACGCATTTTGTCGATGCCTCGGCCTATGGCCAGCTGTTCACCATGCATGGCACGATCATGATGTTCCTCTTCGCGATTCCGCTGATTGAGGGCTTTGCCATTTACATGCTGCCCAAGCTGCTCGGCGCGCGCGATCTTGCTTTCCCGCGGCTCAGCGCCTTTGGCTACTGGTGCTATCTTGCCGGGGGTACGATGCTCCTCCTGGCGATGCTGGCAGGCCTTGCCCCCGACAGCGGCTGGTTCATGTACACCCCGCTTTCCTCCAAGCCCTTTTCTCCGGGCATCAATTCGGATGTCTGGCTGATTGGTGTCACCCTTGTTGAAGTCTCGGCCGTCTGCGCGGCGGTGGAGTTCATGGTCTCGGTCCTCAGCCTGCGGGCAGCGGGCATGGCGCTATCGAAGATGCCGCTGCTTGTCTGGTATCTGTGGGTCACCTCGGCCATGATGCTTCTGGCTTTCCCGCCGCTGATCCTGGGCAGCGTCCTGCTAGAGTTGGAACGGGCGTTCAGCCTGCCGTTTTTTGATCCGGAACGGGGCGGAGATCCGCTTCTCTGGCAGCACCTCTTCTGGCTGTTCGGCCATCCGGAGGTCTACATCATCTTCCTGCCGGCGGCCGGGGTCATCTCGACGCTCCTCCCGGTATTCGCGGGCCGTCCGATCGTTGGTTATGTGTGGATCGTGGCGGCCCTGATTGCGCAGGCTTTCATCAGTTTCGGTCTGTGGGTCCATCACATGTTCACCACCGGCATCCCGCATCTCTCGCTTGCCTTTTTCTCCGGCGCCAGCCTGCTGGTGGTCGTGCCAACCGCCGTTCAGGTCTTCGCCTGGCTTGCCACCCTTCTGGCGGGGCGCCCGCGCCTCAGCCTTCCGATGCTCTGGATACTGGGCTTTTTCTGCATCTTCGTGATCGGGGGGCTGACCGGGGTGATGGTCGCCGTGGCCCCGTTCAACTGGCAGGTCCATGACACGCATTTCATCGTTGCCCACCTGCACTACGTCCTGATTGGCGGCTTCGTTTTCCCTGCGATAGGCGCCCTCTATTACTGGCTGCCGCAGATGACGGGGCGCCGCTCGGATACGGGCCTCGGCAAGCTTGCCTTCTGGCTCGTCTTCATTGGCTTCAATGTCGCCTTTCTGGTGATGCACTGGACCGGCCTGCTCGGTATGCCGCGCCGCATATTCACCTATGGGGACGGGTTTGGCTGGGAGACGGGCAATCTGATCTCCTCGATCGGCGCCTTTATCATGGCCGCCGGCTTTGCCATCATCGTGATCGATGTGGCCGTGCTGCGCCGCTTTGCGCCGCTCACGCCGCGCAATCCCTGGAATGCGGGCACGCTCGAATGGGGGATGGGAACGCCTCCGCCCGCCTATAACATCGCCAGCATCCCGCGGGTCGATCACCGCGAACCGCTGCACGCCGATCCGGAACTCCCGGCGCGCCTCGCGGCTGGGGGTGGCTACCTCGCGGGCGCCCGCGATGGCTTGCGCGAAACGCTCGGCGTGGACCCCGTCACGGGCGAACCGGAACAGGTCATCTCCCTCCCGGGCCCGACCCGCATTCCTCTCTGGACGGCGCTTGTGACATCGGCCTGCTTTTTCGCCTTTCTGCTGAAGCTCTACTGGCTTTCTGCGATCGCCGCTGGTGTGATCATTTTCCTGGTTCTCGCCTGGCTCTGGAGGTCCGGCTTGAAGGCTGACCCTCAGCCTGTCGATATTGGCGAGGGTGTACTCCTGCCCGCGCATGCGGCCACGCCGCGTCCGCCCATCTGGTGGGGCGCGGTCTTCACGCTGGTGGCGGACGCCGCCTGGCTGACCTCGCTGGCCTTTGGCTATCTGTTTCTCTGGGTCATTGCGCCCAACTGGCCGCCGCCCCAGCCCCTCGATGCCCATCCCGTCCTTCCCCTGATGACATTGGCGGCGCTCATTGCCGGGTCTGTGGCAGCACGGCGCTCAGTCCACGCCAACGCCGCAGATCACGCCGGCCGCCGCCAGACATGGGGACTTGTGGCGGCGGCAAGCGGATTTGTTGCCCTGGCGGGGTTCGTCGCCATTCCCGTGCTGCAAGGCCCGCCGCCAACACAGCATGCCTATGGCGCGCTTGTCGCCGTGCTTGCGGGCTATGGCGCCCTGCATGCCGGCATTTCCGCCATCGCGTCAGCCTATGGCTGGCTTCGCGGCCGGGCAGGGTATGTGTCCAAGGCGCGGAGCGTTGATATGCGCGGCCCGCTCCTGTTTTGGCAGTTCAGCGCCGGCGCAGGCGCGCTGCTGCTTCTGCTGCTCTATGCCCCCGGCATAGGAGGGTGGCTGGAATGAAAAATCCGCCTACTGTGGAAATTATTGGCCTGGTGGCGGGGTTTGCGATCTGGTCGTCTGCCTTCGTCATGCTGTATGCGCTGCACGGTGGGGCCTGTGATGGGGGCTGGTTTTCTGACCTGCGTCAGGCGCGGGGGGCGCTGGCTGCCGTGCTTGCTTTGCACCTGCTGCTTCATGTTGCCCTCTGCGTCTGGCTGTGGCGACGCCTCCAGGCAGGGGATAGGCGCTCAGTGATCTTTCTGCGGACGGCATCATTCGTGCTGGCAATTTGCGCTGCGGGCGCGACCCTGTGGACGAGCGCGCCGGTGTTGGTTCTACAGATTTGTGATGGAAAATTTTAAATAAGAGGATGCGGTCGAGTGTTCGCGCGCATGCTTGTCAGTGATGCGCACTATACGGAACACACCTTGGATCATTAGTGCGGTTCTGCAATGTCCGTCGTCAGGTATTTTGAGACAGAAGGCTGCCTGACTTAAGGAGGGTCTGGCGCATCTGGGTTTGAGTTAAGCAGCAGACTCGGCGTGCTGCAAGCGCCTGAGTTTCATCGTCCTCCTTTTGATTTTCTCACGTTCGAGCAGGATGGTCTGCCCGCGGCCGGTGTAGACGTCGGCCGGGGTGAGGTTTTTCAGGCTCTCGTGATAGCGCTGATGGTTGTAGTGGCCGACGAACGCGTCGATCTGCGCTTCAAGGTCTCCGGGCAGGAAGTAGTTCTCCAGCAAGATGCGGTTCTTCAAAGTCTGGTGCCAGCGTTCGATCTTGCCCTGCGTCTGAGGGTGATATGGCGCGCCGCGCGTGTGCTTCATGCCTTTGTCGGCGAGATATTCGGCGAGGTCGCCAGAGATGTAGGATGGTCCGTTGTCTGACAGCAGGCGTGGGCGGTGAACAACGTTGGCGGTTTCGAGCCCCGATGCATCGAGCGCCAGGTTGAGCGTGTCCTGCACATCACTCGCCGCCATGCCCGTGCAGAGCTTCCAGGCGATGATGTAGCGGGAGAAGTCATCGAGCACCGTGGAGAGATAGAACCAGCCCCAGCCGATGACCTTCAGATAGGTGAAGTCGGTCTG
>JBKBIZ010000039.1:19901-25670 GCA_046293975.1 Hyphomonas sp. | reverse complement strand
AGTGCGCGGCGGGCGATAGCGCCCAAACCGCAACACTACTTTTCTAAAGGGCGCCGCGGCGCCCGCCGCGCACCGGCTCCACTCGGGGCTAAATCCCCCTCAAACCCGGATGGCGTCTGCCAGTCCGGCCATCGCCGCATGGAGAGGTGATGACATCCCCGCCGCATCATCCTAAATGCTCATCATGAGCAATAATCTTCGCATTCTGGCGGCGCAGCTGAACCCCGTTGTGGGGGATATCAATGGTAATCTGGCGCTGGCGCGGGAGGCCTATGGGGAGGCCCGCGCCAAGAGGGCCCATCTTCTCGTGCTGAGCGAGCATTTCCTGCTGGGCTATCCGGCCGAGGATCTGGTGCTGAAGCCCTCGGCGGTGAACCAGTCGATGGAGGCTGTCCGCACGCTGGCCGCGGAGACGGCGGATGGCCCGGCGATCCTGATCGGTACGCCCTGGCGCGAGGACGGCCGGCTTTACAATTCGGCCTGTTTCCTTGGCGGGGGCCTGATCAAGGCGCGCTATGACAAGCGGGAGCTGCCCAATTACGGCGTGTTCGACGAGAAGCGCCACTATACGCCCGGCGAAGGCCCGCCGCTGGTGGTGGCGCTGAACGGGGTGCGCATCGGGGTCGCCATCTGCGAGGACATCTGGTTTGAGCGCGTGCCGCGCGCCACCCATGCGGCCGGCGCTGAGCTGCTGATCGTGCCCAACGCTTCGCCCTGGCGGCGCGCCATTCAGGACGAGCGGGCGAGCGCCTTCGACCGCTGGGCAGACCTGAAGCTGCCCTACCTCTTCGTCAATCAGATGGGCGGGCAGGATGAGCTGGTGTTTGACGGCGCCTCCTTTGCGACCAACTCCACGCATGGCGAGCGTTGCGGCCTTGTCGGCCAGTTCGAGACCGGCACGGCGCTGGTCGAGTTTGATCCGGCCACGAAGCAGTTTGTCGGCCTTGGCCAGAGCTGCGCGGGCGACCTGGAGGGCTGGCACGCCGAATACCGCGCCGCGATGCAGGGGCTGGGAGATTATGTTCGCAAGAACCGCTTCCCCGGCGTTGTGCTCGGCATGTCGGGCGGCATCGACTCGGCGATCACCGCTGCCATCGCCGCCGACGCGCTGGGGCCCGACAAGGTCTGGTGCGTGATGATGCCGTCTAAATATACCAGCGATCACAGCCTTGAGGACGCCAAAGCCTGCGCGCAGGCGCTGGGCTGCCGCTATGATACGATCAACATCCATCCCGGCGTCGAGGCGCTGGACGAAATGCTTAGCGACGCGTTCGCGGGCAAGAAGGCTGACATTGCCGAGGAGAACATCCAGTCACGCCTGCGCGCGGTGACGCTGATGGCGCTGTCCAACAAGTTCGGTCAAATGGTCGTCACCACCGGCAACAAGAGCGAGATGGCTGTGGGCTATGCCACACTTTATGGCGATATGTGTGGTGGCTACAACGCCCTGAAGGATTTCTACAAGACCGAAGTGTTCGAGCTGTCCAAATGGCGCAATGCAGTCCATCCCAAGGATGCGCTCGCGCCGGCGGGCGAAGTCATCCCGGAACGGATTATCACCAAGCCGCCGTCGGCCGAGCTGCGCGAAGACCAGAAGGACGAGGATTCCCTGCCGCCTTATGAGGTGCTCGATGATATTCTGCGGGGCCTTGTGGACCTGGACGAAGACGTCGACGACATCCTCGCCCGAGGCCATGACGCGGCCACCGTGCGGCGCATCGAACACCTTGTCTATATTGCCGAATACAAGCGCCGCCAGGCCCCGCCCGGCGTAAAGGTCGGCGGCAAGAATTTCGGCCGCGACCGGCGTTACCCGATCACGAACCGGTTCCGGGACGATTGATCAGGCTAAACAGCATTTTTACTCCGCTGGCGGATCGATTGTCGAGGCAGTCGGGTCAAGACCAAAGGCGTCGACCGTCATCATCGCCCGCACGGTCTCGACCTCTTCGGGCAGAATGTCGTGCGCCTCGCCATAGCCTGTGATCGGAGAGGGATAGACACCCTTTTCCAGCACCACCTCATCAAACAGCACCCATGCCTGCCGGCCCCCCAGGCAGTTCACGCGGACCCAGAGATCCTCTTCGTTTTCCAGAGCGCCGATGTCGGTGATATCGCGCAACTCGCCTTCATTGATGTCGAACTCGCGGCCCTTGAAGCTCATCACCGTGAAGCCTTCGCCGATATAGCGCAGATATGTCAGCTGCTCGCCGGCCCTGAGGGACAGCTTCTCGATGCCCGAATTGCCTACAAACTCCACATCGGCATCCTCAAGAACGGTGACGGGCAGCTTCTTGGTGGCAACAAAGTAGTCGAGGTCGTCCGCTTCGTTGCGGACGTTATTCCAGAGCTGATAATTGGCATATTGCGGCAGGAGGCAGGTGATGTCCTGCGGGTCTGTCGGGTTGGGGCGGGCCCGGGCCGGCGCGCGCACATCCGCGTCCAGAACGGCAAAGCCTGGCGGGTACTCGCCCGGCCAGCCGGGGCTGAGGAACCAGTTATCATCATAGCCAGACAGGGCCGCATAGTCCGTCGGGGGCGCCGCTGGCAGCCCCTCGCCAGCCGCAGCCTCTGCACCAGCCGTTACCGCATCTGCGTCAGACACACCTTCAGGGCCCACCTGTGTGGACACCTCACTCTGACCACAAGCCGCCACAAAGATAGCCGCCGAGAGAATCCAGCCGAATCGCATTTTCTGCTCCCAAACCTTCCGGTAAAAATGGAGGTGAACCATAACAATAGCAAGAATATGACCGTGACGCTTGGCTTTTGCCGCGATTTGATGTCTCAAGCCGCTTTCGGGAACTAGAAAGCCGCTGCCCATGACCCGCCCTGTTGTACGCTTCGCGCCCTCGCCCACTGGCCGACTGCATGTCGGAAACGTGCGCACCGCCTTGATTAACTGGCTGTTTTCGCACGGTCAGCAGGGAAAATTCATCCTGCGCATCGACGATACCGACCTGGAGCGCTCCACAGCCGAGCATGAAGAGGCCCTGAAAGTTGACCTGAAATGGCTCGGCCTGACTTGGGATGACAGCTTCAACCAGTCGCACCGGTTCCCTGTCTATGACGCCGCCGCTGACAAGCTGCGCGCCCTGGGCCTGCTCTATCCCTGCTATGAGACGGCAGAAGAACTCGACGTCAAACGCAAGATTGCCCAGACCCGTGGCCGCCCGCCGGTCTATGACCGGGCGGCCCTCGGCCTCACGGCGCAAGACCGGGCTGACCTGGAAGCCAAGGGCCTGAAGCCCCACTGGCGCTTCAAGCTATCTGGCGAGCGGGTTGAATGGACCGATCTGGTGCGCGGGCCGCAAAGTATCGACACTTCATCTGTGTCAGACCCGATCCTCATCCGCGAGGATGGCAGCTATCTCTACACTCTCCCTTCGGTCGTCGACGATATCGACGCGGGCATTACCCATGTCGTGCGCGGGGAAGACCATGTGACCAATTCAGGCGCACAGATCGAGATCTTCATGGCGCTCGGCGGCAAATCGCCGGAGATGGCGCATACCCCGCTGCTGATCGGCGCGGATGGCGCAGCCCTCTCCAAACGGCTCGGGTCGCTGTCGATGGGCGAGTTGCGCGCGCGCGGCTATGAGCCAATGGCGATCTGCAGCCACCTCGCCAAGCTCGGCACGTCGGACAATATCGAGGCACGCCCCTCGCTGGAGCAGCTCTGCGAAGAGTTCGCCTTCTCCAAGATCGGCCGCGCCCCGGCCCGGTTTGATGACAATGACCTCAACGCCCTCAACGCCGCGCTGGTGCATGGGATGGCGTTCGAAACCGTCCGTGAACGGCTGACGGCGCTGGACGCGCGCGCCGCCTCTGAGGCGTTCTGGCTGGCGGTGCGCGAGAACTGCACCTTCGTGGCCGACGCGCAGGCCTGGGTGGACATCATCTTCGGCGCGCCCGCGCCTCTGGTTGCCGGCGAAGACCGGGAGTTCATCACCGCCGCCGCCGCCTACCTCCCGGAGGGCGAGTTGACGGGGGAAAGCTGGAGCGCCTGGACGACCGCGCTGAAAGCGGCCACCGGCCGCAAGGGCCGGGGCCTTTTCATGCCGCTGCGCAAGGCGCTGACCGGCCTGGAGCATGGCCCGGACATGGGCGCTGTTCTGCCCCTCATCGGCCGGGAGAAAGTGCTTCAGCGCCTCAGCTGAAGGCTCAGTCGCATCTGGCGTCTGTTTCGCAGGAGAGCGTTTGAACCTCGCGCCCCTCGGCAAGATCCGCCACCCAATCGGAGAGCTTTACCCCGTCGATCTCGTTGGAATAGAACACGCCAAAGCGCAGCGCTGTGTGGGCTTTGCCCTTCGCAGAGAAGGTGCGGATGGACGGAATGTCCCGCGCCAGATCGGCGTTGTTGGCTGCCAGCAGCGCGCGTACGGGCTCCCCTGAGCCGAGCAGTGAAAGGAAGCCCTGCTGAACTTCGTCATCGACATTGTCGAACCGTGCCAACCGGATCTGGGGATAGCGCGCGGCGATGACGCGGAAGAAATCCTCCGTGGTCGCCATTGACCGGTCAATCGTTGAGAGCTCCGGCCAATCGGGCGCATCGTCAAACGCGCCCCAGGCTTCGAGCACGCCGGCAATGCCCGCCGCGCGATAGGCGCCTGAACCGTCCGCAAGCTGCGCAATATCTGCCTGCGGATAATGATCGGCTACCACCCCGGCATAATAGGGCGAGGCGATGGCCCCGGCGCTGCCGCCACTGACGAAGATGCGCTCCGCTTCAGGCCGGTTGACATAGAGCCAATCGAGCGCGGCCTGGACATTCGCCTTGCCCCGGTGATGGATCACCGTCTCGGTTCCGGCGGTTGTCGTGTAGGTCACGTCGCGCGATCCCAGATGCGAGTCGCCTGTGCAATAGGGCACGAACACCTGCGTCCAACCGGCGAAAGGGTTAGCGGGGTTGGCACTGTCAAACACGCCCTTGAGAAGCTCCGGATCGTTCGATGCCATATCGGCGAAGGGCGTATAGGGCGTCGGCTCAGTGGCCAGATCACAGAGATTGCCGCTCCAGCAAGCGCCGCCCCCATTCAGGAACAGCATCACCCGGGAAGGATCACCCTCCCGCACATGGAAGCGGAACGGTGTACCGGTGGCGCACAGCGTGTCGCCGCCCGGCTCGATCATGACCCAGCCGGCCGCAACGGGCTCGGGGGCAAAGGCGGGCGGAGGCGAGGCGGCATCCTGTGAAAGGCCTGCGTCCTGGCAGCCCGAAGCAAAAGCGATCAGAGCCGAGACCGCAAAGAGCGCGCCAATACGTGAAATCATCTGTGTCCTCCCAGTGGCTCTCTGGCCATCAAGAGGAAGCCTAAGCTGGCAGTCTCACCCTGGCAATCGGCATCACCAAGTCATCAGCGCTAAGGCTTACGCGTCACCGGCCCATCCAGAACAAGCAATTTTCTCCGCATAGATTCTGAGAATATTTCGGCAGACTGACATGCACAATGTTGCCATTCCAAGAAACTTGTCTAATCTATAGTGATGAGCGAAGAACTTTCGGTATTTGATATCAAGATCCTTGAGCAACTCCAGAAGGATTGCTCGGTGTCGACTGTTGAGTTGGCGGACATTGTCGGCCTCTCCCAGTCGCCTTGCTGGCGCCGCTTGCAGAGGCTGAAGGATGAAGGCTACATCCGCCAGCAGGTCGCGATCCTGGACCGCGAAAAGCTCGGCTATGGCCTCCACATCTTCGCTTATGTGAAGGTCGCGCGGCTTTCGGAGAAAGACCGCGAAGTCTTCCTGCGCAAGATCCAGAACACACCA
>JBKBIZ010000039.1:0-19891 GCA_046293975.1 Hyphomonas sp. | reverse complement strand
GCAGGCCGGCGGCGTCGCGAGCCGCGAGCGCCCGCTCTACGAGCCCGCCGACGCCAAGGGCATGAAGGTCCGCGGCGGCTCCCGCGAGATGGACCTGATGATGAAGATCCTCGCCAAATCCATGAAATGGTATCAGGAATTCCTGATGGATTTCCTGTTGAACCTTCCGGGGGTGGAGAATGTCAATTCAACCGCCACGCTGGGCGAGTTGAAATCGACAACGGCTATTCCTGTCCGCGGCAACATCGCGCTCTGAGCTGCGAGCGCTTGTCCGCCTACGGATTCTCCGTATAGGCCATGCACTCCACTTCAATTGACGCGCCGAGCGCCAGCCCGTCTGCGCCAAAGGCACTGCGCGCGGGCATACGGCCTTTGGTGAAATAGGTGGCGTAGACCTCGTTGAAGGCGGGCCAGTTGCCCATATCGTCGAGCATGACGGTGCATTTGAAGATCTGGTCCATGCCCGCTCCGGCCGAGGCCGCGACACGGCGCACCGCCTCCATCACCTCAACCGCATGATCGCGGAAGTCATCAGAAGGCCCGCCGGCCGCGCCGCCGATCTGGCCGGAGAGATAGATGACGTTGCCGACGCGGACAGCGCCCGAGAAAGGCAGGTCTTCGGCCTTGATCGGCAGGCCCGCCCCAATCATCGGAAAGTGCTGCACGAATGAGGGCGCGGGCGACGACGCTTCGGACGCCGGCTCCACCGCTGCCGGCTCAATCACAGCTTCAACCACAACCTCCGGCGCAGGCGCGCCGCGCAGCTGCGCGGGCGGGGCCACAAAAGGCTTTACACTGAGGGCTTCATATATCTCCGACGGGAAATAGACATCACCGTCGCGCACCACCATCTGCGGCGTACGGATGGCGTTGATGTCTTCCAGGGGATTTCCCGGCAGGAGGATGAAATCAGCGAGCTTGCCGGCCTCAATGGACCCAAGCATGTCCGAATATCCCATATAATCAATGGGATTCCACGCCGCGATCCGCAGAGCATCGGCTTCTGAAATGCCCGCGAGCGTATAGAGCTCGATTTCACGATGGACAGTGAAACCGGTACCATCATCCGTGCCCGGCAGGATCGTGATCCCGGCATCATGCAGCATCTTGAGCGTTTCCAGAACCCGGCGGAAGCCCTCCTGGTAAGCTGCGTCCTCAGCGGCGTCGGCCAGAGGAACAAAGCTGCGGCGGCGGTAACGCTGGTAGCCAATCGGCATATTATCGACATAGTACTTATCGCCTTCAGCCACTGTGCCTGCCCGGCTCAGCATCAGGCGCTCGATAATTACGGCAGTCGGGTCAATTGCGGTCTCGTTTTCCTGCATCCGGCGAACCGTCGCCTGGACTTTCTCCGTCTCCAGATCAAGCGTCGCGCCGCGCGCCATGCCCGTCAGGCGAAGCGGGGTGCGGGTGTCCTCGGTCACATCCAGCAGCCAGCCCAGCATCAGCTGGTTGATATGGGTCACCTCGTCAAAGCCGGCATCAATCATGGCGTCAGCATTGGTGAAGGCGGGAATATGACCGATCATGCGCATGCCATGCTCATGGGCACGATCTGCAACAGCGGGCATCCAGGCAGGGTTCATGGAATTGTAGGATTTGACATAGCCGTAGCCCTGCTCCGCATACCAATCAACGGCGTCAATGGCTTCTTCTTCAGAGGCGACAATGATGCCATACCGGGCGGAAAACGGGCTGCGGCCTTCCACGAAGCCCGCCGGCGTGATGCGGGGACCAGCGACCTTGTCGTCCGCCATGCGCTCCAGAAGGCTCGCCAGGAAGGAGTTTTCATTTCCCATATCGCGCGTCGAGGTGACCCCGGCGGCCAGATAATAAAGCCCTGAAGTATCCGAAGCGTGGGCGTGCATGTCTGCGAGGCCCGGCATCAGCGTACCGCCTTTGCCGTCGAACACAACGCCCTCGCCTTCCGGCAAAATGCCGGGCGCAAAGGACGACACGCCGGTGATTTGGTTGCCGCTGACCGTCACCACAGAAGGCTCACTCAGGCTGCCATCGCGCACATCCAGCACACGGACATTTGTTATTGAATACGGCGCGTCATAGCGGTGCAGCAGGCGCTCGGCGAGTTCCTCGGTGCGCGCGGCTTTCAGATCACGCGCAAGGCTCAGCAGCGGCTGAACGCCCTCCTCATATCCCTTGCGGATAACGGCGGAAGATTCAGAAAAGCTGGCAAAGAAAGCGCCCTCAGCGTCCAGCGCCAGAAGGCTTGGGCTCATATCTATGCCGGAAAGACGGTAGACGGTGACCGCTTTTGCGCCCCCGCCGGCAGGCACCTCCACCTCACGAACCGATTCGAGCAGGATCTCCCCACCCGGCAGAACCGGCATGCGGTGATCGTCATCGTTCAGCAATGCGCGCGTATAGACATAGTCCGCCCACGGGCTTCCATCATTGACGGCGTAGAGCGCGGGCGCAGACAAGGTCTGCCTCCCGCTGTCCGCCTGGCTCAGCCAGCGCGCAATGCCGTCCGTGACCGCAAAGGATTCCTGAACCTCGCCCCCCATCAGAGAGGTTCCCTCAATCAGCCAGCTGACGGGTACGCCCGCCTCATCAATCGTGATTTGTTCCTTATGCTTGGGCCCGCGCCCGTTATTGTCGACATAATAGTCGATCCTGGCCGAGCGGCCGGTTTCTTCCACATTCAGATGTCCGACGGGCTCGCCGTTCTGGATGATGACGTACTCAAACCGCGCCGTCTGGCCAAAGGCCGGCGGAAGGGCAAAGATCAAGATAGACGCGGCAAGCGCTGCAACGAGGCGAAAGGTCATTCTACAGACTCCTGAGAGTAGGTGGGCGCCGCCGCAACGGCCGTTTCGATAAAGGCAAAAAGCTGGTCTGCAATTTCCGCCTTCAGTGTTTCTTCGTCATAAGGGGAATGGCCGCCCGGCAGGGCGATGAGCTGTACACGGCCTTCCGGAAGGCCGTTATGGGTGAGCGCATACTGTGTTCCAAGCAGCGTTGTGGCAAGGTCGCGATACCCGGCAAACACAAGCAGGTTTATGGCCGCATTCTCTCGCATGAAGCGGGAGAGGACCGGCGCGGAACTGATATAGAAATTCGGCGTTTTTGCGGAAGGGCGCCAATCCCAGGCGAAATTGGCATCCAGATTGAGGGAGCGGTATTCCTCCCCCCTCTGAACACCTGTCACTTCGGATAGATAGCGCGCAATCTCTGCCGAGAGAATGACGTTCGAGCGGCCGAGCCCCAGCGCGGGGTCGTTTGCGGAGGCCGGCCGGTGGGCATTGATGTCTGGCGAGGGCAACGGAGATGTCACGCCGGTATTCAGCCGGCTGACGAGCAGGCCGTCTTCGGCAAGCACATTTTCCAGGAAGAACTGGATATCAACACGCAGGTTTGCCGCGAGCACATCCGGCACAGAAAGACCCGTCATTGCGGCAAACTCTGCGGCAATCGCGGCTTTCTCTTCGGGCCCGATCCGGTCGCCCTTTTGCAGCGCCAGCAGATAATCGCCCTCGGCATAGGCCCGCGCGATCTCCCAGCTTTCCGCTTCACTTCCGGCCTCAATGCTTGAGCGGCCAAACCGCCAGGCCGTCGCCGCCATCGTGGGCAGCGCGAAGACATGGCCAAGATCGGTCTGCCCAGCCGCGCTGTCGAGCGCCGGAGAGACCATCACCAGGGCGCGCACATCCAGATCGTCCACCTTTGCGGAGAGATTGGCGAGCCGCGCGCCGCCATAGCTCTGCCCTGCCAGGATGAGCGGCGCGGCGCTGCGGCCATTCTCTGCCAGCCATGCGCGGATGTAACGGTTTACGGCCTCGACATCGCCTTCGACCCCCAGATAGCGCGCCTGCCCGTCCTCAGAGTTAACCCGGCTGAAGCCGGTATCGACCGGGTCAATGAAGACAAGGTCTGCCGCTCTCAGAGGGGTATACGGATTATCCGGGAACACGCCGTCTTTCCCGCGCGCCTTTGGCCCGGTGGAGAAATGCAGCGGCGAGGAGGAGGCCCCTGGCCCGCCATTGAACAGGAACATCACCGGCCGCGCCGCGCGGTCGCACGCGCAGTCCAGGAGATAGGCGGTGCCGGAAATCGTCGCGCTTGCCTCACTCAGCGCCGGGTCAAGCTTCAGCTCACTCCAGGTAACCGAATAGCTGAGCGGGCCATCGCCGAACCTGTCCTGCACGCTCTGGGCCGGTCGATCCGCAAACTCCGTCCAGGCCGACGCGGCGTCAACCGCCGGCTCGGCGGAAGAGGCACATCCAACAAGCAGGCCCGCCATCGCCGTGGCGGAAAAAAAGGTACGTAGGCGAGACATCACGCGCATCCCTTAAACTCTCTCCATAACCGGAAAAATCCTATGCCTATCGACCCCGCTGAGATAGCCCAGCAGGCACATTCATGCATATTCACGCCAAGGAATGCATGATCCATTCGCGCGCTCTTGCTATACTAAAAAGATGGATCAGGCAGGCATCAACGGCCTGCGCGGAGAAACATATGTCAGAGATCACCCGCCGCAACTGGCTCGCCCTTGGCGCCGCAACGCTTGCCGGCGCCGCTGCCTGCCGCAGTTCTGCCGCCGCGAGCCCGGCCGCGCCTCTGGCGCCCGTCGCCCTGCCCGACCGCGCCAGCTTCAATCTCGGCACGTCGATCTATCTCAATGCCGGCTCCCAGCATCCGATCAGCCGGCCGGCGCGCGCCTCGATTGAGGCTTATCTCGACAACCGTGCCGCCCATCCTCCGGGCGGGGACTATGAGCTCGGCAGCGGCCGCGTGCTTGAAAAGTTCGCGCAGCTGGTCAACGCCGATACCGATGAGCTCACTTTCGTCCAGAGCACCACGACGGGCGAGCAGATGATCGTCCGCTCCCTGATGCTTCCCTCGGACGGCGCGCGCGTCGTGACCGATACGCTTCATTTCTTCGGGTCGGTGCCGCTCTATATGGAGCTTGGCAAGGCGGGCTGTGATGTCGCCTGGGTGGGCCACCGCGAGGGCCGCATCTCGCTGGAGGACATGGACCGCGCGATTACGCCGGGCACGCGCCTTGTCGCGCTCTCGCTCGTCTCCACCTTCAATGGCTTCCAGCATGACCTCAAAGCCATCTGCGATCTTGCCCATGCGCGCGGCGCGCTCGTCTATGCCGACATTATCCATGCCGCTGGCTGCGTGCCGGTGGACCTGCACTCCAGCGGCGTCGATTTTGCCGCCTGCGCCAGCTATAAATGGCTGATGGGGGATTTCGGTCTCGGCTTCCTCTATGTCCGGCGTGGCGCGCGCGAGGCGCTGACGCGCACCCAATATGGCTATTATGGCGTCAGCCGGTTTACGAGCCATGTCTATCCGTTCGATCCTCCGGGTGAGGAGGTTGCCAGCTACGCCTTTGAGGACACGGCCACCGGCCTCTTCGCGCTCGGAACCTATTCGCACACCACGGTCGCTCTGCTGAATGCCTCGCTCGATTACATCGACGCGCTTGGCGTCGAGACCATACAGCGCCATGCGATCGGCCTGACCACGCGCCTCAAGGAAGGCCTGCGAGCGCAGGGCTATGACCTGCTGACGCCGGAAGAAAGCCGGACGCCGATCGTCGCCTGCGCCTATCAGGACGCGCGCACGCGTCTCGGTCCGAAGCTGAAGGCGGCGGGCATCACCACCACCGTCTCGGCAAACCGTTTCCGGCCGACGGTTTCGGTTTTCAATACGATGGACGATATCGAGCTTTTCCTCGCCGCCATCGGGCCCGCCTGAGGCGCTACTTTTCCAGGAAGCTGCGCAGGTCTCTGGAAAACGCTTCAGATGTTCCGCCCAGATACAGCATGTGCCCGGACTCGTAATCCGTGAATGTCACGCGGTCCTGTGGCACGCCTGCGGCGGCAATTGAGGCGCGCGCATCGGCCGGCGTCGTCACGAGGTCATAATAGCCCGACGCCACCAGCACCCGAAGATCCGGATTGCGCCGCATCGCCCAGGCAAGATCGGTGGCATAGCTTTGCCCTTCGGCAACGCCTCTGCGATCCCAGTTCCAGCCGAACAGCAACTCCCGCCAGCGGATCGAGGCATAGGGCCGACCCATGCGGACATCGAGATCATCCCGGATCATCTGATGGAATGTCGCAATGAAGCCGGGCACATAGCGCGTCATCGCCGGATCATCCGCAACCGGATCACCGCCGCTATTGGCCAGCGGCAGCGTATAGCGGCTGTCATACATGCCAATTTCAAGGCCGCGCCCGCGCAATGCCAGTTTCGCATAGCTGCGCTCATCAATGTAAAGATCGTCTCCGAAATCGCCTTCAGACACGCCGGTCATGCGGGCAATATCCTGCAGTACCTGAGCGCGGGTTGCTGGCGCGAGCGTGCCGGCAAGATGCTGGCGCAGCGCGGGCTCATAGGTTTCGCGCGCATAGGCTTCGGCGGCCCTGTAGATTGTGGTGACGCCCTCGGCGGGCATCTCCACCAGTCCGTGGAAGGCAGATGTTGCGACAATCCCCGGAAGAGAGCGCGCCTGTTGGGCCGCAAGTGTTTCTGCGGGCACTTCAACGTCGCCGCCAGCCTGGCGGGCGTCCAGCGTGGTTCCCAGAAGGATGATCCCATCGAGCGTGATGCCGCGCATCAGGCCGGTATAAACCGGCCCGCCCATCAGCGCGCGCGGCAATACCGACGCGCGGATGGAGCCATAGCTTTCGCCCAGCACATATTTCGGCGCGTTCCAGCGGCCATACTCGCTGAGCCAGAGCTCGATGAACTGGGCAATTGCCTCGGCGTCCTCATCGACGCCCCAGAATGTCTTGGGGTCGGTGCCGTTCAGCGGCACGCTGAACCCCGTGCCGACCGGATCAATGAACACCAGATCGGCCACATCCAGAATGGAGTTGGGATTGTCTTCCAGACCAAAGGGCGGAACATTCGAAGGGTTTACGTCTGCGTCCAGAACAAGCCGGCGCGGGCCAATGGCGCCCATATGTATCCAGATCGAGGCCGAACCCGGCCCGCCATTGAACACGAACACGACCGGGCGTGCAGCATCCTGAATATCCGTACGCAGATATGTGAAGGAGAAGATGCTGGCCGTTGGCTCGCCGTTCATATCGCGCAGCCAGGTGTCTCCGGCAATTGCTGTGTAGGAAACTGTCTCACCATTGGCCGCGAAGCTGTGCTCTGTCACGCTGCGATAAGGGGCCGATTGGGCAGGCGTCGCCGTAGGCGCTGAAACGGGCGCGATGACCGGCGCCGGTGCTTCAGCGGGTGAGGCCGTCTGCGTGCCTGTTTGCGCACAGGCATTGAGGGCCAACGCGGCCATGACGGCACACCCACCGGCAAAAATCCTGAAACGCATCATCCTGCACTCCTCCGACACACCGTCTGGTAAACATGATATCCCGAAGCGATATCCTGCACGATATGCCCCAGAGATTTATAGATCGTGATGTCGCCGAGCCCTGTCCGCCCGGGAACGCTGCCGAGCACCACTTCGCCAATTTCGCCCAGCAGATGGCTCTCAGTCACCGCCCCGCTGGCAATCGCATGGCGCAGCTCAGAGCCCTGCGCCAGTACCGACGCCCGCGAGTCCGCGTAGAAACGCGCCGCCGCGACCAGCGTATCATCAATCTCACGCGGCCCGTCAAAGCTTGAGCCGACGACATTGATATGCACGCCGGCGTTCACCATGCCGGCGGTCAGAATGGGATATGCCGCGCCGGTAACCGTGCAGATCACATCCGCGCCGGCAACCGCGCCCGCGACATCGTCATATCCCGAGCAAGCAATACCCGTCCGCTGACGCACCTTATCTGCAAGCGACTGGGCACGTTCCATATTGCGCCCCCATATCCGAATTTCATAAAACCGGCGCACGGCGGGTAGCGCGCAGGCATGATGCCAGGCCTGCTCGCCTGCGCCCAGGATCGTCAGCACACGGGCGCCTTCGCGTGCCAGAACATCGGTCGCCATAGCGCTGGCGCTGGCGGTGCGGATCGCGGTGATCATCCCAGCCTCGAGCTGGCAGAGCGGGGCGCCGGTAACGGGATCAAAGATCACCACAGCGCCCTGGTGCGAGGGGGGCCCACCTTCGGCGCGGTGGGGCACCACGGAAATCAGCTTCGAACCGAAAGGCCCGCCGGGGCCAAGGGTGCCGCCCATAATGGCGAACATACGGCCTTCTTCCAGCGGCAGTATCTGGCGCAGCATCTGCTGCGTTTCGCCGGTCGAGAGGCGCGCCATCGCTTTCCGCATCACCTCGATACAGCTGGTATAGCTCAGGGCCTGCTGTATCTCATTTGCACCGATGAAGATCACTCGCTTGCGCCTGCTTCTGGCCAGCCGCGAACCCAGCTACGGATATCCTCGCCAAACACCTGGGCGGAGGCTTCCACCGAATAGGCCATGTGACCGCCGATATATTTTCCGCTCCGTACACGGCCCATTGGCCAGTCCGACTGATCGACGAGATAATCAGCTGCGCCGACGGTCGTCATCGTGTCATGATAGCCGGTGCCGACCAGAACGCGGAACGCTGGATAGGCCTTGAATGCGGCTTCAATGCGTTCTGCATAGGCAAAATGACCGAAGGGAGAGGCCGCGCCCCAGTCCCAACTGTCAAAGTTTCCGGCGCTAAATATCTCCTTGTAGCCATCCAGCGGGATGTCACCGAATGTTTCGGTAAAGTAGGCGGCAAACAGCGTGGAATAGGCCGCTTGCAGGATGCCCGCAGGATCGCCGCGCCCGTCGCCCAGCGGCCCTGTATAGCGGCCATCCGTCCGACCAAGGATCAAGCCCTGATCCTTCAGAAGTTCCACCCGGTACTGTTCCTTGGAAATGCGCAAACGGTTTTCAACATAGTATGACGCTGGAATGCCGGTATAGGCTTCCAGCTTGCCGGCTACCTCCGCCAGCTCCTCTGGCGTGATCCGCTGCCCCTTGAACAGCGCGCCCAGATATTCCGCTTCGCCATAAGCCTGCGCCTGCGCGATAAATTCCTCAATACTGCGCCCTTCCCTGTCGATCACATTCAGATCCCAGGCGATCGCCGCCAGCGTCGGTAGCGACGCGACATAGCTGAGGATGTTCTGCTTGCGCTGGGCATATTCGATGACGTTCACCGCCTGGCCCATCAGGAACACGCCCTCAAGGTTCAGCTTTCCGGCTTCGGCGATCTGCCCGGCCGCTTCGGCAGCGCGGTGGGTGCCATAGCTTTCGCCGAGAATGAATACCGGGGCGCCGGAGCGCCCGTGCTTCTCCAGCCAGGCCTCTGCGAACGCAACAAATTGCGCGGCATCTGTCCGCACAGAGAAGAATTTCGATGCGTCGCCCCCTTCGGCCACGCGGCTGAAACCGGTCGAGGCAGGATCGAAGAAGACCATGTCTGCCGCGTCCAGCGGCGAATATGGATTTGCCACCAGGGCATAATCTTCAAGTGGCGCACTGAGATCGCCGGGCGCATAAACGCGCTGGGGACCAAGCGCCCCGATATGCAGCCAGAGCGAGGCTGAAATCGGCCCGCCATTGAACACGAACAGCACGGGCCGCTCATTGGCGGGCACGTCCGTTTCGGCGACATAGGAAATTGTGACGAGATCGGCTCCCGGCAGGTCGTCTTGCGGGGCAATACTCACCCGCTCAAGAGCCGCCGTATAGGCGATGGCCTCCCCGGCGAAAACGCCTTCTCCGCGTACGGAGTTATCTTCGGCAATCAGCGGAACAGCAACTGCGGCAGGCACGTCAAGGGCAGCGGCAGCAGGCGGGGTTGCAGGCTGCGCGCTGACGCAGCCTGCAAGAATGGTTCCCGCCGAAAGACAATAAAGAAGGCGCCTGAAGGTATTACTCATGGTGGCTGGCGCCTCCTTTGATGTTGGTCTCGTGGAATTGTCCGGTACTTTAGAAGCGGTAGTTAACGCCTGCAAAGTAACGGCGACCCAGAATATCCCCGTGAACGAAAGTCGGGTAGGATGGGTCTTCATCGAAGATGTTCGTCACACCGGCACGCAGCGTCAAGCCATCCCGGATCTCGTAGAGTCCCGAGAGCGAGTGAACATAGTTCGCATCAATTTCTGGGTTCGGATTATTCTCGATGGTCGCATCCGGCAGCGCCAGAACGTCAGCAAGATAATCAACCTGATAGCTCAGGCGCACAGGGCCATTGGAGTAGCCCGCATTGAAGCGCGCCGTCCAGTCAGGACGCTGCACGGTATTGTCTGTGCGAACGAAGGTCGTGCCCGTCACAGACGTTTTGAGCTCAGCCATATGTGTCGCTTCCAGGCCGAGGGTCACATTGCCTGTCGCGCTGCTGAAAAGGTCGTTCACATCAAAGCCGTAGTTCACGTAATAGACTTCGCCGCGGAACTTGATCTCGCCCGCATTGAACGTCGTTGTACGCCCGGTCGCTGTTGTGCCAGCCGGGTTGGAGCCATCGGCCGTTTGCAGGCGCGTGAAGGCCGAACAGATAGCCGACGGCTGGGGCGCGCTGTCATAGCAGGTCGCCATGAAATCGGCCGTCGTGAAGGCAGAAAGGCCGTCCGTCAGATCGATCTCGATCCGGTCAGCCGCAACGGTCAGGCCAGGCACGATGAAGTTGTCGAACACGATGCCGAAAGTGGTCGTCTCGGAAACTTCGTTCAGCAGCTCAGGGTTACCGCCCGTCAGCACGCTGGTCACCGTGAAGTTTTCTGCCGGGTTCTGGAAGGTAGCCAGATCCCCATATTGCGGATTGGCAGCCCATTCAGCTTCGCAGTTCGCGCGGCGCACTGCCGGGTTCGGGCCCGCATTGATCCGGTCCGCATCGCAAGGGTCAAACCCGCCATTGGTCAGGATCGTATTCTGCGGCGCAAACAGCTGTTCGAGCGTCGGTGCACGGAAGTTCCGGCTACGGGTCGCGCGGAAGGTCACGCCATCAGTGATTTCCCAGCGCGAGCCTGCACTCCAGACCGATTCTTCACCGGCAATAGAGTTGTCGACGAAACGGTAGGTGCCGCTGAAGTCGAGCGCTTTCACGCCTGGCAGCGTAAAGTTTCCGCCGAAGATCGGAACGAGCACCTCGGCCGAATACTCGTTGGTATTATACTTGCCAGAGCTTTCCGCCTGCGTTGCGCCTGTTCCGACGAGGCCCTGCTGGTTTGCAAGGAAAGGCGTAAAGGTCGCTTCTTCACGGCGATGCTCGTACGCGAGCACCACATCGACCGGGCCGGCCGGCAGCGTGAACAGTTGCGTACCAATGGTCGCCAGCAGGTCAACCTGCTCGTTGGCGAATTCATTACCGCTCAGTACCGAGACATAGCGTGAAGCTGCTTCGCTGATATTGCCGGCGCCAAAGGGATTGAGAGGCGCGCAGCTTGGATCATCATTGCTCGGATCGGCGTCCGCATTCACGGCACAGACGATATCGCCTGCGCCGTTACGTACAGCGTTCACCGCGCGGTTAAACTTCAGGAAGTCAGCTTCCCAACGGCTCTGCTCACCCCGCACATCGGCAAAGCTGGCCGAAGCGGTCCAGTAGAAATTGCGGCCAGAGGCATCAAAGTCGCCCTCAAATCCGCCAAGCACACGCCAGGTCGTAGTTTCGTTTTCCTGAACGTTGCTCGGGAAGAGGTCATCATAGAAATGGCGTGACAGCCAGAGACCGCCGCCCGAAGCAAAGCCGGGATTGGCCGCGCTCAACGTATCGATTGCCGATTGCGACAGGAATGGGTTGGCATTCGTGAACCGGATGGCGCCCGAAGACACGCTGGTCTGGTTCAGAACAGAGCGAGCATAGCCCTGCGGAACGCTTTCACCCGTCGTTTGCGCATACAGCACCTCGGTATTGAAGCGCAGATTGTCGGAAATGTCGTAATGGGCAAGCAGGTTGCCGGTGAACCGCTCAACTCCGGTCCGCAGGCCGGCAAGATCGCTGTAGCGCGTGCCCTGCCCGCCTTCCGCGAACGGAATACCCAGAATGTTGCCTGGGTTGTAAGACACGACCGAGCCATCAGGCGCAAACTGCGAAGCCGTGCCCCCCACTTGAGTCAGGAAGTTCGGCGGTGGCGCGGGCGCGTTGAAGATCACGCCATTGCCGTTGAAGTTCCAGAAATACGCCGGAATGATTTCCTGAAGCGACGGAATGCCATCCGTCGGGCCGGTGTCCGCCGGGTTGCCCTGCGTGATGCGCGAACGGCTGGATTCCGGGAAATCGCTGAAGCGCAGCAGAGGTGTCGAGGATGCCTCAAGGTTCACCGCGATATTGCCGCGGCCATTGTCGAAATTCTGGCCCGCCGTCACGCGGCCGGTGAAATTCTCGTAATTGCCGAGCTCGTTGTTTCCATATTGCAGGTCAAGCTCAACGCCTTCGAAATCGTCCTTGAGGATGTAGTTTACAACCCCGGCAATGGCGTCCGAACCATAGACGGCCGCGCCGCCCGCCTGGACTACTTCAATCCGGCTGATAAGCCCGGTCGGGATAATGTTGGCGTCAACCTGCGCGTCGCCGAGACCACTGGATGTGGTCGCAAAGCGGCGGCCATTGACCAGCGTCAGCGTGCGTCCGGTACCAAGACCGAACAGTTCAGGATACTGCTGGCCCGAACCGGAGGCGGTGCCGTCGCCGGCCGCCTGGTTCAATTGTGGGCGAAGCGAAGTGATCTCGTTTAACGCGTCACCCGCGCTGACAAGTCCGCGTTCCTGGAAGGCCGCTTCCCCGAAGGTGACGACGGGTGCCGGCGTTGAGGCAACATCGCGGCGAATGCGCGAACCGGTGATGACAACTGTTTCCAGCGTCGCGGTTGCGTCCTCAGTGGCCGGCACAGTAGCCGCCGCCTCGTCCTGCTCCTGCGTAACGCCAAGCGGCGCAACCAGGGCGGACGCTATGGCTGCCAGAGCACACGTATTCAACAGGCGCTTCACGATCACTTTTCTCTCCATCGCTGATCTCCGACCTCACCCCGTACTCCCCGGCCAGCCCCCCTCATGGCGCTGGCTCCCGCACGGCTTTGATTAGATCTCACGCTAGGAAACAGATGACGGTTTTTTTATACTATTTGCGACACACCCGCCCCGGCTTCGGCAACAATTATTCTCCAGCGCCCTGTTGGGGAATATTTCTGCCGGGCCGGTCAATCGCCCTTCGGGACACTCCGCATCCGGAGGTTGACCAGATAGTAGACGATACCGAGTGCTGCCCAGCCTCCCAGAAGGACATATGGGCGCCAGTCGGCCGAAATGCCCAATAGGATGATAAGGAAGCCCAGAACAATCCCTGCCCCCGACAGCGCATAAACCATGCTCGCAGGCAGGCTGAACGAGGCGGCCGCCCGCAATTCCGGCTCACGGCGGCAGAGACCAATGGCCGAAAGGCAGGTCGCGGCATATTTCAGGATCGTCGGAATGTTCACCGCAAGGAAGAGGAAAACCAGGTTCTGCGGCATGAAGAGGCCCAGGCAGCAGAAGCCGAAAGTGAGGAAAATGGCGTTCTGGGGCACGCCCCGGGCTTCGTTCGTCCGGCCCAGGAAGGAGGGCAGCATCCCGGCCCGCGACATCGCATAGAGAAACCGTGTCATGATGACAAAGGTGGCATTGATCGAACTGCCGATGGCCACAAAGGCGCAGACGAGAATGAGGATGCGCCCGTTCTCGCCCAGCGACACCATCGCCGCGTCCAGCAGAGGCGCCGACGAGGCGCCCAGCGCGTCTGCGCCGAGAATACCGATGGCAACAACCGCCACCCCGAAATAGATCGCCGCCGTCAGCGCCACTGAAATGCCGATGCCCAGCGGAATGTTCCGCCGCGGATTGCGCACTTCCCCGCCCACTTCCGTTGCGCTCTCGATCCCGAGGAACAGCGAAATCAGCAGGGGAATCGCGGCGAGAATGCCGAGGATGCCCTTGTCGGCAAAGGGCTCGAAATTGGCCGGTTCCACATGTCCGGTGCCGCCAAAAACGAACACGGCGCAGGTCGCCAGCAGGATCACCAGCATGACCGCCTGGCTGCGCGCCACAAACGAGACCCCGGCCAGGTTGATCAGGAACACCACGGCAAAGATGCCAAACATCACCAGCTTTGATGGCAACGCAATGATCGACGACATATAGGAGACGAGCACCATCGTCAGCACGATCAGCGCCGCCGTGCTGCCGGCAATCCGCATCCAGCTGATGATGAACCCGGCAAAGGGATGCACAAACCGGCGCGGCCACTCAAACGAGGCACCCGTTGCCGGCGCTGCTGCGCCCATGAAGGAATAGATCAGCGCAAAGACAATCATCGGCACGATGGCGATCACCATCGACACCAGCATCGCCGGTCCCGCCACGGCGGCTGCCGGCGCCAGGATCGAGAAAATCGAGACGCCCACCGCCGTACCCAGCCCCAGCGACACAACGCCGAACAGGCTGACATTGCGCTTCAGGCCATCGGCAACAGGGGGCGTATCGGACATGGCAGTTTCCTCAGGCAATATTGCGCTTCTTGCTGGTGGCGCGGTACTCTGCAAGCCCGCGCGCGAAGCGATCCAGACCTTCGCTCAGGCGGTCTGTCGGCAGGCCGTAGCCAATCCTCAGATAGCCCGGCGCGCCGAAACATTCGCCCGGCACAACCACCACGCCATGCTTGGCCGAAAGCCATTGAGAAAAGCTGCGCGTATCTTCCACACCAATGAGTTGCGGAAAGCAGGTGCATCCCTGCAGCGTCATCCCGGGCTGGATCAGCCCCTGGGCTGCCATCTCGTTCAGGGCCGCCGCCGCAACCGGGCGGGCGTCGCTCATCATCTCGTCGCGCCATGCGTCGAACATGTCAGCCCTCGCCAGAACTTCGGCAGAGACGCAATGGGAAAGGCGCGAGACATTGAAATCGGCGCGCTCTGAATAGTCCCGCAACCGGCGGAGCAGACTGCGCCCGGCAATGATCCACCCGCAGCGCAGCGTGCTGAGGCCAAAGATCTTCGTCAGGCTGCTGAGGCGCAGGACATTGTCATGCTGCATCGGGTCAAGCCCGGGCCCGGCGCTGGCGAGATAATCGCGGTAAACCTCGTCGAGCATCAGCAGGACGCCCCGATCGGCCAATGCCCGCGCCAGCGTTCCAAGCACTTCATCGCTGACATAAGCGCCGCTCGGATTGTGCAGGTTCGTCAGCACCACCAGGCGCGTATCGGCGTGCAGCGCATCGAGGATGCCGTCCACCGAAATGCCGAAATCCGGCGCTTCCCTGCGGAAGAAGTCAGCCTGCAGGCCGACATCGCGCGCCATATTGGCAAAGATGTCAAAGCCCGGCGCTTCCACCAGAATCCGGTCACCAGGCGAGAGCAGCGCGGTATAGATCATCGAAACGGAGCTGGTGGCTCCCGTCGTGCAGAGAATGGACTCTTCGGGCACGCCATAGCGCGCGGCCAGAAGCTCGCCCACATCCGGATTATTGCGCATGAAAACGCTTTTATAGGACGCAGGGAACCCGTCCCGGAACGCCGTGCGGATGATATCGCCCAGCATGTCGACGGGTTCAGGCACCGAGCTTTCAAACAGCGGAATGGTGCCCGGCTCGCCAGACCGCATCAAGGTCAGCATGTCCCTTACCCAATGGGCAAAGCTCAGGACGTTTTGGTTGGAACTGTCAGATGCGTCCACTGTGAGATAATCCTTACCCTTTAAATCTATTATATTTTTTCCGCCATCAAGGACGTTTTTGGTCGTCGGAGCAGCGCTCCACGCCAGCAAACTGACAGCCTGAATCGAAATTGTTTATGCAAAGGCCGCGATGGCGCGCGCCGCCTGCGCATAAATGTCCTCCCCAGCGGGCCCGCCGGCTGAAGCGAAATCCACCGTCCCTTCCGCCACGTTTCACGGGGAAGTGTCCGCAGCGTGGACGGCAAAACAGGCCTCTGGCGCCGCGCCCTCGACAGGCTCCCACCGCATCCCCTCAAACGCCTCGCCGCCCGCTTCCAGCACTGCGGGCACGCCGCGCACACATGCGCCAAAAGCGTCGCTCGCCGGATAGATAAGCGCGCCATCGATATGCAGCGCCCGGACGAACGCCTCTTCTTCAGCGCCCAGCTCCAGCGAAACGAAATCGCTCCAGGCCTCAATCGTCAGCTCAACATCGCCACTATGGCGCAGCGTGAACACTTCGTGCAGCAGCATATCGAGCGTACGCGCGCCCCCGCTCGCTGCCCGGATGCGCGCATCCAGATCGGCAAAGTAAAGCGCGCCGCGTTCATACGGCGCATGGCGCACGCGCCCGTCATTAAAGCCGACCTGGCCGATTTCTACGGCCGACATCGCCCGCGCCGGATTGGTGTAATACCGCTCGCTCAGCGCGTTGAGCTCAGCGACATATTCCTCAAACGGAACACGTCCCGCCCGGAACGGCGCAGTATGCTCATAATAAGTCGTCAGCCCTTCGGAAAACCAGTTCGTCTGAACATGCTCCCCGCTCAATCCGCCTACCCACATATGGATCATCTCATGAGCCAGCGTTGAGCGCGGCGACTGCCCGCCTATCTCTTCAGGCAAGGCCGGCCCGCGTGACAGCATGAACGAATTGGCGAGCGCTGTGGCCCCGCCATAGGGCTCGGTATCGAGCTGGCGCAGGAATACGCGGTAATCCGGGGCCGGATCAAGATAGGCGAAAAACTCGCCGAAAAAGTCATATAAATCCTTGGCATAAGCCATTTCAGCGGCAACATCGAAAGGGAAATCACCCAGCCAATAGGCGCGAAAATGGCTCTCTTCCTCCGCCAGCGGATATTGCCCCGCCTGCCCCGCCATCAGCCAGCCCTGCATCAGAGCGGCGGGGGGCCCTTTGACGAGCACACGCCCCTCTCCGAACGTGGTGACCCCCACCGCTCCCGGTCCGAACTCTGACAGATCCCAATCAAGAACCGACAGGCTGGACTCTGAATTGACCGGCACGATCATATATCCCGCGCCGGCGCCGCTCACCCCGCCTTTCGACGGGCGAATACCAAAGGCCGGCCCGGGCGGTCCCCCCTCAGGCTGGACCAGCGCGCGGTAAGTAATGTCGAGAGGGTATTCGACATCCCGCGTCGCCGTCCAGTGCCGGAAGTACGGGAAACCGCCGGGCACCGGATCGTCCTGCTCAAGGGTGAACGTGACCGGGCCGGCCCCGTCCGTCACACGCAGATCGAGGATACGGTCCGCGATGCCCGTGACATTGACATATACAACCGGCGCCGAGAGCTTCAGGCGTGTTTCCCCCGCCTTCAGCCCGCCATGGAGGCGCGAGCTTACTGCGATGGCTTCCACCATGCCGGTCTCATCCAGCTCTGGCCGGAGTGTTATCTCATAGGAGGGGTCAGGCTCTGCTTCTGGCGCGGGCGCCGCCTCGCAGCCTGCCATAGCGATCAGCAGGCTGAAGATAGCCCCCGCCGCGCGCAAGGGATGCCGGGCGCGCGCAAAGGCGCTCTGCTCCAGATATCCTACCTGCGCCATCGCCCACCTCACCTCAAAAACTCCAGCGTCAACTTTCCTCAGGCGCGGCAGAATAGTCCTTTCGATAATGCGCCCGAATGCGCGGCCTCTGCATGAATGCCCCGCCAGAGGCGCGCTGCCGGGATAGATATTTCGCGCCCCCCTGCCCGCGACGCTCTATTCGATTAAAGTTCCCGGCGCCCTGCGCTAATCTGGCCCTGACACGCCCCAGAGGAGCCCGCCGCATGATCCCCGCCTGCCCGAAACCCGCCGCGCTCACCGCCGCCGCGCTCCTCCTGGCCGCCCTCCTCGCCGCCTGCGCCGCCCCGGCTGAAGTGCCCGCGCCCGCGCAAATCGCCCGCCCGGCGGAGATGGACATCACCCTCACCCCCCGCCGCCCCACCGGCGAAAAGGTCGAGACCATCGACGTGACGCTGACTATCCGCGAGCCTGTCCTCGCGCCCGGTGACACCTTCCTCTCCATGGCCATCGTCCGCGTCATGGCGCCCGGCGCGCTCCGCCGCCCCGAAACGCTGGTGGCCGAAGACGAGGCCGGCCCGCTCCCCCTCACCATCGAGGAAGACCCCGCCGACCCGTCCGACTTCCGCCAGGACCGCCGCTGGCTCGCCGCCCGCGCGAGCCAAGGCGACGTCACCGTCCGCTACACCATCGAGCCGCGCGTCATCACCTCGGCCACCCGCCCCGGTCCGCTGATTGATACGCGCACGGAGCTCACCGGCTTTTACGGCTCGGGCAACACGATGCTCGCCCTGCCTGTTTCGGGCTGGCCGCGCGAGGTCGCGCTCGACTGGAACCTTGACGAACTGACCCCCGGCGCCCGCGCCGCCTCCAGCCTCGGCGAGGGCAATGTCACCGCCACCGTCACCGCGCAAAACCTCAACAACAGCTTCTTCTTCGCCGGCCCCCTGCGCAGCCAGCCTGAAGACGGCGCAGGCGATTTTGCGATCTACTGGATCACGCCCGCCGCCTTCGATCTCGACGGGGCCGCCGCCTGGACGCAGCAGGCCTACACCTATTTCAACAGCTTCTTCGGCGCCAGCGACACGCCCTTCCGCATCTTCATGCGGACCACGGAGCGTTTCCAGGGCGGCGGCGGGGGCGGCTTCAACTCCTTCATCTTCGGCACCGTCGAGGGCGAAGACCGCGATCCCGACGAGGTTCGCGGGCTGCTCGCCCATGAAGCGCTCCACCATTTCGTCGGCGGATACGGCGATGGCGGCGGCGCGGGCGGCCAGCAATGGTATTCCGAGGGCGTTACAAACTACTACACCGTCGCCCTGCCCTACCGCGCCGGCCTCACCAGCCTTGAACACTACATCAACGACTTCAACGGTTACGCAAAATCCTACTACACAAATCCGCAGTCGAACCTTTCCAATACCGAAGTTACCCGCCTCTTCTTTGCCGACGGCAACGCCCAGATCGTGCCCTATAATCGCGGGCCGCTCTATGTGGCCCTCGTCGACGCGCGCATCCGCGCCGCCTCCGGCGGGGAACTGCGCGCCGATGATCTGATCTTCGATTTCATCGAAAGCCAGAAGGAAGCTGAAGACGGCGTTGCCCTCTGGCATGACCTGACGGAGATCTATCTCGGCGAGACGGGCAGCGCCGAATTCCGTGCCATGATGGAGGGCCAGCCACTTGATCTGCCGTCAGATCTTTTCGGACCCTGTTTTGTGGCGGAAGAACAGATGTTGCAGAATTTCGTCATCGGATTTCGTCCCTATAAGGATGAGGAAGGCGCCACCCGCGCCGGCCCCATCGTGCCCGGTACGTTCGCCGAAGCCGCCGGCATCCAGCGCTACGACCTCATCACAAACCCCGAAGCCCTCGAAGCGGCCGAAACCGCCGCCCCCGGCACCCCGCTCACCCTGAACCTCCAGCGGGACGCTGAAATCCTCAGCCTCACCTATACCCCCTGGACCGCGCCCATGCCTGGTAAACAATGGGTCCGAACATCGCTCCCAGAATCCGACTGCAACCTCTGAAGTTGCCTGCTCGTCCGGCATGACGTTGCCTAAGTAAAAAGCCGGTGTTCCCCGTCAGCGACTGTGAGACAGACCGGCGAAATTGCTTAAGGAGGATTTCTGGCTCATCGTAACTGATACGAGGAGAGAAGATGAGACAGAAATCCGGGCCGCAGGAGAGTTCGGCCGAGAAGCATGTGCAGGCAATCAAGCGTCAGACCCGGCGAAAGTTTTCCGCCGAGGAGAAGATCCGGATTGTCCTTGAGGGCCTACGCGGCGAGTACTCGATTGCCGAGTTGTGCCGACGCGAGGGGATCGCCCAAGGCTTGTATTATACCTGGTCGAAGGAGTTCCTCGAAGCCGGCAAGAAGCGGCTGTCGGGCGACACTGAGCGGCAGGCGACGTCCGGCGAAGTGACGGGCCTGAAGCGTGAGATGCGCGATCTCAAGGAGGTTGTGGCGGACCTGACGCTGGAAAACCGCATTCTGAAAAAAAGCGTGATCGGGGACGGGGACGCCGAAGAATGAGATACCCCG
>JBKBIZ010000398.1:0-500 GCA_046293975.1 Hyphomonas sp. | reverse complement strand
GCCGCCGCAGCAAAGCCGAGCCTTGCTGATGAAGGAGCTCAGTTTCGCTTAAACCTTGCCGCCCGCCGTGAATTTCGTCGCGGCGGGCGGCAAGAAATATCAGAAGCGTGCGATCCGGCGCACGTGGCTGTCCGGGCGTCGGCTTTCCAGCACGGCCGCGCCGACAGCGGCGGCGATGGTGGCGACGGCCAACAGCGCCCCGCCCTCGCGGGCGTGATCGCGGGCATAGGTTCCCGCGTCGTCAGCATAACGACGCGCCGTCTTGCCATGCTTCTTCAGCGCCTTCCTGGAGCCCTTGCGGGCCGAGCGGAACAGCTCGTCCGCACGCTCGCGCGCGTCATGGACGGCGTCGGAGGCGCGGTGGCCGGCGTCGCGCGAGAACTCGCCCGCTTCTTCGGCGCGATAACGGAAGGCGTCGACGGCGTCATGGAACCGGTCACGCAGGTCTGCTGTGTCGACCCAGCCGCGCGGGTCGATGCGGGTCCGGATACGCTGATAGC
>JBKBIZ010000397.1:0-500 GCA_046293975.1 Hyphomonas sp. | reverse complement strand
GGCGCCGCGCGCGATGGCCTCCTTGGGCATGCCGAAGACGATCGAGGTCGCCTCATCCTGCGCCACGGTGACGGCTCCGGCCTCCTTGAGCTCCAGCAGGCCGCGCGCGCCGTCATCCCCCATACCGGTCATGATCACGCCCATGGCGTTGCGTCCGGCCGCCCGCGCGGCGGATCGGAACAGAACGTCCACCGAGGGTCGGTGGCGCGATACGGGCGGCCCGTCCTTGATCGCCACCTGATAGCGGGCGCCCTGGCGTTCCAGCAGCATGTGTTTGTCGCCCGGCGCGATCAGGACGTGGCCGCGCAAAACCGGATCGCCGTGCTGGGCCTCCTTGACCTCGACCTCGCACAGGCTGTTCAGCCGTTTGGCGAAGGCGGCGGTGAAGCCCGCCGGCATGTGCTGAACGATGACGATGCCGGGCGCATTGGCCGGCAGAGCCTGCAACACCTCGCGCAGGGCCTCGGTCCCGCCGGTCGAGGCGCCCAGACAGGCCACCA
>JBKBIZ010000396.1:0-500 GCA_046293975.1 Hyphomonas sp. | reverse complement strand
GCATCGCCGCCGGCGCCGGATCGCGAATCCCCTGAAAGAACCACAACGGACTGGCGCCCTGGCCTACGCCCAGCAGGATCGCCATCGCCACGGCGAAGCCCGCGCCATCCAGAACAGGATTGATCATCGCCAGACCGACGCCGCCCACGACGGCCGGTGCCGCCAACACGCCGCGCATCGCCAGCGCCTGACCAACGATAGCGCCCCGCCCCTCGACCGTCCCGGCGATGTCGCGCGGACCCGATATCGAAAGCCCGTAGTCGACGACCACCGCGACGATCAGCGCCAGGGCGATCCCCGCCGCATAGATCCCGAACCCGTCCAGCCCCAGCCGTCGCGTCAGGACCGGATAGAGCAACAGGGGCGAAACATACCGGGCGAAATGGGCGCCATACAGCCAGCCGACGTCGGCCGCGCCGCGCAGGGCCCGGGCCCGGTAGAGGTTCGCCTGGGCGAAGGGCTCGCGATCGAGCAGGTCGAGCGCCAGCTTGTACTCGGCC
>JBKBIZ010000395.1:0-501 GCA_046293975.1 Hyphomonas sp. | reverse complement strand
TGCTGATGATGCGGCTGCGCGACGATCTGGCGAACATCATGTGGCTGTGCGCGACCGGCAAGCTGGATGAACTCGACGCGGAATCGCCCGAATTCGAGGCGAGCTACGCGCTCACGGTCATCATGGCCGCGAACGGCTACCCCGGCACGCCCGAGAAAGGCGGCGCGATCGACATTTCGGCCTGCGACCAGACGGGTGCAAGGGACGCGCGCCACCTCAAGATCTTCCACGCCGGCACCGCGCTCAAGGACGGCGCGCTGGTGGCGAATGGCGGCCGCGTGCTCGCCGTTACCGCGACCGGCGCGAGCGTCACCGAAGCGCAGGCCAAGGCCTATGCCGCCGTCGACGTGATCAGCTTCCCCACCGGCTTCTGCCGCCGCGATATCGGCTGGCGGGAAGTGGCGCGGGAAGGGCAGTGATTTCGCTCGGAGAGCGACCTGTCGTCACCGAAGCCGACCTGCCGGCGGCGCGTGACTTCGGCACCTTCCAGCCCTTCATCAA
>JBKBIZ010000394.1:263-501 GCA_046293975.1 Hyphomonas sp. | reverse complement strand
GCAGCGCCTCAGGTTGCAGAGGATGGGATGATGGCACTACGGATGAAAGCGCCATTTGTTCCGCCGAAGTCGCCCGACTGTCCGGCACCCGTTGACACGTGTTTGTCGCATCTGCTCAAACCTTTGGCAGGAATGGCATGAGGAGGGGGAGGACCGGAATGGCTGGTTATGTGTTGGCGATCGACCAGGGGACGACGTCGAGCCGGGCGATCGTCTTCGACGAGAGCATGAAGATCGC
>JBKBIZ010000394.1:0-253 GCA_046293975.1 Hyphomonas sp. | reverse complement strand
GAGTTCACGCAGATCTTCCCGAGGTCCGGATGGGTGGAGCACGATCCGGAGGAGATCTGGGGCTCGGTGGTGCTGACGATCCGCCAGGCGATCCGCAAGGCCGGCATCCGCGCTAGCGACATCGCGGCGATCGGCATCACCAACCAGCGCGAGACGGTGGTGGTCTGGGAGAAGGAGACAGGCCAGGCGATCCACAACGCCATCGTCTGGCAGGACCGGCGCACCGCAAGTCTCTGCGAGGCGATGAAGGCCG
>JBKBIZ010000393.1:0-502 GCA_046293975.1 Hyphomonas sp. | reverse complement strand
GCGGGCGATCGCGATATTTCGGGCTGGCGCATGCAGATAGACGCGGGGCCAGCGTCCCCCTTCGGTCTCGACCAGGGGCTTGGCGGACGGGAAGTCGAGATGCTGCGGCGATAGCTTGCGCAGCCGCTCCACAACCTTCTTGACGTCCTGGCTCTTCTTCAGGTCCGTCACCAGCACCGCATCGCGTTCCACGATGATGCCGACGTCTCTCAGGCCGATGGCGGCGACCATCACGCCGTCGCACGCCCGAACCAGACAGCCTTCAGAATCCTCCAAAATATGGAGGCCGACATCGCCTTCGCCCGAGGCGTGCACCGAATCCCAGGCTCCGAGGTCCGACCACTCGAAGCGTACCGGCAAGACCGACGCACGGGAGGTCTTTTCCATGACGGCATAGTCGATGGAAATCTTGGGTGCAGCCTTGAAGCCGGACCCCAGGGTTATGCAGGGCCCGTCGATTTCGGCCTGGTCCAGAGCAACCCGAACCGCTTCTCCGACGGCG
>JBKBIZ010000392.1:0-502 GCA_046293975.1 Hyphomonas sp. | reverse complement strand
CGCACCCCGGCCGCGCGTCCCACGGCGACCGGCGGCACCGCCAGCTTCGTCAAGACGCCTGCCGCCCAGATGACTGCCGCACAGACGACCGCGCAGAGCCCCGTTCAGAGTTACGCCCAGCAGGCTCCGGCCGAGGGCAGCGTCCCGCCCGCCCCGACCCCCACACACCCCGGCGTGAAACCCGCCCCGGCCAGCCACGTGGACGCCAAGGCGGTGGGCAGCCCCATCGCGCCCGACGAGATGGGCAACCCCAACCGCCGCTGACCGCCTGTCCCTGCCAGCAGTCCACCCGTCAAAGGTGGGCTGCTTTTTGATACGCCCCGATCAGGAGTGCTAGCCTGCGGCCATGACCGCCACCCGCAGCACCCGCCAGCGCGATGTGATCACCCGCATCATGCAGGCCGCCCAGGGACCACTGGCCGTTGCCGACGTGCTCGACCGCGCGCGGAGCGACCTGCCGGGCCTGGGCATCGCCACCGTGTACCGCACGCTGAAACTCCTG
>JBKBIZ010000391.1:256-502 GCA_046293975.1 Hyphomonas sp. | reverse complement strand
ATGACGGCCGTGATCCGTCGTGCGGACGCGCGCACCAGCGCATCCGTGATGATCAGCAGCTCCATCAGATTGTCGTTGGCCGGATAGCTGGTCGACTGAAGGATGAAGACGTCCTCGCCCCGGACGTTTTCTTCGATGACGGCGAAGACCTCATTGTCGGCGAACCGCTTGACCTGGGCCTTGGTCAAGGGGGCGTCCAGATGGTCGGCGATGGCCTGAGAGAGGGCCCGGTTGGAGTTGCCTGAG
>JBKBIZ010000391.1:0-246 GCA_046293975.1 Hyphomonas sp. | reverse complement strand
TTCGCCGTCATCCGCCCCCCATGAACGGTGGTCGGTTGGCGCGCTCTTTACCAGCGGTGCCGGGCAGGGCAAGTCGTGTACGAGAGTTTTCGTCGGCATGGCGCGGTCCGGTCGCGGGTGCTAGAGAACGCCGCGTTCGTTTCCGGAGCCAGGCCGAGGGCCTGTCTTCGCTCGTCATGGGGTCATCCTTGTCCGTTTCCAAGATCCGTTCCGGCCTGGTGCTGATGGCCGCGGCCGCCGCCGCAA
>JBKBIZ010000390.1:0-502 GCA_046293975.1 Hyphomonas sp. | reverse complement strand
CAACAGGCTGCTGGGAGATCTGCGCAACAGGTGGTGGCACAACCTGTTCGCCGGCGTGGGCCTGATCTCCATCTTCGCCACCAGCGTCCTGCTGATCCTCAGCCTCACGGGCGACATCTCGCGCTGATCGCGCCGGCCCGAGCCTGCCTCCTCCCCGGAGTTCCCCGCCGGATCACAGACGCCCGGCGGGGCGGGCGAAGCGAAAACCAAGACATCAGGAGACGAGACCATGACGGTTCGTAACGACCGGCGCGGGATGCGCCGTGGGCGCCATGCCGCCCTGACCCTGCTTGCGCTGGCCGCCGTGCCAGCTTCCGCGAAGGCCCAGGACGCTGAGGCTTCTGCGCCCTATCCACGCGCCGCCATCGGCGTCGGTTCTGTCGCTGGCGGCTATGCCGAGGCGCGCTGGACCGAGGACTGGTCCGCCCTGCGCGACCCGGAACGGCGCAAGGACGTGTTTGATCGGCTGAAGTACATTCCGTTGTCGCAGGATGGAGAGGTC